>JAJRQB010000117.1 GCA_024280485.1 Deltaproteobacteria bacterium
CAATCTCTGCTGATTTGAAGCATGGCTCGGGGCAATATTGTTTCTACGCTGCTGTTTAATTTAGCCTTCGTAATGAATCGGTTGTAGCTTCGTCGCAAAATTCAGATCGGTTTGAGCAACATCCCGTCAAGGGCTGACCCCGGTCTTGCTATTTACTGCTCCAACAGTTTTCGAGAGAGACTATTCAGTTCTGAGTTGGCCAGGGCAACCACTTTTTTCTTAACGGTTCGGGAGTAATACTCCTGTTCGGTTTTGGTCAGAGGGAGACCTTCGAGCTTCTTTTTGAACAGTTCCTTCTGTTTCGGTGAGAACACTTGAGACAAGGCATACTCCAGCGAAAATTCTTCGAACTTGTCTTTCTGTCGCCTGCTTTTTTCAGCATTCTGTTCAAAATATAAAGCAAACAGCCCTCTTAATCGTTCAGGGTCGAGTTCAGTGCCCTCCCACTGGAGAGGCTGATTATGGACAAGGTAATTTCTCCACTTTTTGACCTGTGACTTGTCATTATCTGAAAGAGTTTTCTTGAACTTGTTGGACCAGGGAAATGTCAGATGGTGAACTGTATAAAGCGATAGAGACAACAGCATCAGCTGGTGGAAGTGCTTTTTCTGACCTTTGTTGGACAGTTGCTGTTCGACCAGCACAGGAGAAAACTGATAGCTGTCAGCAGCATTTGCTAATAGGACTGGAAACCCTTCCCACAGACGGGTGTCGCGGCTCTTTACCACCTCGGCCAGGGTCTCGTTGACGTCCAGCTCTTCACTCGGCTCAAACATCGGAAACCCGAGGTTTGATAGGCTTTTAAGGAGTTTTTTGTCAGTCATAAAGATCATTCTCTCTTAAGATATTCACGAACCGGTCAATGTTCGGCCTCAGGCGAACTTCTGATGTGTCGTAGAGGATCATTTCGTTGAAGCGGTCGACTAGTGTTGTCATATCTAGTTCTTCTCTACTGGCATTGACTAGCATCAAGCAATCATCAAAGTCGACCTGGGTTCCACGCATCAGTTTGCTGGCAATCAGATCATACGAATTCAGGATGCCTATATAGAGATGCGAAAAATCCATCAGAAGAGTGTTCCTGCCTTTATCAAGGGGGGATTCTAGTAGTTCCGTGGTGTGAATACGGTTGCCCTGAAAGAGGTCGAACCGGAAATCCTCTCCCTTGCGTTCCCACCCGTATTGGGTCACTTGCCGGTAGCCAAGCATCTCAATTTGTTTTATCAGGTACTGCCTCTCTTTTATGTTAGGAACCATGAAATCGACATCTTTTGTCGAAGGTTTTACTCCCTTCAAGGTCATGGCTGTACCACCGCAGGCAATCAGATGGACCTTTCGTCTGAGGTAGCGATTCCACTCTCCCAGAATGTCGAGGAGTTGGTCCTTGTTTAACCTGTATTCCATTTGTATCTTTCCGTACATGAAATTGTATGAATATATACAAAAGATTGTATGAATATATACAAAACAACTCTAGTTGTCAACGCGGCTTACTGCGCGCATATGTCTGTCTGGAATGTTGATGTGTTGATACATGGGAAAATAAATCCGTCCCCTTTTCCTTTTATCATGAAATTCAAGGCAATCGACGCCGTAATACGATCATTGATTTAAATGCTCTTATCGACGCACTGGAAGTAAGCAGTGTCGATGCTTTGAGAGAAGCACATAGAGATTGGATTGCAAACGCTCTGCAAGAAGAGCTGCAGCGCGAAGAGATCTGGTCACAAAGTATCTCCGTTGGGAGCACCGAGTTTGCCCAGCGAACCCAGCAGGCTCTCGGGATCCAAGGTCGCAATCGAGAGCTTGCTCAAACTGATGGGCTTTGTGTGTTGCGTGAGACGGAAACCGATTATGGGGCTGTATTTGGGCTCGAAAATCGACCTATAAGCTCACAAAAACTACATTTGTGAGATGTTTCTTGTTGAAAAACGGGATGTTGGCTTGGTCCGACCCCAAAGTAGATCTTCATGTATTTTGAACCCGCCGTGTTACTGAAACGGGAGGTTTTTTTATTCTCAGGACCCTCAAAAATTGATTGGATCATGTTGGCCCTCTCATCCAAACTCTTGCGAAAGCACATACAATGTGTTTTTTTAGTTATCATGCTTATAATTTCTGACATCAACACAGAGGGATGGGAGGAAGAAATGTTGCATTATGTCTATTGTACCCTACTGTCGATTATGATCCTGCTAGCGTGTGTCTCAACTAGCGCCGCTTTCGGCCGCCAAGTCGCACCGCGCGATCACTTTCCAGTGTTTAATAACCCTCGTATGTGGTCAGCAACGGAAGCCGAAGAACTTAGGTTGGTCCTTCCTAATGACGCGGTAATAGGTATAGCACGAGGTGGCGAAGCCAAGGCTTATCCGGTTTCTATCATGGGCATCCACGAACTCGGTAACGATATAATTGCCGGTTTGCCAATTGCGGTGGGATGGTGACCGCTTTGTCAAACGGCCATCGTGTATGGTCGCGTGTTTGATGGTAGAACTCTTGATTTTGGACATGCCGGAATTTTATATCAACAATCATTTGTGATGTATGACAAACAGACCAATTCCTTGTGGGTAAATGTCACCGGCCGCGCCGAAGAGGGTCCGCTTAAGGGCGCGCAACTGGAATTGATCCCCTCAATAGTAACGACTTGGAAGGACTGGCGACAGCGGCATCCTGAAACTTTGGTTCTTGGTGGGTTAAAGCGTGGCGGTTTCATGGGTAGCTACGGGGCTATGGAAGGACGTAGTGATGAAATTGGTTTAGCGGTAATTTTGCGCGGCAATGCAAGACTTTATCCCTACCAGGCGTTGCACTCTCAACCGCTCGTTAACGACCGTCTTGATGAAGTGCCTATTCTTGTTGTATACAACGAAACCACCATGACGACTTATGTATGGAAACGCCAATTTAAAGACAAAGTGTTGACATTCAGTAAACTGAATGAGAAAGACGACGAGGGGAGACCTCTATTTATCGATAGAGAAACAGGCAGTCATTGGTCGTGGATAACAGGACGAGCGATTAGCGGTCCACTCAAAGGGCTGAAACTACTACAGCTACCATCGCATCCAATTCTAGTCGAACGTTTTGCTGTTTTTTACCCAAAAGAGGAGATATTTGCTCCATAATTAATGGTTGTACGGCTACGCCGAATATTAAAAGTTGGTGACAACATTAAAGGGAACCTCCTGCTTGAGCACTTATTTAACCTGCGTTGTGAAGCAGAAGGCCTTAAAGAAGCGCTCTAATAATTCAATGAGCCGTTGGCCTAAGGACAATACATGAGCACTCCCCCGATATTACAGAATAAGCACTATAATCGTGCCTCATTATTTGAACCGCGTGCTCTTATCAGGGAAGCACGACGACAAAAGGGATTGAGCCAATGCAGTGTTCCCACCTTCTGCGTTCTTGATCCTGATGGTGATCTGTCACGGCATCTGAGAGAATCAGATGTGCCAATAAACGACAGTTGGGCTTGTTATCATACGGAAATGCGGAATTTGAAGATTGGGGATGATTCGGTTGGAGTCGTCGGTTGTGCGGTCGGAGCATCGTTTGCGGTATTGGTTGCGGAGCAGCTTTTCGCTTCTGGCTGTGAATTTTTGATGAGCATTACATCTGCCGGTCAACTTGCCCAGCATAAACTACCCCCCTATTTCCAGTTGATTGACCGCTGCCTGCGTGATGAAGGTACCAGCTATCATTATCTTCCACCGTCTGAAATCGTTTCGTTGAGAAGCGACCTCCATAGCTTGGCGGGGCCAATTATGGAAGCTACTCCAGGGTTGATTCAAGGCGGGACCTGGACAACCGATGCTCCTTATCGAGAGACTGCTGAAGCGACCAAGGCCATCACTGAGAGCGGGTTTCTTGCCGTTGAGATGGAAGCTGCCGCTCTTTATGCCTTTGCACAAGCAGCGAACAAAGATGTTTTATGCTTTGCTCACATTACCAATCAAATGGCTACGATAGAAAACGATTTCGAGAAGGGTCACAATAACGGAAACACTGCGATGATGGGGCTGATTCAGACCGTTTTTTCGTTGCAAAGTCAAAGGCAAAAAGGCTGACAAAGGGGCTACACTGGACGGCAATTCCGCTAGGCTCCATTGCCGCAAATCAACTTGAACATCAGCCCGTTTCAAGAGAACTGAACCCATGACATCACTTTCGCCCTTACTAACCGAGGTCCGTGCTTGCACCATCTGCGAGGAACATCTGTCACTCGGTCCTCGCCCTGTCCTCCAATTGCACCAACAGGCAAAAATTTTAATTGCGGGGCAAGCTCCGGGCAGAAAGGTTCACGCCTCTGGTGTGCCGTTCGATGACGCCAGCGGAGATCGCTTGCGTGAATGGTTGGGGATAACACGCGAAGTCTTCTACGACCCGGAACAGATCGCACTTCTGCCGATGGGCTTCTGCTACCCCGGCACAGGAAAATCGGGAGATATGCCACCACGACCCGAATGTGCACCTGCCTGGCGCAAGCAGCTGCTTGAACAGCTTCAGCAACTGGAGGTCACCCTGGCGCTCGGACAGTACGCGCAGGAATACCACTTCGGTAAAACCAGTTCATCCCTAACCGAACGGGTGAGGTCATGGCGGACCTATTGGCCACAGGTGGTACCGCTTCCGCACCCCAGCCCGAGAAACAACCTTTGGTTGCGCCGGAATCCCTGGTTCGAGGCTGAACTTATTCCGGAACTTCGTAAATTAATCGCAGAGGTTCTCGCATGACTCACCGGATCCCCATGAAGCGCATCATATTAATCAGCTTGCGGATCGTCCTTATTGCCGCAACTATCGACTGATGAAGGGTCGGACCAGAGTAGATATTTGAAATAATAAGGAAATGTCCAAAATTGAGCCCTGGGAATGACCTATGGCTCGTTTTTTTTGGGTAAAAATCGACTTATAACTTCAATGAAGAACGTTATCACTCTGGAGAGGGCTGCCATGCCGAGAGCAAATCGATACTTTATGCCTGGCCACGTTTGGCATATAACACACAGACGTCACAAGCGGGAGCTTTTCCTGAAGTTTACCCAAACCCGTCAGCGGTATAGCTACGGTGTGCGCCCTCCAAATCTCCTATCCCCACCTGCAGAAAAAATCTTTACCCAATCTTTACACAGTCATTAATCAGCCGTTAAACGGGTCCTGTATTCTTTACTCAGTTAATAGACACACAGGCAGAAGAATTACCGGATCTGCTAAGATGGAGGACAACATGAAAACACTGATAATCACAATTCTCAGCCTGCCGCTGGTTCTGATGGCTATTCACCAGGTGCAGAGCAAGGGGATGGACCAGAAGAGCGATGAGAAGACAATGTCTCAATCGATGAAGTCGGATGACATGATGAAGGAGCAAACGATGGGTAACAAGAAGAGCAGCCTGCTTCCTACTGATGAGGAGCTCAAGAGCCGGTTGACTCCGCTGCAGTATAAGGTGACCCGTGAAGAAGGGACTGAACCGCCTTTTGCTAATAGCTATTGGGATAATCACGAGGCTGGTATCTATGTCGACGTGATCTCCGGTACGCCGTTGTTCAGCTCGATCGACAAGTATGATTCTGGCACCGGCTGGCCGAGTTTCACACGACCACTAAATCCGGATGAGATCGTTGAGAAGGTGGATACCCGTCTCTTCTCGGTCCGCACCGAAGTGCGCAGCAAGCAGGGCGATGCGCATCTGGGACATGTTTTCAATGATGGTCCCGCTTCGGACGGCTTGCGTTACTGTCTGAACTCGGCGTCACTACGGTTCGTCCCTGCGGCCGAGCTTGAGAAAGAGGGCTACGCAGAGTACGGGAAACTGTTCAAGTGATCTCGGATTTGCAATTAGGGAACTGCTCAGTCTGTTCATATCCTTGCTTGCGAAGGCACAGAACAAAAACAAGGGCGAAATCAGAGGCTAGCTTCAAGATTACTTCAAGATTTCACAGATTTATACCGACTTAATCAGGCATTTATCTCGAGGTAATCATGAGGCGAATAGCTATTTTCTGGAGGTGTTATGAAGACCAAACTGATCTTTTTATTGTGCGCAATCTTACTTTCATTTGTCGCACCGGCCACAGCCGATAAAACCATATTGGCGGGCGGATGTTTCTGGTGTATGGAATCCGACTTCGAAAAACTTGATGGGGTTACCGATGTGATCTCCGGTTTTACCGGCGGCACTTTAAAAGACCCAACCTACAGCGGTAACCATGCAGGTCACTATGAGGCGGTTGAGATCAGCTATGACCCGAGTCAGGTGAGTTATCAGCAGCTGTTGGATCATTACTGGGTCAACGTAGATCCCTTTGATGACGGGGGCCAGTTTTGCGACAGGGGCCATAGTTACCTAAGCGCGATATTTGTTGCCAATGGGTCGGAACAGAAACTTGCCGAGGAATCGAAAGAACAGGTGGCAGCGATGTTTCCTGACGAAGAGATTGTGACCCCGATTTTGAGTGCCTCAACTTTTTATCCCATTAAGGGGGAGGAAAGTTATCATCAGGATTATTACAAAAATTACTCATTTCGCTATGCGGCTTACCGTTGGAATTGCGGACGCGATCAACGGCTGAAAACAATTTGGGGTGACAAGGCCACCCATTAGCCGAGCCTGGCAATGGGCTGATTCTCTGCAACTGTAGATTTTCTCTGTCTTCTAAAACATGTTGCGCGGGATAAAGGCGGATAGGATCTGATAAGGTCTGATTTGAACCAGAGGCTCTGTTTCTGTTTGTATCCGCAGTTATCCGACTTGATCAGACCTGATCCCGTGGCATGTCTTGGAACTTAAACTGGCGCGGGATAAAGGCGGATAGGATCTGATAAAATCTGATTTAAGCCAAAGATTCTGTTTCTGTTTCTGTTTGAAATCCGCAGTTATCCGATTTGATCAGACCTGATCCCGTGCCATGGTTTAGGAACTTGGAATGCAAGTGGTTAAATGCTGCGTTCCAGGTTCACCACTGTTTTAGAGGGGCTAAACTTATTCGCATCGAAATAATTCATCAACCGGGCGTCGTTCTTCTCGACCAGGGTGTTGATCTTAGTGACTTCAAGTTGTCTTAAATGAAATATAAATTCATCCATTAATTTCTCACCAATACCCTGACGCTGATAGTCTGGATCAACGCCGATGGCATCGATGGTTGCACCATCCCGGGAGATACCATAGTCACCTATGTACAGCGTACCCATTATGAATCCCGCTATGTCGTCATTTTCATTCAAGGCAACAAAGGAGGTGGGCAGGAACTCTCCGGATTTAAAAAGCAATTCAAATTTTTGTTCAAAATATTCTCGCCGGCTTTGTTTCAGCACATATTCATCAATCTTAACAACGGCCTCAAAGTCTTTGGCTTCCATTAATCGAACTTTGATGTTTTTATTCATTGGGCCTCCGTTGTCCTTAAAGGTTGGGTATGTCGATATGAAGATCTCTCTAACAGCATATCTGTAAAACTCGGTGGTGCAAGCACATGGACGTGATGTCTAAAGATGCAGAGGTTGCCTGTAATGGCTCGAGTCTGCACAAATGACATCTATTGTTTCAAAAAAAAACTTTCCCCTGCCCATCATCTCCACATTTAGTGATCACTGCTCCGATAACGTTGATCGAGATCTTCGTTGCAATTCAGGGGATCTTCCCAGAACCAGCGGTGACCGGCAATGTGCTCGGCATCGGCCCGACTGAGACCAATATCTTTCAGCAGACGGTCGTCCATGTCGTGCAGTTGACGCCGCTGTGTAGCCAACTCATTCCAACGTTTGAACGTCGTAGCAAGACTGCTCCAATATGACTTAATTTGAAGCCTGGGCTTTCTTGCTGAGCACTCTGCCTGTTGAACAATACAGTTTTGAGTAGTCATATAATTACCTCCGTTGTGGTTTGTGTTTCCACTATGGAGAATAGCTATTGATCAATCAAACGAATTTATTTTATACTTAGCATCAATATTTTTGATATAGGAGTCCGTCATGCAAATCAACCTGCCGACCGAATTGCTGCGTACATTTCTGGCGATTGCCGATGGTGGCAACTTCAGCCAAGCTGCCGCACAGGTCCATCGTACCCAATCGGCGGTCAGCATGCAGATCAAGCGACTGGAGGAGTTGGTCGGGAAGCCCCTGCTAAACCGGGACCGGCAAGCCGCCCGCCTGACCTCGGAAGGCCTGACCCTGGTCGGTTATGCACGGCGCATTCTCAAGCTCAATGAAGAAGCGGTGTCGATCCTGAAACGACCCGAGCTGTCGGGATGGGTGCGTATCGGGCTACCGGACGATTATGCCACCCGGTTTTTACCTGAGATCCTGGCCGGGTTCTCGCGGACCTACCCCCAAGTTCAAGTTAAAGTTACCTGTGAACCGAGCAGTAAGCTGATCCCGCTGTTGCGGGAAGGGGAGATCGACCTGGCGATGACAACCTCGCAAGAACCTGTTGTTGAAAACGCCATAATCCTGCGCCGTGAGCCGACGCTCTGGGTCACATCAAAACAGTACCTGCCCCACGAGGAGAGGCCCCTGCCGCTGGCACTTTTCCCCAATGATTGTTTCTTTCGACTCTGGGCGATCAAGGTGCTTGAAACAGCGAATATCGATTACCGGGTCGCTTACACCAGTTCGAGTGTCCTCGGTTTGCAGGCCGCCGTTTCGGCCGGGCTGGCCGTCACGGTGTTGAGTCAGAGTATCATTCCAGAGGGCTTACGTCCGTTGACCGCAAGCGAGGGTTTTCCTCCTCTGCCGGATGCCTCGTTTTTGCTGCATCGCAACCCGCTTGAGAATAACCTGGCGATTGATTCCCTGGCCGAACATATTGCCAAGGCTTTTGGGACGAGTTGTGATGGTGAGAGTTGCGCTGTTGCTTGAGCTAATACTCTTTACCTCACGGTCTCTTACGAGACCGGCAAGAACCTGCGAGCTAAACGCAAGTTTGCAGTCCTCCGGTGTTCTCTTTTTCGGTGATCTGTTACGCTGACCTTAGGGTTTTTATCGCAAAGGAGCTGATTATGGAAAACATTGAGCTGTTCAGCGCCCGAGTCTGTCCTTTTGCACATCGCAGCCGGTTGGCGCTGATGGAGAAGAATCTCCCTTTTACCTTGGTCGAAATCGATCTGCGTAACAAACCGGATTGGTATTCACAGATCAACCCGGCGGGTGCGGTTCCAGCGCTACGGCAGGGGGAGTTTTTGTTGCGTGAGTCGTTGATCGTCAACGAGTATGTTAACGAATGCTGCGCAGAACCACCTCTATTGCCTGCAACCGCACAGCAGCGTGCCGAAGCCAGACTCTGGATCGATTATGCCGGGTCGAACTTTGTTCCGTTGTTCTACCGTTTGCTGACGGCTCAACAGGAAGAGGAGCAGTCCGCTGCCGCATCTGAAATGTGTCGAGTACTGGCGGTGCTGGATGACGAGTTGAAACGCCGCGCTGGGCAGGGGCCATATTGGTTCGGTTGGCAGGTCGGTTTGACCGATATCGCCTTCTATCCCTGGTTCGAACGCTGGTCGGTGTTGCAACACTATCGTGGTTTGAGGATTCCTGACCATTTAGACGTGCTTCACGGCTGGATCGAAACGATGCAGGGACGGGACGCGGTCAGGCTAGGTAGTGAGCCGGCCGAATATTATATCGGTGAATATATTGATTATGCCGCTGGCCGGAAGTGAGGCTGAAACGCTTGGTCAAGCGTGGTTTTTGATTGACAGTCTCTTGTCGCTTCCCATTACAATAGCATCCAAGCGGAAACTCCAGATAACCGTTTTCAACAAAGATGGGGGCAAGGTACGCCATGGAATGGAAGCCCAGTCAATTTCCTTATATAGCAGGCTTGACCCCTGAATACGAAAAAGCGATTAGAAATTCCCCCCTGCTCAATATCGATTCTCTGCTGATCCCTTCACCCTATATCCTCGACAACACCATCGATATCGATTACGAGCACAGCTTCGTGTGGGACGAAAAGGGGGAACTGCTCGGATATCTGCTGGTTTACGCGACTCCAGACCAGAAAAATTTTCATATCTACAAACTGGTAACCAACCCGTTCGGCAGAGGGAAGGGGATAGGCTCAGCCTTCGTTCGTTACCTTGCTCATAAGGTGGATCCTGATGCCCATATCTATCTCTATGTCTGGGACAAGCTCTTAAGCTCCATCGATTTTTTCCAGACCAGAGGTTTCAGCATCACAGATCAGGTCGTCTTCCGCAAGATGAAGTTCCAACTGATGTCAGTAGTTGCTGAGACGCTCAAGGAGAAGGTGGTTTCATCGAAACGCGCGGATGTGACGGTGGTCGAAGAACTAAGCAAGGTGCGCCACGATGTCACAAAATCACTGAAGGTCCTCTTTGACATGACCGCCATGCTGTCGGTCGGCAACTTCAACAAGGTCGCCGAAGATATCAACCGGGAAACCACCGCACTGCTTAACACCCTGAATATGTACGAAGATAATGTCCACCAGTCGCACAAGGTCTTTCTCAAGGATCTGATCACAGAGCGCGTTATACCCTTCATCGAAGCGGTGGATAGCTCCTGTGAGGTGAAGATGGTCCTCAGATCTAAGATCGATTCGGTCAATGGTACCTACATCAGCTATAGCAGGGCCCTGATCAATATCGTCTCTAACGCTCTTGATGCGATCAAGTCAGCGGGGAATCCTGGTCTGATCGAATTTTTGCTGGAACAGCAAGGGGATAATGTGACCTTGGCCATAACGGACAATGGCACAGGGATTTCTGAACAGAGACTTGAAAAGGGGCCGGACCAGTTGCCGCTCTTTGTCGGCAAATCAACCAAAGGAACCCAGCCTGGCAAAGGGGTCGGAACACAGCAGACCTACGCCACCTTTGGTGCAGATCACATTGAGGTGTCCAGCAAAGAAGGGGAGTTCACTCGGTGGACAATCCGTTTGAAGAGAAGCACAACTAAGGATTCGGAGTTGTTGGCAGAGTTGAGTACCCGCTATGTCAGATTGATCAAAACTACGCAGAAAACCAGAATTACCAAGGAGACCAGTCGGAATGACAAGACCATCTTCATCTGGCAGCTCAGACAGATGGAGCTGTTCAGCTTCGATCTGATCTACCATTTCAGCCGCTACAACAATATCCGCGATATCTTCCAGGGTGTGCTGCTCTACCGCTTCGGTGGCAAATCGTTCGATTTCCTGAAGGAAGAGCTGGGCTCCTGTCGTATCGACAATAACGCGATCAGGTCATGGCTGTTGGGGATCTGCAGGCGTCTCCATAAGTACGACACCTGCATCATGAAGAATGTGCCGTTTCAGGAGTACAAGGATGTCCTGTTCCAGAGTTATGGTCAGGCTACCGATCGCACCATGATCTTCACCCTCGATCCCGACAGTGGAAATTTTTTCACCACGGATCGTAAACTCGCGGAACACCTCGACTTTGTGCCCTACCTGGGGCGCGAAAAGGATGACCTGCTGCGGGGTGAGCTGGTCGGAGATGTCAGGAACGTCAACAGCCCGATTTACCTTGGGGTATGGACGACAAAAAGCCTTGACGACCTGCATTGCAAAATCAAGCAGATCCAAAAGGGTGCTCAACAGCTGTTGCTGATGGGGCTTGATAAAGAGAAGCGTATCGCGTTCTATAACACCACCTACAATACCTGTGAAAGCGAAATAGATACCCTGAAGACGGTCAGCCTCGGCGAGATGGCCTCTCTTGATGAGGCTGATTTCAGCCGCTTCATCAGGCCGTCAGACAGCGAGATGAGTGGCCTTTTGCCTTTCGGTTAAGAGGATCAGCAGGTTTCATCATGGGGTTATGTGCGAGTGTGATAACGGGAATAAATATCAGTCATAAGCAAAATATCTTGTCATAGCAGAGATTTACAGCACACAGCTAAAGCAAAACCTTAATGCCTGCTTTCAGGATTCTATGGATTTCTTTCAACGCTACAGATAGAAGAGCCAGCCAAATTCAGCATTATTACACAGGAGCGAATATACCCTCTGCTGCGGGCTTTGACTGTAGCGTCCGCAACTGCTATCGCTGCTGCGGACGCTGCTTGTTCCAATGTTCTGTCGTGGTCAATGACGGCCGTGACCCCTATGACGGCTGTGACCGGAATAGTGACCGTACGAGAGGCTGAGCGAGGTGAACGGCCAGAGGTAGGTCGGGGAGTAATAACCGGGATAATAGGTCGAGGGGTATCCCATCCGATAGCCGTTTACCGGAACGTACCTGGTGACTGTCTGCACCTTGGTTAAAGGTGCCGTTGAAGTGATTTTCCAGCTGGCGTCCGCTTGTCGACAGGCATGACCATAGGCCTGTTGTTCGCTGCCGTTAATCACCACTGTCTGCTGGTATTCGCGACAATACTCTCCACTGGTGTTCTGGTAGGTCTTGAGCGGGGTGATTGAACCTGAGTGCCCGGTGTCCGGGTTAACCCATTTGTTGGTCTGGTTCGTGGGGATAGCCTCCAGGCTACGCTGGGCGTTCTGCTGCATGTAGGCCTGATCCGCCCGGTCAAGGGTGCGGCCAATGTCCTGCCCAATCAGGGCGCCAGCCAGAGTGCCGAGGGCTACGGCTACGATCTGTCCACCTCCGCTGCCGATCTGTGACCCGATTAGTGCTCCGGCACCAGCTCCGAGCAGGCTGCCGGTTCCTTCGCGTGGCCCGACTTGATGGGCGCAACCGGCCAACGCTATGGCAAAAATGGCTATAATTGTCAGTCGTTTTCTCATGACAACCTCCATGGTGTCATGGACAGATAGGTCTGGCGGCCTGAGGGGAGATCTGTCCGTCCATTGTAGCAGAGTTCGGAATGTCGTTACAGGGGCAGAAAAGCGGAGTTAGTCCATATCCAACTTGTTTTTTTCCTCACTCTCTGTCAGGCTTATAACTAACCAAGCACCCCGCAAAGAAGGAGGGACATACCGATGAAGCCCGAACTCTCTGTAAATGAGCGCCAGTCTCTTGTTGATGAATTGAGACTGCTGGCAGATCAACTTGTGTTTATTACGGTTCAGGTCGCAGGCGCCTACGGAAAAACAGAACCGATCACCAAGGATGCTGATGATGCGACAAGAGCGGTTCGTAAGCTCATTTATGCAATTGAAAATAACAAACAGGGCGCAAGCCACTGACGATTTGCAGGCTTTCTTCAGCGTAACTGTGCCGTTGAGACAGGTCTCAACATTCTAAACATATCTCAAGCTGTCTCCTGGCTGCTATAATCAGACGGGGAGACAAACTCCGCAAGATGACACCTGTCAGTGCAACGGGAAAAATGCTTAAGGGTAGGGGGAAAAAATGAACAAGCCAAATCTGAAATGCTTCGAAGTTATCAGGGGCAAGTTGATGGCCCTGATGGTCAAATGTCCATTGGGTGGGAATCCCAAGGATTGTCTGTTGCACGAGAAGAGAGATCTGCCCTTCATGGAGCGTCATGACTGGATAGAATCCCTGTCAGACGATAAAATTTTGAGTCTTTACTCATCCCATGTTGACTGCCTGGAAACCAGGGCGAGAACTCTGTCCTGTTCGCAACAATAGAGTTTGAGGTTCTAGGAGGCTGTCGGACTATCCATAAACTGGCTGCAAACCCGGGGGGTTGGCCCTTATTCCAGCTCCGTTTTGCCCCATAGTTATGGCTATGAGCCTGCAACCGAGCTAAAATCTGTTCTCAACCATCCAAATTTTCGCTTCAGCTCGTATAGTCCGACAGCCTCCTAGTTATTTTGAAGATTTTTGCGTGGCACCAGAAACCGGTAGCCGGCATAAAAAAAGACAGCTCCCTCCGCAGTAATCTCTTTCAGCACGTACTTGTCTGTTAAACGGGCACCGGTACGCATGATCTGGTCATTAATTCTAACCAGGCTCGCCGCAGGCTTATTCGAGTAAAACGCGTGCACCGACATGTGCATCTCCGGCAGATCTCTTCTGATTGAAATCGGTAAATCTTTTATGGAGTAGATTTTTTGCTGTTCAACGACTGGGTCTGTGTTGCGAGGGGACTTTTCGTCAGGGTTTATAGAAAGTGGTTGTTGAAGAATTTTTTCTGTCGGTTGAGCCGGCTCGGCAGACAACGTCGATGGTAGCGGAGATGGTTCTTTAATCGCAGGTGTCTCGGTTGGCTGTGGCCTGGTTTCTTCAACCGGAGGTTCAAGAGTTGTCGGGGGCTTTTGCACGACAGTTTGCCCAGGTTCCGGGGTTATGCTGATTTGCTGTTGCCAGGGGGCAAACAGCCACAACAGAACAACGATATTCAGAATGAGCACGAACAGCAGTATCCAGACCCAGCCAGGTTGTTTTGCGCGAGGCTGAATGACCGAATCGTGGATTGTTTCGAGCTTGGGAATCGTTCCATCCTGACGTTTGTTGTCCGACTTTTTCAAGGCCTCGAGAATAAATGACATGATCTAGCCCTTTTGTCCGACGGCCAGGGTCGGTTGTTGGTTACTGATTTTATGGTTGAGATGGATCAGGGTATAGGTGCCGACAATGCCATCGGGATCAAGCCCTTCGCTGAGCTGAAAGCGTTGCACTTCTTCAAGCAGGTTCCCGGTCAGCGAAATATTTTGTTCACGACTGGGTTTGCGGCTATTTAAGAACGCCATCTGCTGATCGAGCCACTGTACCATCTTGCCTGTGGCCCCCGTTTTCAAGCTTCCCTGATAATCTGGCGGCGCCTGCCACAAGAGGGAAAACTCACCGAGCCATTGTCTGGCGAGGGTAGAAACTGGAACGGTTTGACGCTGTTTACCGACGACCAGAGTGGCAGATTCATCTGTCAAGGCTGTCAGAGTCACGTAAAACTCCTGACCCTGAAAATTTTTCAGCTTCAGCACAACGGGCCGATTCAGGTGGCGGAGTTGTTCGAAGCTGTCCCGTTTGTTCCCCAGGCGCAACCCTTGCTGACCGGCCTGCTCATGCACCGAGCCCTGCCCATTCTGGTAGCTGATTTTCCAGAGATCAAACAGAGTCTGATAAGCCAAAGTGTCACTCTGATCGATCGGCTGTTGCTCATCCCACTCCAGACGATCCCACTCTGGCTGCGGAACCTCCTCTACAACCACCGACACTGTAGCAGGGGCAGGGACCAGCGGCGGTGGCTCAACCCCATAATTTGCCGCCAGTTGGGCAGTGCCGATGGTGATAAGCAGTGCGAGCAGGAGCCAGCGCCAGTTCGGAGAGGTCCATAATTTCGTTTTCTTCTGCTCACCGAAAACTTCACGTGCGGCTTCAGTCAAAAGGTGGGGGCTGACAGTCTGCTGTTCTCTGACATATGCACCAAGCAGGGCACGATCACAAAGCAGGTTGATGACGCGCGGGATCCCGCCACTGAGTTGGTAGAGCTTGTTGATTGTCGATACCGGAAAGAGTCGTCGTTCGACACCAGCGATGGACAGCCGATGATTTACATAGGCCTTGATCTCATTCTGGGGTAAGGGCTCGAGATGATAGCGGGCCGTAATCCGTTGTGCCAACTGCCGCAACTCGGGCTGCTCGAGCATCAATTTCAGCTCCGGTTGACCCAGCATTATCACCTGAAGCAGTTTCTGTTTATTGGTCTCCAGGTTGGTCAGCAACCGGATTTGCTCTAGCACAGAAGGAGAGAGACTCTGTGCTTCATCGATGATCAGCACCGTTTTTCGGCCCTTGCTGTGTGCATCGATCAGGAAGCGATTAATGGCATCGATAAAAAGTTTATTGCTTAGATTGCCCGGTGGATAATCAATCCGGAGCTCATCACAGAGAGTTTCAAGGAGTTCGACCACAGTTAACTTGGGATTGAAAACGAGGGCGACCTCAGAATCTTCCGGGATCTGCTCGAGCAGACAACGACAGACAGTCGTCTTTCCGGTTCCAACCTCACCGGTGAGTAACACAAACCCACCGTCGATTGTCATGCCATAAATAAGATGCCCCAAGGCTTCGCGATGGCGTTCGCTCATGTACAGAAACTGTGGATCGGGGGCTATGGAGAACGGCTCATCCCTGAGTCCGAAATAATCTTTGTACATAAGTAGTACAGGTTCCCCCGACAGGCATCAAGGCTGAGCTTTAATCCTGTTTGGATAGATAAAGAAAAGAGGATTTAACCTTAGTCGATATAGCATATGGGGAGACAAACAACAAGCTGGTAGGCGGTCAGCAATAAGAAAGGGCCGCCCAGTACGGGTGGCCCTTTCTTATTGCTAAACATGGGAGTTGTTGCTTTTACTCCAGCGGCCCGATCTTGACATTTCCAACCTGAAGTTCCTTATCAAGAAGAGATTGCAGATAGTTTTTCTGGTCGATGAACTTTGTTACAACATTTCCTTCACCGAGGATGATGAGTGATTTCTCGAAATCCTTTCCCCAGTTAACATCAGTCAGGTCGGGCTCAAAACAGACGATTTTACTCAATCCTGACTGTACGATAGCCTTTGCACAATCGATACATGGATACCAGGGGACGTAGATCGTACAGTTTTTGGTTGAAACGCCAAGCATGGCTGAGTTGTATATTGCATTTCTTTCAGCATGAGACGCCCACAGGTACTTCTCGCCATTGGCTGCTTCGTGCCGCTCTTCAACGTCGTCATTCACCCCGCGCGGCAAACCGTTAAAGCCGGTTGAGCGAATCTCGTTATCAGGGCCAACAATAACGGCTCCAACCTTTCTGCCGCGGTCCTTGCTCCAGGTTGCAACAAATTGGGCGAGAGCCATCCAGCGGATATCCCAGTTTGTACTCGACAAGTTCGGCACCTCTTTGGTTGGACGCGATTTTTGTAAATACTCTGAACAAGCAGCCTGTCGGGTTTTCCAAAAACCGGCTGCAAATTCGTTCATTTGGCCCAGATTCCCGCTCTTTTTTGCCCCATAGCTATGGCTATGAGCCTGCAAACGAACGAAAACCTGGCCTCAAACGCTCAAATTTTCGCTTCGGTCCGGCAAGCCCGACAGGCTGCTAGACGCTGCCACTTAGCCGCATTTGGAATCGCCGCAGTTCAGACAGGTCAGACAGCCGTCCATAACAATGGCGGCCTTGGTGTAGCATTTGCTGCACAGTTTGGCATCGGGCGGAAAGCTTCCAACGTCGTCAGTTTTTCTTCGGCCTTTGAGAGAGTCATATTCGGCCCGCTTGGTATCGAGCATCTCCCGAATGGCATCGGGCATCCGCTCATCCTTGATCAGACCGATCATCTTCATGTGACTTTCAAGAGCAAAACCGATCTCAGCCACAATCGATGGCATAAAACGCCCGCCCGGTTTGAAATAACCGCCCTGGGGATCGAAGACCGCTTTCATCTCTTCAACCAGAAAGGTAACATCTCCACCCTTACGAAAGACTGCTGACATCATCCGGGTCAGTGCAACAACCCACTGAAAATGAGCCATGTTTTTTGAATTGATGAAAATCTCAAAAGGCTGACGAGTTTCATGCTCGGTGCCAGCATTCAGCACTATATCATTGACGGTGACATAGAGCGCATGTTCGCTCTGTGGTGTCTTGATTTTATAGGTAGCGCCCACCAACATCTCCGGTCGCTCAATGTTCTCGTGCATATCTTCGAGTTTATTCTTCTCTTCCAGAGCAGCTTTTTTCCGTTCTTCTTCGAGGTTGATGACCTCATAGGCAACTATCTTCTTATCTATTTTTGTAGCCATTTTATCGCTCCTTGTTACAGCTTGCCGTAATAACCTTCTTTGAGGGCATCAAACAGGTTGGCCGCCGAATGAATTTCGTTGTCGTATTCGATGTCTTCGTTACCCCGGGCTTTGACGACGGTGCCGTCTTCGAGGGCAAATTGATAAACCGTCTCTGCCAGATCCTTTTCCTGTACCAATACGCCTTGGAATGATTCCGGGTTGTAACGGAAGGTTGTACAGCCCTTCAACCCCTGCTCATAGGCATAGAGGTAAATATCCTGAAATTCGGCGAAGGGAAAATCACTAGGGACATTGGCTGTTTTGGAGATGGATGAATCGATCCATTTCTGGGCTGCAGCCTGGATATCAACATGTTGCTTAGGGGTGATATCTTCCGAGGTGATAAAGTTGTCAGGCAGCTTTTCATCCGAGTTGTCACTACCAGGCATGGCTTTCGGGTTAATGAGTTCGCGATAAGCCAGAAGTTCATAAGAGAAGACATCGATCTTTTCTTTGGTTTTTCTGCCCGGACGGATCAGATTCCGGCAATAGTGATGGGCGAAGCTGGGCTCAATACCGTTGGAGGCGTTGTTCGCAATCGATAGTGAAATGGTCCCCGTTGGAGCGATAGAACTATGATGAGTGTAGCGGCCGCCAACCTCGGCTAGTTCAGCGACGAGTTCTGGTGCAACCTGGGATAGCTGCTGCATGTAGCGGCTGTAACGCGCGTGCAGAATCCGTCCCGGAACACGCTGGCCCAAGCGGATGCCGTCGACCGCCATTTCGGGTCGGTTGCGTAACATCTCTGCCGTGATTTCATAGTCTTCCAGCAGTGCCGGGGCCGGACCTTTTTCACGAGCCAGCTCCAGTGCTTGCTGCCATCCGGCCAGAGCCATCTGCAAAGTGACCTTCTCGGTGAAGGCGATGGCATCTTCATCACCGTATTTCATGCCGAGCAGGGTGATGGTTGAGCCCAGGCCCAGATAGCCCATGCCATGACGACGTTTACCGACGATTTCATCACGTTGCCGCTGAAGAGGCAGACCGTTGATCTCTACGACATTATCCAGCATGCGGGAAAATACCGAGGCAACCTCGTTGAAGTGCTCCCAGTTAAAACGTGCCTCCGCGGTGAAAGGTTGATCAACAAAACGGGTCAGGTTGATCGAACCGAGAAGGCAGGAACCGTAAGGGGGCAGGGGCTGTTCGCCACAGGGATTAGTCGCGCGAATCTTCTCGCAGAACCAGTTGTTGTTCATCTCATTGACTTTGTCGATCAGGATAAATCCAGGTTCGGCGAAGTCATAGGTAGAGGCCATGATGACGTTCCATAGTTGCTTGGCGCGGATGGTGCGAAAAATCCTGCAGGCAACCTGGCCAACCTGATTTTGAATGTAGCCCTCAGTGACTGGCCAGTCTTTCCAGAGAACCTGAGCCGGATCTCGCAGGTCCAGGCCCTCGCGCTCCAGTTCTTTCGCAGTCAGCGGAAAACAGAGAGGCCAGTCTGCATCCTGCTTGACGGCTTCTATGAATTCGTTGGTGATCAGCAAGGAGAGATTGAACTGGCGCAGTCGACCGTCCTCACGTTTGGCTTTAATGAAATCAATTACGTCGGGGTGAGAAATATCAAAGGTCGCCATTTGAGCGCCACGGCGCCCGCCAGCCGAGGAGACGGTGCTGCACATGCGGTCAAAAATATCCATGAATGACATCGGACCGGAAGTATAGGCGCCAGCTCCACTGACGAAGGCGTCTCGAGGGCGTAGTGTTGAAAATTCATAACCGATGCCACAACCGGCCTTGAGTGTCAGACCTGCTTCGTGAACTTTGCTGAGGATATCATCCATCGAATCCTCAACCGTTGCCGATACTGTGCAGTTTATGGTTGAGGTTGCCGGCTTGTGATCAAGCGCACCAGCATTGGACGTTATACGCCCGGCCGGGATGGCGCCGTTCTCCAGCGCCCACTGAAAGCGTTCGAACCAATAGAGCTGTTTCTCGCTACCTTCTTCAACGGCCGCCAACGCCTTGGCGACTCTCTCGAAGGTTGCACTCAAATCGGCATCAATGGGCTGACCGGCAGCATCTTTGAGTCGATACTTGCTATCCCAGATATCGAGCGAGGCGTCCTGCCAGGGGATCTCTGCAGTTGATTGCGTTTTTTTGATTACGTTTAAAGACATTGGCTATTTTTCTCCACTTTTTAAAACCCACTCCATTCAGGAGGAAATTTGACGCTTATGAGCCGAACCTCTACCTGGACCCTTAAAGATAAACACTATATATCGTACCGAAAGTGAATATAGTCTACTACATCTTGTTCCGTAAACCAAAATTATCCTAATGAGACACATTTTTTTCTGATGATTGAAGAGCAGTATTGATGCACTTTTTTGTCATAAAAGGGGGGATATGGAAAGTTCGAATAATGACCAGCATGGGTAGGTTCAATCTGAAAAAAAAACGCAGTATTTGAGTATATATTGAAAAATGAAAGGCCCGCATTTGTTGCTGCGGGCCTTCTTTTATTTATTGGTTCTCTGTGCCCGTGTCATGGGCTTGACTGACGGCCATTAACCGTCAGTGGGTAGTTTGAACTATTCGAAGAATCTGTATCTGTTTCGATAGGCGACCTCCTTTGCACGAGTAAGCAACATGATCAGGAGTTTTACATAACTAATCATACTCTATCTGCGCGGAGAAAGCAGCAGGCATGGATCATTTTAATATTAAAAAGACGGATAGAAGCGCAGATTTTGCGGCATATGCTATTGTGAAACGGTGGCTAATGTGATGCAAGGACGTTCTTGTGATCCTTGATTTTTTTTAGCTTAACAGGTGAAGAGGTGGCTCATGGGACTACTCGTTGACGGAAAATGGCAGGATCGCTGGTATAATACCAAAGAGAGTAAAGGTGAATTCATACGCAAAGAATCCAGCTTTCGTAATTGGTTAACCGCTGATGGTTCAGTTGGGCCAAGTGGGAAGGGTGGTTTTACTGCCGCTGCCGGACGCTATCATCTCTATGTTTCACTGGCCTGTCCCTGGGCCCATCGGGCTCTGATATTTCGGATCCTCAAAGGACTTCAGCCGCTGATCGACGTTTCAGTGGTTGAGCCCTTGATGTTAGAGAACGGCTGGGAACTGAGTCTCGGGACGGCGGCGGCCAGTCCGACGCCCAAAGTTAATTTCCTTTATCAGATCTATCAACTGGCTGATTCTGAGTATACCGGGCGAGTTACGGTACCGGTACTATGGGATAAAGAGCGACAGACAATTGTGAGTAACGAATCGAGCGAGATTATCCGTATGTTCAATATGGCATTTAATGAGCTTACTCAGCGAAAAACAGATTATTACCCACTGGAGCTGCAGACTGAGATCGATGCTGTAAATCAGCGTATTTATCAATCGATCAACAATGGCGTCTACCGGGTCGGGTTCGCAACGACTCAACTGGCTTATGACTCAGCTTTTGATGAGCTTTTTACTGCCCTGGATTGGCTCGAACTGCGCCTTGGCCAACAACGTTACCTTGTCGGAGCGCAGCTCACTGAAGCCGACTGGCGACTTTTTACAACCCTGATCCGTTTTGATTCGGTCTATGTCGGACATTTTAAGTGTAATCTGCGCCGAATCGAGGATTACCCCAATCTCTCCAACTACCTACGTGATCTCTATCAGATCCCGGGAGTCGCAGAGACGGTCAACTTTGATCATATCAAGGCCCATTATTATGGCAGTCATATGACTATCAATCCATCCGGGATCGTCCCAAAGGGGCCGCAACTCTATTATAGCAGTGACCATAACCGGAGTGAATTTACCTAAGCATGAAGTGTTGATTGACAAGAGTTGCAGAATTGTTGAATATCTGAAATCAATTCATCATAACTTTGTGGGGGATTTCAGTGTTTAAGTTCTCTTCTTTTTCTATCTTTTTCATTCTGTTTGGTGCCGCTCTGTCGAGTGAACCAGTTCTTGCCTTACCATCGGACCTGAATTCAGCCGCCGTATTCTTAAACTCAGACACTAACGCCGAGTCGCCGGTTGTAACCCCTGAAACCTTTATGGATGCGATAACCGGAATGGAATTCGTCTTGATCAGGGGTGGGTGCTTCCAAATGGGGAGCCCCGTGAGTGAAGAAGGTCGGGGTGACGACGAGGGACCTCGTCATGAAGTTTGTCTAGATGACTTTTGGCTGGGACGATATGAAGTAACGAACTCTCAGTTTCGCCTCTACTACGCTGATCATGATAGCGGGAACTTCCTTGGCCATGATTTGAATGGTGAAATGCAACCTGTCGTCTATGTTAATTGGAAGGCCGCTTCAGATTATGCGGTCTGGCTATCTAGCCAGACCGCAAGGACGTTTCGCCTACCAACCGAAGCAGAGTGGGAGTATGCAGCTAGGGGGATGACAACTTCAGCTCGTTTCTGGGGCGAGGATCAGGTCGATGTTTGTGGTTATGCCAATGTCGGCGATCAATCAGCGAAGCAAAATAGAATTGGTCAAAAATTTCATAATTGTACTGATGGGGCCCCAGTCAGCGTTGCCGTTGGCTCCTTTAAGCCTAACGCTTATGGCCTATATGATATATTGGGAAACGTGTGGGAATGGACAGGGGACTGGTATGACGATGCTTACAATAAGCAACAGAAAGTCATTACCCTCCAGGATTCAAGCCCGAAAGAGTACCGTGCGCTTAGAGGTGGGAGTTGGTTTAGTGACCCACGAAATATCCGCGCGGCACGCCGCTCATGGTTTAGGCCCGACTCTCACAATAACAGCTTGGGCTTTCGTTTGATTTACCCAGTGAAGTAGCTCTAAATAATGAGGCTCTTCAAGGTGATCAGGTCGTTAAATGATGACCTTTCTTTTCTGCTCAGACTAAACACTTCAACCGACTCGCGCTGCCAATATCTCCTATTGTCGACTCTCTAATCACCGTTCGCGTTCCCAACATACTTATCACGCCAAGCTGAAGGCTCTTCAGGAACGCTTTATTTTTTTTGTCACAACAAGCGTATTGACTTTAGCCTCTGGGGCAGAATATTGTTCTGCAATGATGACTGAAGAAAGAACGTTTGACGAGATTGACTTAAGAATTCTGGAGATTCTTCAGGAAAAGGCGCGTATCCCCAACGCTGAAGTTGCGCGTCAGGTTGGAATGGCGCCTTCTGCTATTCTGGAGAGAATCCGTAAACTTGAGCAGCAGGGGATCATCCAGGGCTACGAAGTGCGTCTAAATCCGGGTCATTTCGGCCAGGGGTTGGTTGCTTTTGTCCAACTCCAGGTATCAGGAGCAGTCAATGTCGGTCCGCAACTGACAAACATCCCCGGCGTACAGGAGGTTTTTCAAACCAGTGGAGACTGTCATTATCTGGTGAAGCTGCGTGTCACATCTCTTCAGGAGTTGGGTCGCTGCCTGCGTGAGAATTTTGCACCGCTAGATGGCGTCTCTCATGTCAGCGCAAAAATCGTTCTCGACATTCTTAAAGAAACCAGAAAAATAAATTTGAATCAATAATGTCTTAAGGAGTAAGTCCCATGCCAATGTCTAATGACTTTAAGTCCCGGCTACAACCGATTGTCGAAGAGATCGCAGCACACTATGGAACCCCTTTTCATATCTATGATGAAATAGGGATTCGTCAGACTGGTCGTGATCTGAAAGCCGCTTTTGCAGGTATCGAGGGCTTTCAGGAGTACTATGCGGTCAAATCTCTGCCGAATAAAAGTATTCTTCAACTCATGCAGGATATGGGTTTTGGTTTTGATTGCAGCTCGATTCCGGAGCTCATTCTCAGTCGCGAGGTTGGCGCGACTGGTGAACAGATCATGTTTACTTCAAATAACACCACAGAAGAAGAGTTTAACTTCGCCGCTCTGGATGGAGGTTGCATCCTCAATCTGGATGATATTTTGCTGCTCGACAAGGTACCGAAACTTCCCGAGTTGGTCTGTTTCCGCTACAATCCCGGGCCACGTCGTACCGGTAATGTGATCATCGGTAATCCGGTTGAGGCCAAATACGGGGTGACTCACGATCAGGTGGTCGATGCTTATCGGATGGCACGTGAAAAAGGAGCCACCCGCTTCGGCCTGCATACCATGGTTGCTTCTAACGAACTCGACTACAGTTACATGGTCGAGACCTCACGCATGCTGCTGGAGATTGCAGAGAAGGTCGAAAAAGAGCTCGATATCCGTTTTGAATTTTTGAATATTGGTGGTGGCTTTGGTATTCCGTATCGCCCTGAACAAGAGCCACTTGATCTACAGGCGATGGCACAAGAAATTACCGCGTTATTTGACCAATACAAGTCGATTCATGGCTATGCCCCAAAGATGGTAATGGAGAGTGGCCGCTACATGACCGGTCCGCACGGTGCACTCGTCACCCAGGCGATTAATCATAAAGACACATACCGTAAATATGTCGGTGTCGATGCCTGCATGTCAGCGTTGATGCGCCCTGCGTTGTACGATGCCTACCACCATATTGATGTGGTTGGTGGCGAAAGTCGATCCACAGAAGTGATCGATCTGGTCGGTTCCTTGTGTGAAAACAACGACAAGTTTGCCGTACAGCGTGAATTGCCTCAGATTGAAGAGGGTGACCTGTTGATCATTCATGATACCGGCGCTCACGGCCACGCTATGGGCTTTCAGTATAACGGCCGTCTGCGTCCCAAAGAACTTTTGCTGCGCAGCGATGGAAGTGTTGAGTTGATTCGTCGCGCTGAAACCAATGACGATTACTTTGCAACCATGGATTTTACTGCTGACAAGATCAGCCCACAGAGCAAAGGCTGATTATGAATGACGGGCTGATCGGTCCACTCGAGATCGAATCGCTCGCCTTTGGTGGCAGAGGTGTTGCCCGTTACGATGGTCGGGTTATTTTTGTCCGCGGTGCCGTACCTGGTGACCTGGTCCGAGTTCGTCTAACGCGCGAAAAGAAGCGCTATGCCGAGGCAGAAGCCGTACTCTTCGATCGAGAGTCGTCGCAACGTTGTAGACCCGCCTGCCCGGTTTTTGGGGAATGTGGCGGTTGTCAGTGGCAGATGCTTCCCTATGCCGAGCAGTTACGTCACAAAGAGAAGATATTCCGTGACGCCTTGCATCGTCAGTGCGGCATTGACGATGCGCTGATCTCTGGTGTCATGGAATCCCCCATCGAATGGCACTACCGCAGTCGGGTCCAGTTTAAGTGTCATACGTCAACTGATGGCAAACTGGCGATCGGTTTTTACCGCTCCAACAGTCATTCTGTCATCGATGTTCAATCATGTCCGATCGCTGATCCAGCCTTTAATCGACTTTTGCCAGAATTACGCGAACGACTGCAGCATAGCCCCTTTGCGGCACAGATTTCCCGGATCGACATGGAGATCGGTGATGGCGAGCAGGTACGAGTAGTTCTTCACTATTCTGGTAAAAAGAGTACTGCATTAGTGGAGTATTTGAAACTACTTCAGCAACGATATGCCCTCGCTCTTTTTCTGCAAACTGGTTCCAAGTCGAGCTTAAGTTATATCTCCGGGGCACGTGACCTGACCATCGAGGTCGATTTTCCACCACTGCAATTGGCCTATGGCGCCGGTGGATTCTCACAAGTCAACCTTGCTCAGAACCGTCGTATGATCAGTGAGGCATTGCGTATGGCTTCACCTAATAAGGATTGGCGCGTGCTTGATCTTTACTGTGGCATGGGGAATTTCAGCCTGCCATTCGCACGCCGCGTGACAAGTCTTGTCGCAGTTGAAGAGCACGCTGGATCTATTGCTCAGGGAAAAGTTAACGCTCGCCATAATCAAGTGACGAATATTGATTTTGTAACACGACCAGCAGAGGGGGCTTACGCCGCACTAGCCGGAAAAAAGGGCTTTGATCTGGTCGTCCTTGACCCGCCGCGCAGCGGTGCTAAAGAGGTCGTTGTCGACCTGCTCAAACAGCAAGTTAAGCGGATACTCTATGTCTCTTGCGACCCAATGACCCTGGCCCGCGATCTGACGCTATTGTTGACGGCTGGCTATCGTGTCAGAGAAAGCCGCCCGCTGGATATGTTTCCTCAAACCTATCATCTGGAAAGCCTGACCTTCCTTGAGCTAGAAGCATAAATAACTTGTAGTCATAGCAGATATGGATGTCTCCTTTCCCCAAGGGAAGTAACTTCTTCTCTTCCCCAGAAATTCAAAATCTGTCAGCAGTTCCAGTTTTTTCTGATAAATTAATTGAAAATTTAAGAATCAGCGTTCTGTCGCAAGGCTGAACTTTATCAAAATGCGACCAGATAGGTATAAATTTGCACCCTTTTTTAATTATATGAAATCCTCAACAATTCCAGCTTTTAACGGTTATTTAATGGGTTAACCTGCATTGAGGCTGATGGCAGGAACATTGCTAGCATTAACTGTTTGGAGCATTATATTATTCTGGTATAATGATATTTCTCAAAATTCACTCGAGACGACATCCATGAGGAGCTTTATATGTACCTGAGAGTATTGCGTCTACTGATTTGTTCTGGCTTGCCAATTTTCATTCTTGCCGGTTGCATGGGACATGACATGGCCGGGATGTCTGCCGCCGATCACTCCAAACATCAGGCGATGATGAATAAAAAGGGTTACGCCAGTAGTGTAGAGACCTATCAGATACCTGATCTGGTCCTGACTGATCACGACGGCCAACGCGTTTCAATCAATAAAATATTGGATTCAGACAAGCCGGTGGTCGTCAATTTCATCTATGCCACCTGTACGACTATCTGCCCGTTACTTTCGATGGGCTTCATTGATTTGCAACGTGAACTAGGGGATAAGAGCAATGAAGTTCTGCTCGTTTCAATAACCATTGACCCCGAGCACGATACTCCCGAAGTGCTGACCAGTTATCGCAACAAATACAAAGGGCAACCGGGCTGGGTCCTTCTCACCGGCAGCCGTCTCGACATCGATAACATCACGACCGCTTTCGATGCTTTTTTCGGTGACAAGATGGATCATCAGCCCCTCAATTTTATCCGTCTTCCAGAACAAAATAAATGGATCAGGATAAACGGTATGGTGAATGGTAAAGACTATCTTCATGAAATGGAAATGGCTGGGATCAGGTAGGAATGTGAAGTTGTTTTTCCTGCTCACATATTTACACCCCCGCTTCTTTAATTATTTATGGAGGGTTAAATGAAATATTTTGTACCGTTGTTGCTTGTTTTGCTGATGGCTGGCTTCATGCCATTAAACCTGTTTGCAGCACCAGTTGAGTCCTTGACAGTTGAGCAGGTCAGAATCCTTGGTGAGCGGATGTATCGTGAGGGGGTTTTGCCTTCGGGCGAGCCGATGCAAGCTTTTGCCGCTGGTGAAATTCCGGTTGAGGCGACCACCTTCACCTGTATTAGTTGCCATCTTCGGAGTGGGCTTGGGGCCATAGAGGGGGAAGTCATTGCTCCCCCAACGACTGGACGCATTCTGTATGAACTCCGTGAGCCATATATGAAAGGGAATGAATTTGTTCCCTCTTATCATAGTTACGCGGTAACTCTACCGGCTCGCCCTGCCTATACAGATGAAACTTTGGCTAAAATGATTGCTAGCGGCGTGGACCCAAACGGTCGTTCAACGATGAAAGTCATGCCGCGCTATCAGATTGAAGATGACGATATGGCGATATTGATCGCCTATCTAAAAACACTCTCTTCCGAGTTTTCGACAGGGGCCAGCAAAGAATTCCTCCACTTCGCCACAGTCATTGTCGATGGTACCGATCCGGTTGAAATTGAGTCGATGGTACTTCCGCTGCAATTTAATATTGACCGCAAGAACAGCTTGGCGATTGCGTCACAAAACAACGCTCGTGTGGCGCGTATGGCTTACAACATGCTCGGGCCAGATCTTCTCGCCAAACGGTTCACCCTCGAACGCTGGGTATTGAAGGGGCCTTCATCCACCTGGTATTCCCAGCTTGAAAATTTCTACAAAAAGAATCCAGTCTTTGCTCTTCTCGGTGGAATTTCGCACGGTGACTGGGAGCCGGTCCATCGCTTCTGCGAAGACAACCAGCTGCCCAATATTTTCCCGCTGGTCGACTATCCGGTGCTTGATGAAAACAACTGGCAGACTATCTATCTTTCACGCGGATTTCGTCAGGAAGGGGAGGCTGCTGCGCGCTATCTTGCCAGCATGTCTGAGCTATTCAAAGAGAGAAGAGTTCTACAAATCAGCCGAGCTTCACGACGTGGGAATGCTTTGAAGAATGGTTTTAACGACAGCTGGGCGCAAAAGAAGAAATCTGCAGTTACAGATATCAGCCTCCCGGTTGGGAGTACACTCAATGCACAGCAACTACTTAAGATTATAAAAACTCAGGATCCCGCGGTTGTCATTGTCTGGGACGACGCAAGCGCCATACCTGCTCTTAGAGCCGTCGCCCAAACAACTGATTGGAAAGGACTGCTCCTCACTTCAGGCACCTGGCTTGGTGACGACCTTTGGGCTCTTCCTGAGGATATGAGAGATGGTCTTTATATGACCTGGCCGTATCGTTTGCCACATGAAAATATCCGTTTTGATATTTCCCTTAAACGCATACTCAGTGGCCGAAAACTGGAAGATTTTAATTCTGAAATCATCAGCAAGGCCTATATCTCCAATGAAGTGTTAGGAAAAGCGCTAATCGATATGCGCGGTGAATATTATCGTGATTTTTTCCTCGATAGCATCGATATGCTTAATGACACATACTTCCCACTTTACGAACGTCTCAGCTTTGGCCAGGGCCAGCGCTATGCCTCAAAAGGTTGTTTCATCGTCCAGTTGGGCAAAGGTGTGAACCCGCAACTAGAGCGGCGTAGCGAATGGGTGACACGATGAAAAATGTTCAAAGAAGGGTAATGACTTCACCGCAAGAGCTGGTCGACATGGGGATAAATATGCGCGCGACAAAACAAGAGATCAACTGTCAGGTTTATCTTCTCTTAAGTCTGGTTCTTTTCGTGTCCCTGTTTTTTCTTTCCGCCACTTTTGCTCAAGCGACAGAATCTCCAGAGCGCGTTGTCACTGCTTTTCTGGTTACTGCCTATGATTATGATCCCGGAGCCTCGGGAGGCGATATTGAGATGGGTAGATCAATTTGTGCGACGCAGTGCAATGCGTTTTCAACTGACTATCTCAACTACTCAGAAGCCGGTGGCTGGCGCATCATAAAAATGGCTTCGCAGGAACAACTTCGTCTGGAGATAAAAAATCCCTTTATGGATGGTGACTGTCTCTGCACCGCCGACAGGTATGAAATTCGTATCAATGAACTCTCCTATCCTGACAGAAATATTCTTGGTGAAAAAATAGATCACGAGTTTGAATCAGGGCAGTAAGTGCGGGCACCTTTTGCATCATTCAGGTTGTTGCAAAAGGTGGCCAGCAAACAGAAGAAGTCATCCTTCCTTTAATAAGTAGACTGCCAGCCAGGCGGATTGTCACCACTTCCATATTCAAATTTATCATTCAATTGGCCAGCAATCGTTGGCCAAGACAAATGGATTCCTATCTGTTAAGGTGCGTGATTCAATTTCACGTCCTCATTTAATTCTGAGACCAAAGGTGTTTTTATGACTGATATCGATAAGGCCTTCGAGGCCCTGCGCGCTAATCCAGAAGACCAGAAGACCCAGTCCGGTTTTTATGACCTGTTTCTCAACACTCTGTTCTTTGTCCCTACGGTTAAAGAAATGATTCAGATTGACGACAAAGGGACTGAAGATGAGACAGAGGTTCCTTTGATTATTGAGAATGACGAAAGCGACTATCTGGTTTTCTTTGACCAGCAGGAGCGCCTCAACGACTGGGCAGAGATTGATGCGCCTTTTGTTAAATTACCTGGGCATTCAATAACAGAGATGACCACAGTTGATCTTCACTGGGTGATGAATATGGACACCGATCATTTCAAAACATTCGCACCTGATGAGATTGCCTGGCTCAAGGAAGTGGTTGCACACTGCAAAGCTGAAGATGCTGTTGCTGAGGTCAAGTAGCCTATGGCACTGAGCGCTACAATATTCAAGGCTGAACTGCAAATTTCAGACATGGATCGAAACTATTACGCCGAGCATCTACTGACTTTGGCACGCCATCCCTCTGAAACTGATACGCGGATGATGGTGCGTCTGCTCGCTTTTGCTCTGCACGCCGATGAACAGCTCAGCTTTACCAAAGGGCTATGCGCTGACGAAGAGCCAGATCTGTGGCAGAAGAGTCTTACTGATGATATTGAATTGTGGATCGATGTCGGTCTGCCAGATGAGCGCAGGCTACGTAAGGCCTCGAATCGATCAACCCAGGTATATTTGTATATTTATGGTGGCCGCGGAGCAGATATCTGGTGGCAAAAGAATGCTGAGAAGCTACAGCGCTACAGCAACCTGACCGTGATAGAAATTCCAGAAGTCTCGTGCCAGGAGATGACGAAGTTGGTTCAGCGCAACATGCAAGTGCAATGCACGGTTCAGGATGGTGAGATTTGGCTGAGCTCGGGGGAGCTATCCCAGAGCATTACACCGTTGGTACGTAAATCTCTAGATTGAGCGACTGAGTTTCAGGGCTTGTTCAATTGTGTGAGATTGCATGCTGTAGCGTTTGTGAGATAATTGACCGTCATTTAAACAAACATCATCCTGACCACTTTTTAAACGCTTCTATTGTCATGTGAGGTCTAACGATGAGCAGTCTATTTACCCCTCTTAAACTACGCACTCTGACCCTTCGAAACCGAATTTTTGTTTCTCCCATGTGCCAGTATTCTTGTCAGGATGGCCTGCCGAATGATTGGCATCTGGTCCATCTTGGAAGTCGCGCCGTTGGCGGTGCTGCTCTTGTGATGGCCGAGGCAGCAGCCGTATGTCCAGAAGGTCGCATCAGCTCAGGAGACTGTGGGCTATGGAATGATGACCAAGCGCATGCCTTCGCACCGATCACGGCTTTTATTTCAGCTCAGGGCGCAGTTCCCGCAATTCAGTTAGCTCATGCGGGGCGCAAGGCCTCTGTTCAGCCTCCCTGGCTCGGTGGTGAAGCTGTAAGCTCTGATAAAGGTGGATGGCAACCTGTTGCCCCCAGTCCGATGCCTTTTAGCCCCAATTCGACAATGCCGCGAGAGTTGAATGTTGTTGAGCTGGAGCAAATCTTCATAGAGTTTGAGGAATCGGCTAGACGTGCGCTGAGGGCGGGTTTTCAGGCGGTCGAAGTTCATATGGCGCATGGGTACCTACTGCACCAGTTCCTCTCTCCGCTCAGCAACCACCGGAACGATAATTTTGGTGGTTGCCTCGACAACCGTATGCGCTTTCCATTGGAAGTAGCGCGCCGCGTACGCGAGATCTGGCCACAGGAGCTGCCGGTTATGGTGCGTATCTCGGCTACTGACTGGGTTGAGGGCGGTTGGGATCTGACCCAGTCCATAGAACTCTGTCGACAGCTTCGAAAGTTAGATATTGATCTTATCGATTGCTCCACTGCTGGTCTGACCCCCGATGCCATCATCCCAGCGGGGCCGGGTTTCCAGACGCCGTTTGCGGCACAGATTCGTGAGCAGATCGGTATACTTACCGGCACTGTCGGTCTAATTACCTCTGCTGTTCAGGCTGAACAAATTATCGCAACTGGCCTTGCTGATGTCGTTCTGTTGGCAAGGGAACTTTTACGCGACCCTTACTGGCCAATTCATGCTGCAACTGAGCTCAAAGCTGAACATAGCTGGCCGCTGCAATATGAGCGAGCCCGACCTTAAGGCCTGTTATCATCTGGCGCAGAATAGAGGTTGACCGCTGACATCCCAAATCAGGTCCCCTTGATCCAGGTTCTGGTGCCGCTTGATCATATCTGATTAAAATCAGTCATTGAAAAGGAAGCAGGTCATTCTCTGACATAAATATTGATGTCAGTTTCATGGACCATACCCATCAGGTGAGCATATTCAGATTCAATTAATTCATAATGCTGATGGGTGCTGTTCGCGTTCTTTAAAAAGACCTCTTTGACTTGAGGATCAGTAAACTTGTCCGCCATGTCGCGTAGTGATTTTTCCAGAGTCTGAGACTTTTGCATAGCCAGATCCAGAGCATGACGTTCGTCGATGTTTTCCATCAAGGCTTTTTCACTGTCATTCAACCAGTCCAGGTCCGTATCCGGGTCCACTGCCATAAAAGCATCAAAATCAGGGATGTCATCACCTTGATAAAGGTCATAAAACCCTCTGGCACGCTCCTCTTCTTCTGAAGCCAGTAGCTCAAAGGTTTTTCTGGCGCGTTCATCTTTCATGTGCTTCGCACCGAGGCGAAAGAAGTCCCGTGCACATTTTTCGACCAGAATTGAGCGTTTGATAGCTTCCTGTACATCGATATTTTTAAACATAGACAACCTCCTCACTCTTGTTTGTCACGAAAACCGAGAGGCCGCATGATGTTATCTTGTCTGTTCTCGGTTTTTGCTTCTGAAAGATTCTGTGCCGCCTGTTCATTACAGTTTACCATCGGACTAAAGGTTTGCTATTCAAATGAGTGAAATATAAGAATTTTATGTAGATTTATTCGCCAAGGACCAACCCCTCACGCCTGGGGTCCGCACCGCCGTGCAGGACCTTGTCGTTGATCGTTATCCCCTGCAATCCACTGTTGAGTTCTCGTATATGGACCTGGTATCCGCGTTCTTCGAGATCCACTTTGTGTTGCTCCAGAAATCTTCCTGCTTCGAGGTCGAGACTTGTGCCGTTCATATGTAGATAGTGAGGTTGACTGATGGCGGTCTGAATGTCTTGTTTCCAGATTAGCGTCCCGACAACAGTTTGAGCCACATAAGGGATAATTCTACTCCCACCGGGAGACCCGATCACCATTCTCAACTGGCCCTCTCTGTTAAATATCATGGTGGGGGCCATTGAACTACGCGGACGTTTCCCTCCTTCGACCCGGTTTGCGATAGCCCGCCCGGTCTGATCCTGCCATGCGAAGGAAAAATCAGTTAATTCGTTGTTGAGCAGAAATCCGCCGACCATAAGTCCACAGCCGAAACCCTGTTCAATGCTGGCAGTTTGGGAGAGAGCATTCCCGTAACTATCGACAATTGACATATGGCTGGTTCCTGGTTGCTCGGGGTTGTAGCCGGCGTGCTGAGAGTTGCTGCTCAGCCCGGGAGGGATCCCTGCTGCTGCGCGACCTGTATCTTTTGTGGGCTCAATTAATTGTGCTCTTTGCTTAAGATATCCCGCATCCAGCATGCCCCGAGTCGGGATTTGGATGTAGTCGGGATCAGCAATATAAAGACCCCGATCGGCAAAGGCCAGTCGACCTGCTTGAGCGAAAAGGTGGATAGCCTGTAGACTGGCAGGCTTCTGCAGATCAATGCCCGCATATTCTAACAGGCTGAGCATCTGCAAGAGGCTGATCCCCCCTGATGTGGGTGGCCCCATGCCACAGACTCGATACTCGAAGAAGAGACTGCAGACCGGGTCACGTTCAATGGCCCGATACTTTTTCAGGTCTTCCAGGGTCAATTGGCCCGGGTTTGCGTCCTGTCGCACAGCTTGAACCATGTCGCTGGCAATCTCCCCTGAGTAGAATGCTCCACTCCCTTGTGTCGCAATCAAACGGAAGGTTTTTGCCAGTGCCCGATTTTTCAATAATTGCCCTGCAGACAGGGATTTGCCATTCGGATAAAAATAATCGTGAGCCTGGCTGTTACGCAGCAGTTTGGTGCTGGAGTTTCCGCTCAACAATTTACTTAACCGTGGGCTGACTATAAATCCATCTTCGGCAAGGCGAATGGCCTCAGTAAAAAGATCCGCCCAGGGCAGGCGTCCATGTTTTTTGTGGACCAGTTCAAGATTTCTCAATAGACCCGGCACACCGACGGCTCGTCCGCCAGCGACTGCCTGTTGAAAGGGTAGGGGGTTCCCAGCTTCGAAAAAAAGTTCCGGAGCGACATTTTCGGGAGCAGTCTCTCTGCCATCGTATGTATGCAAAGCCGCTGCGCTCTTATCCCAATAAAGAATGAAAGAGCCGCCACCTAATCCGGAGGATTGAGGCTCAACCAGGGTCAGTACCATATTGATTGCGATGGCCGCATCGATAGCGCTGCCCCCTCGTTGCAGAATCTTCTGACCAGCTTTGGTGGCATAAGGATTCGCCGCAGCCACCATGTAAGAGTTTGACCTGACCAGCTGTTGCGGGGCCAGGCCACTCGCCCCCTCTGGTGTTCGATCGATGATCTGACCTGTGCTGCAGCCCGTCAGAATCAGCAACAAAGACAGGAAGAATTTTTTATTGATAACCATTGGATCCCCTTGGTCATGAAATTTGGTTTTGTGATCAGAGTTCTATCGCCATCCTCTACGAGGTCAAAGGTTTGGGCTCTTACATTATTCAGGCATGATCAGGCCCTGTGTTAATAATAGATCAGTCAGTTTTCACAGACGATACTGGCAACTTAAGTATATCCCGTTAGAATAATTATGAGATCAGTCTCCGTGACCTGCTCTGGAGGGTTCCATGGCTAAAGAGAATTACCCACCCGGTGTACAGAACTATATCGTTCGCGGTCAAAAAATGTTGGCCGACGAGGCAACACAACGAACTCGAATGCGCAGCAAGAGATTCGACACTATCGCGGTGCATGGTATCTACGGACTTGAAGCTGCTCTGGCCAATCAGGGGAGTATAAATGAACCGGTCTACCTGAGTTCGGCTCAGCATTTTGAGAACAGTGATCATATGGAAGCGGCCCTGGCCTACCTGATGCCGTCCTGGGCTTATTCGCGCATTGCCAATCCGACGTTACATTATCTGGAAGAGACTCTGTCACTACTCGAGGGCTACGGCTTTGACGAGGAGGTCAGTTGCTGCGCTACTGGCTCTGGTATGGCCGCGATCTTTCTTGCCACCAACCCTTTCCTGGTCGATTCTCCACCAAAAGGCCCTTTCAATATCGTGGTCAGTAGCAAGTGTTATGGAGGTACTTTTATGCTCTTCAATGAGCGTTATGCCAAAGAAAGAGGGATTGACGTGCGCTGGGTCAAGGATCCTCTTGATCTTAAGGAGTGGGAGAGCCTTGTCGATCAACAAACTCGTTTTTTATTTGCTGAGATGCCGAGTAATCCGACTCTGGCAGTTTTTGATATCTGTGCTGTGGCGCTCCTGGCGCATCAATTCGGTGTGCCGTTAATCGTTGATTCAACCATTGCCACCCCGGCCTTGCTGCGCCCACTCTGTTTGGGAGCAGATATTGTCGTGCATTCTGTCAGTAAAAGTATGAACGCTGGTGGTTTAGCGATAGCTGGGGCGGTGATCGCCCGCCATCAGATTCCCAGCCGGGTTGGCCCGGACGAAATGAGAGAGAATTTCGCCCTCTATTTAAAGCTGCTCCCCGGGCGGGATTTCGGCCCGGCCTTGAGCCCCTTAAGCGCTCTCCTGATTCTGAATGAGCTGCACACCTTGCGCAGCAAGCTTGACCTGCTCAGCCAGAACTGCATGGAAGTTGCGCGTTTTCTGGCCCAACACAGTTGTGTGACAGCCGTCTATTATCCTGGTTTGCCCGGCGATGCCGGACATACCGTTGCCTCACGCCTGATGCGGTTGGTCGATAGTGAGAACGCTTGTGACGATGCACTGCCCAGATACGGCCACCTGCTTAGTTTCAGAGTTAAGGGGGGCGCGACAAAGGCCCGGATCTTTTTTGATCGTTTACAGATGATCATGCGAGCTACAGATCTGGGGCGCATCAAGAGTATTGCTACCATCCCGTCCATCTCCACTCATCAACAGCAGGGGGACCAGGGGCGTAAACTGGCTGATATCCCGGGTGATCTGGTACGACTTAACGTCGGGGGAGAGCATCCACAGGATATAATAGAAGATCTTGATCAAGCCCTGATGGGACCATAGCTACTAATTGGATATTTTATAGAGGCCATATGCAGGAAGAACTTACGACCCTACAGAAGGTTTATGACGTTTCATTAGAGTTTATTATCAAGTACAGCTTCCAGATTATTGGAGCCCTCATCATTCTGGCAGTCAGGGTGAAATTTGCTGGCTGGGTTGGATAGTGATCAGGTTCTGTGCAAGACGTGAACTCGATCTGACCCTGGGGCGATTTTTGGGTAACTTCACCAAGACGCTGGTACTGACTTTTTCATCATTATCGCTATAGATAAGTTCGGTATCTCCATAGCACCTTTTATTGCGGCCTTGGTGCCTTGGCTTTCGGTAGCAGTTTCGCCCTTCAGGGACCGCTTTCTAACTACGGTGCCGGTTTGTCGATTATTCTGAGCCGTCCTTTTGTCGTTGTCGATATCATCCTGGCGCAGGGGGTAAGAGGCGGCGTGGATGAGGTCCGCTTAGCGGCGAAAATTTTGACCAATGAGAATGGCGAGAAAATAACTATCCCTAATAAGCCAGTCTGCTCTATCGGGTCAATCAGGATTTATCTACGGCGCTCAAGCAAGCTGGTGTTAAGATCCCATTTCCACAACGTGAGATCCGAGTGTTTGGTGCAAATGTCGAGAGTCGTGAAATAGGAATATCATGAAAATCTTTCTCATCCTTGGTAGTCTCAACGCTTTGATCGGTGTCACTCTTGGAGCTTTTGGCGCGCATGGGTTAAAATCAAGAGTAACTCCTGAGCTTTTGAGTGTCTGGCAAACCGGTGTCCAATATCATTTAATTCACGCCCTGGCGCTGGTACTGATCGGCATCCTCTGCCAGTTGATGCCTGATGCTTCTCTGGTCCGCTATGCCGGGTGGTCACTCCAGTTAGGGATACTGCTCTTCTCTGGCAGTCTTTATGCTTTAGTCCTCTCTGGTGTCAAATCTCTCGGCATGATCACTCCGCTGGGTGGTGTTGCGTTTCTGGTGGGATGGTTGCTGCTTGCCCTGGCCGCATGGCGGCATAGTACCGGATGAATCTGATGCCTACGCACTGTAAAACTGAGGAAAAGCATTGCCTGTGTCGGGGAATCAATGATATAGATTCGCAGCGCGATGACCATGGGGTTTGGCCCTGTGGTCTTTTGTTTTCAAAGATCTGTTTTTAAAAGGAATTATTGACCAATGATCAGTGCATCAAATATCTGTCTGGCCTATGGCAAACGGACGATTTTCAAGAACGTTAATATCAAGTTCACACCCGGCAACTGCTATGGCCTGATCGGTGCCAATGGTTCAGGCAAGACTACTTTTCTGAAGATTTTGGCGGGTGATTCCGAAGCTGATAAAGGGGAGGTCTCGATCGCCAAGGGTCTGCGTCTGGCCGTGCTGCGTCAGGATCAGTTCGCTTTTGACGAAGAGTCTGTTTTCAACACCGTCATCATGGGTCACACGCGGCTCTACGAGGTAATGGCTGAACGCGAAGCGATCTACACCAAAGAGGATTTTACCGACGAAGATGGGGTTCGTTCTGGCGAGTTGGAAGCCGAGTTTTCTGAAATGAACGGCTATGAGGTTGAGGCTGAGGCGGCAGTCCTGTTGAATGGTCTTGGCATTGCTGAGGAGTTGCGAAGTAAAAAACTTAAAGAGCTCGAAGGCGGTGAGAAGGTGCGCGTGCTGCTGGCTCAGGCGCTTTTTGGCAATCCCGATATTCTGCTGTTGGATGAGCCGACCAACCACCTGGATCTCAAATCGATTCAATGGCTCGAGGAGTTTCTCGGACGTTTTCAGAATACCGTAATTGTGGTCTCTCACGACCGGCATTTTTTGAACCAGGCCTGTACCCATATTGCCGACATCGACTTCAGCACCATCCGTACCTACGTCGGCAATTACGATTTCTGGTATGAGGCCAGTGAACTGGTTTTGAAACAGAAGCAGGATGCTAACAAAAAGACCTCGGATAAGGCAGCCGAACTCAAAGATTTTATCGCCCGGTTCAGTTCCAATGCCTCCAAGGCCAAACAGGCGACCTCGCGTAAAAAATTGCTGGACAAACTTGATATAGAAGAATTGCCAATTTCTTCGCGTAAGTATCCATTTGTAAGTTTCACGCCCGAGCGACCCTGTGGTGACATCATCCTCGAAGTGAAGGATCTAACCGTAATCATTAATGGCGTCAAGGTCCTGGATAAGTTGAATTTGACCGTCACTAAAGGAGATAAGATCGCCTTTGTCGGCAATAGTCTGGCTAAATCCACACTACTTCAAGTCCTGGTTGAAGAAATTAAGCCGGATAGCGGTAGTTTTCGCTGGGGAGTGACCATCACCAACTCCTATTTTCCTAAAGAGAACAGCTCGTATTTTACCAAGGATCTGAGTCTGATCGATTGGCTCTGCCAGTATCCACCTCATGAAGGGGAGAACTTTGCCCGTGGCTTTCTCGGCCGGATGCTTTTCTCCGGGGACGAAGCGACCAAGATGACCAGTGTACTCAGTGGTGGCGAAAAGGTGCGTTGCATGTTGTCGCGGATGATGTTGACCAATGCCAACGTGCTGATGTTCGACGAACCGACCAACCACCTGGATCTGGAATCGATCACTGCGCTCAATAACAGTTTGATCAATTTTAAAGAGGTGATTCTGTTCACTTCTCACGACCACAAATTTGTCTCCACACTGGCGAACAGGATCGTTGAACTGACCCCGGGCGGAGTGATCGACCGCGTGATGAGTTTTGACGAATACCTGGAAAGTGCAGATGTGACTGCTCTCCGTGAGAAGCTGTGTCAGGGCGAAGCAAATCTGAAACTGTAGGCTGCTTTGCTGAAGAGACTTCTTACTCACATTCCGTATCCGTCGCTGATCATCGCCGCAATATTTCTTGGGCTTGCGCCGTTTTCTCCTGAACCGCACGTCGTTGAAAAATTTAATATGTTGCTCAACGGAAGCCTGAGCCGGCCTATTGATCTCTTTGATTTGCTCTTTCACCTGTCCCCTGCGAGCTTGCTGCTGGTGAAGTGGCTCGTGGGTCGCAAGAAGAGTCGTCACACTGAGTCCTGAAAGAATTCGTAAAATCAGTTATCCTTGAGTCTGGAGGTAAGCTGATGCTGAATCCCCCCGTAAAGATTACCCTCTATCGTTGGGCTGGTGCCTGGGGCCCATTCAAGATCAAAATTCCCTGCGGCGAATGCGCACTGACCACAGACGTCATTCGCGATACCTTGGAGCATGAACTCGCCGGAATACCAGTTGATCTACAGATTCACGACTGGCTGGACTACTGGTGGAGACCGCTTCTCAGAGGGGGTTGGCATGCACCGATCGTGCTAGTTGAGGGTCGGATGATCAGTCAGGGCGGTGCTTTGAATCGTGGCGTTCTGGCAGAAACAGTGATTCGTCAACATGCGACCCGCAGCAAGCTTCAGGGAAATCATCTATTCGGTAAGGGGACATGCCCACATTGCCAGAGAGCTAAAGGCTATTTTAGTGACGCAGGGATAGAGTATCAGTATCAGGATGTGGTCAAGAATCCGCGCGCACTCTACGAGATGCTCGTACGTGTCAAGCCGATTATTGGGTCTAAAACACCTATCAGCGTCCCGCAGATCTGGTTTGATGGTCAGTATGTCGGCGGCGCCGATCAACTGAGTCAGTTACTCCGTCGACCGGTTGAACCGAACCCTGAGCGCGGCAAATCGTCTCTCTCGCCAGATGAGCTCTGATAGTGTAGTCTGACCATTCCTTGTCATTTTTTTGAATTGGAGAATTTATGAACCAAATGATGGAGCAAATGATTTTTATCTGGGTCGTTTTTGCAGCAGCAGCAGTGTCTATGGCCAAGAGTAAAGGTCGCAATGTTTACCTATGGGCAGCGATCAGTTTACTGATAGGTCCTTTTGCCGTCTTAATTGTCGCAGTATTGAAAACGACCTCGACCGGCGACACGAAGTATAACTGACACTATGAGGGCTAAAAAACCTGAACAGAGTGTCGTATCAGAAGCCTGGCAGAACATGTCTGCGGATATGGAAAAATTCCTGCCACAGAAACTTCGCGGGGGAAAAGGTAAGTGGAAGTTTGCCCTGGCGTTGGCCTTGATCGAACTGGTCGTGCTTGGGGTCGTCGGAAAATACCTTTATGACTGGCTGACAGGCTGATCTTCTATGTTGGGAGCGATTGTCGGAGACATTATTGGCTCACGATTCGAGTTTCAACCCATCAAATCTTGTAATTTCCAACTCTTTTCGCCCGATTGCCGCTTCACCGACGATACAATACTGACCCTGGCGACAGCCAATGCGCTGCTTGAGCAGCGACCCTTCGGCGAAACCTATCGCGACTTCTATCATCGCTACCCGCATGCTGGCTACGGCCAACGTTTTTCTCGCTGGGCGGCGTCCAATACCGAGCTCCCCTATGACTCCTATGGCAATGGTTCTGCCATGCGTGTGGCACCAGTGGCCTGGGTTGCTGACGAATTGGGTGAGGTGCTTGACCTGGCAGCTCAAACAGCAATGCCGACTCACGATCATCCCGAAGGCATCAAAGGCGCGCAGGCAGTTGCTGCAGCGATCTTCCTGGCACGTAACGGAGCAGGAAAGGCTGCGATACAGACTTTTATTGTCGAAACCTCCGGCTATGACCTGCAGCGTCCGCTGGCGCAGATCAGACCTGCGTACAGTTTTGAGGTCAGTTGTCAGAAGTCTGTGCCTGAGGCACTCTGCTGTTTTTTCGAGAGCACTGATTTTATTTCGGCAATTCGTCTCGCGGTTTCTTTAGGAGGCGACGCAGACACTCAAGCAGCGATTGCCGGAAGCATCGCCGAAGCTTTCTATGGCGGCGTCCCAGCTGCTATAGTTGATGCAGCTCTGATTTATCTTGACCCTTTTCTCCTTGAAATCTGCGACAGATTCAGTACTCGGTTTCTGACTGATTTGCCGCTGTGAACTAGACCCGGAGGATATCAATGGACCTGCGCAACACCCACACCCTGATTCTTAATACCGGAACCTCTGAAGATAAGCGCACCGAGATCAGAGAATACTTTCACAAAACCTTCAGTATCGATGAGCAGCTCTACGATAATCTAGCCAGCGACTCAGCTTTTCATTTGCGCGCTGAACCGTTGCGACATCCCTTGATCTTTTACTTCGGTCATACCGCAACATTTTATATCAACAAGCTGATCGCCGCAAAAGTCATTGATAAGCGTATTAACCCGCATTTTGAGTCGATGTTTGCGATCGGCGTCGATGAGATGTCATGGGATGACCTTGATGGTGCGAACTATGATTGGCCGACTGTCTCTGAGGTCAAAGCTTACCGCAATGAAGTGCGGGCGCTGGTCGATACCGTGATCAGCACCCTGCCACTGGAGCTGCCTGTCGATTGGGACAACCCGTTCTGGGCGATCATGATGGGGATCGAGCACCAGCGTATCCATCTGGAAACCTCTTCAGTCATTATCCGGCGCTTACCCCTCGATCAAGTCCGTGCGCTACCAGAGTGGGAGATCTGCAAAGAGAGTGGAGAAGCCCCAACAAACCAGTTGTTGCCTGTTGCAGGTGATCGGGTCTGTCTCGGAAAAAGTAAGGATCACCGGCTCTACGGCTGGGATAATGAATTTGGCAGTCATCAATTCAATGTCGATGACTTCGAGGCGAGCAAATATTTGGTTTCCAATCGCGAATTCTTGGATTTTGTGGACTCCGGAGGTTATCAGCAACCGCAGTTATGGACAGAGGAAGGACAGCGCTGGCTCGCATTCAGCAAGGCCGAACAGCCACTTTTCTGGTTGGGGGAGAAAACCAACTATCGCTTGCGCACCATGACGCAGGAGATCGTCATGCCCTGGGACTGGCCGGTCGAAGTGAACTATCTCGAAGCCAAGGCCTTTTGCAACTGGAAAGCACAGGATTCCAACCTGCCGATTCGCCTGCCGACTGAAGATGAGTGGACCTTGCTTCGCGATCAGCAGCAGGTTCCCGATCAACCTGACTGGGATAAGGCGCCGGGAAATATCAACCTTGAGTACTGGGCTTCCTCATGTCCGGTCAATCGATTTGCGTTCGGGGAGTTCTACGATCTTATTGGTAACGTCTGGCAGTGGAGCGAGACTCCAATTTCTGGCTTTCCCGGTTTTGAAATACATCCATGGTATGACGATTTTTCTATCCCGACTTTCGACACGCAACACAACCTGATCAAAGGTGGCTCCTGGATCTCAACCGGCAACGAAGCGACCCGTGATGCGCGCTACGCCTTTCGTCGACACTTTTACCAGCACGCCGGGTTCCGCTACGTCTCTTCTGAACAAGACCTGGAAACTACCGAAGCTATGTACGAAACCGATGATGCCGTTGCCCAGTATTGTGATGCTCACTATGGTCCTGAAAAGTTCGGCGTTAAAAACTTCCCGAATCAGTTGGTCCGTATCTGTCTTGAGAACATGGCTGAGAAACCGAAACTGCGCGCTCTTGACCTGGGTTGTGCCGTTGGCCGCGCCAGTTTCGAGTTAGCACAGCACTTCGATTTTGTTACCGGCATCGATTATTCGGCGCGCTTCATTCGCATTGCGCATCAGATGCAGGAAAAAGGTGTGATTCACTATCAACTCCCGGAGGAAGGGGAGATTGTCTCTTTTCATGAAAAATACCTGCGCGACTTTGATCTGACATCAGGTCAGGAGCGAATTGAGTTCTACCAGGGGGATGCGCACAACCTGAAGCCGCAGTTCACCGGGTATGACCTTGTTCTGGCTGCCAATCTGATTGATCGACTCTCCGATCCGAAACATTTTTTGACTGAGATCCATCAGCGACTTAACCCTGGTGGTTTGCTGATTCTGGCGTCACCATATACTTGGCGAGAAGAATTCACCCGAAAATCAAGCTGGTTAGGAGGACTGCGTCGTACTGGTGAACCATTCACCACTCTGGAAGGATTGCGGGAGACACTTGACACTCTTTTTCGCGAGGTCGGAGAACCACGTGATGTCGAGTTTGTGATCCGTGAAACGGCTCGTAAGTTTCAGCATACAATTTCCCAGGTGACGATATGGGAGCGTATAGCTTGATGAATCTGATTTTTGATGTCGAGAGTGCACGCCGCGAAACTCGCGGTTGTGAAAAACTGATTCGTTTCAACAATGCTGGCGCATCATCGCCTCCGATGGTTTGCCGATTACTTATATCATTATTTGCATGAGGAGGAGCGGAGGTGGAGGACTACGAGATCATGGCGCGTCGCACTGACGAACTTGAAAACTTTCACACTGCAGTTGCGCGATTGTTGAACTTCTCAACGCAAGAGGTTGCCTTTACTGACAGTGCCACTCGTGCCTGAATTCAGCTTTCTACGTATTCAACTTCAACCCTGGCGAACGTATTCTGGTCGGAACGACCGAATATGGAAGTAGTCTGGCGGCACAGTTGCCCCGCGTTCAGATTCCGGATGATGAATACGATCAGATCGTTATCTCTGCATTGGAGAATGCTGATCAGCGACCGGGTCATGTTGATCTGTGTGCCCCATATCCCTTCGAGTGGGGGGGGGTATTAACCCGGTTGCCGCTGTTGGCAAAGTTGCCAGGGCGGCAGAAATTCCGTATTTACTCGATGCATACCAGACTCTCGGTCAACTGTCGGTCTATGTCGAAGAGATCGGCTGTGGTACCGGGCAAAAGTTTATACGTGGCCCGCGCGGAACAGGTCTGTTATATGTGCGCAATCATCTCATCATCAAACAGAAGGCTCGACAAAATATCGACGGGGACTTTAATCTCATAATCGGCTATCGTGGTTTTCCTCTCCTCGTTATAGTTGATGTGTCGCAGCACCAATCCTACGAGATAAGGACCACGATGGCTTCATGAATTTACAGCACGATACGGACACAACCTTATATGGGTGGCCGCACTGGCAAATATGTGCAGTTTGTCCTGTTGAAAATATGGATTTGATAACCAAGAGTGCAATCATCTTCAAGCTGCTGGCGAAACTATTTTTTTTCTGTTAACATCCGAAATCTATTCAATTTTCTATCTATTTCGAGGCCTAGATGCAAAATCGACAATTCATATACTTACAGATACTAACGGCTTCACGGGTCTTTATTGCCGCAATCCTTGCAGCTGTTTTTGCTGTTTATGGGTTAAATGCCTGGACGATTCTGGCTGCCGTGGTTCTGGGCGCCATGGCGGAGTTGACCGATCTGTTCGATGGTCTGATGGCGCGTAAGTATGATTTGACCAGCGATTTCGGTAAATTTTTTGATCCTTACACCGATTCAATTGCTCGCTTAATCATGTTTTTCGCGCTTGCTCATGTGAACCTAGTACCACTCTGGTTGCCGGTATTTATGGCGTTACGTGATATTTCGGTCAGCTATATCCGTCTTTTTGCGATGAAGGCCAACGTTGTTATGGCTTCGCGTATGTCTGGCAAGGTCAAGGCCTGGGGACAGGCTGTCGGGTTCTTCCTGTTCCTGCTGATCGGGTTGTTTGGGCGTTTTGAGTTTGACCTTGCAGTCCTGGTGCCTTATGTCTCTTCGATTGTTCTGCTGATAACTCTCTGGTCTCTGGTTGATTACGCTTTCTATCTGTTTACTCTGGTCAGAAAAGAAGAGGGTTGAAGTACCATCTGGGTACTTTGCCGTTTTGTTAAGGAGGGACACATGAACCATGTCCTCTACGGCCTGATTGCAGGTCATCGTCAACGTCGAGTTCTTGGACGTCTACTGTCAGAGGCTCCCGAACTTGCGACTGTTGATGTCGATCTTACTGCGTTGAAGACTGAAGGTGTCCGCGCTTTGGTTTTTGATTTCGATGGCGTCCTTGCCCCGCACGATGCGGCAAAACCCCTGGCAGAGACAGAACTCGTACTCGATCAGGCGTTGCAAGTTTTTGGCGCCGGTCATATCTATATCCTCAGTAATAAACCTTCAATCGAACGTCTCCAGTATTTCAATCTACGCTACCCTGATATTGTATTTGTAGGCGGGGTGCGCAAGAAACCCTATCCTGATGGTCTGGAGAAGATTGCTCTGCAAGGCGACTACGATGCCGGTCAAATTGCCTTACTCGATGATCGGCTGATGACTGGCGGTTTGGCCTGTTTGCATGCCGGCAGTAAATTTATATATATATCAAAGCCTTTAGTCGACTTTTCTCGAAACCCTATCAAGGAATCATTTTTCGCCTTTTTACGTTTTTTTGAGTCTTTCCTGGCGCGACTTGCCGCCTGAAGAGGATTGAACTGAATGCTTTCATTTATTCGGCTCAATGGATGCTTTTAGACCTGGCGGAATAGAACATATCGGAGTGCAGTTATGAAGATCTGCAGCGACGAAGAATTTCAGCAGTTTGTCGGGAAGATATCGAACCTTTGCATAGAGGGGATGGTATCCGCCGATTATTGTCGTTTTTTTAATGTCGACTTCGACAGCAGTCGTAAGCGACTGCTTGATTCCTATGCCGATTTTTCAGCGTGTTGTAACTGGCTTTCGGGCTGTCTCTTTGAGAGTTATGCAACTCACCATTCCCCTGGAACAGATCGATTGCTGGCCAGAGTTTCAAGTGCCCTGGGGCACTCTGTTTCTCACGGCGCTTTGATTACAGCTATTCTCTACCTCGACCTCCCTTATCTCATCCCAGGAAACTCACACGGACTTTCTGTTGGAATATCACGTTTCTGCCCACGTTTGAACGCATCTAACTAGAATGTCGGTTTCGCCATTGTTTGTAGACGTCTCTAACCGTTTTAATTGACACCACATTACCTCGTGCAGTAGAAGGAAGAAGTCGTTACTATTGATTCACAGTTTCTCGATAGAAATGAGATATGGCTCTATCGGTGCTAGTACTTATAATCCAATATTCTGATAGTTCATGATTGTATCTCTACAAACTCTTCATATTGTGAATAGGAGATGGTCAATGTCGGATCAAATTGTCAAAATCGGAGAAAAAATCAGAGAGTTGAGGACCAAACTTGGAATGTCTATTGAAGATGTTTCCAGGCAGTCCGAAATCTCTGCGCCTACAATTGCCGAGATTGAAGGTCATAAGGTTTCCCCGCCATTGGGGCAGATTGTCAGCCTGGCAAAATCATTCCAGGTTCCAGTCGGCGACATCCTCGGCGGTAGTGCAGATTCCTCTTTTTGTATTGTTAGAAGTAACAACAGAGAGTCAGTGTCCCGCTTCAGTTCCGATATGAAGTCTGGTGGTTACAGTTATGAGCCTCTTGGCCATCAGAAGAAGAACCGCCAAATGGAACCTTTCCATGTAACGCTCACGCCAGCAGAGGCACCCCTAGCCGAGCCCAATCAACATGCTGGCGAAGAAATTCTCTTTGTTCTGACCGGTCAGGTTGAGGTAACTCTTTCAGAGCACACAGATATCCTCAATCCTGGCGATTCTATCTATTTTGATTCAAACTTACCCCATGTCGTTTCGTGCCACGGGGACAAGCCAGCAACTATATTTGCCGTGATTTATGCTGAAAAAGAGATGCTGATATTCTGAAAATGTAGCCGTGCAATATCATTTCTGATTGCCGACTTGATGTAACAAAAAACTGGGGTATTTCCCACAATTCTTAAAGGAATGCGGGGACCGCCCCTTTGTTGATTATAGAATTTAACGAGGGTTCAGGATGGAAGTAGCCATAATTGGTGGCGGAGCGGCTGGTTTTTTTGCCGCGATCAACGTAAAGATAAATTATCCTGAGTCTGACGTTGTCATCTTTGAAAAGTCGAAGCATGTCCTGTCCAAGGTTAAAGTATCTGGCGGCGGACGGTGCAATATTACGAACGCTTGTTCAGATCTGAAAGAATTGTCCGAGGCTTATCCACGGGGAGGAAACGTCTTAAAGAGGGCTTTTCGGATCTTCAGTAACAAAGATGCCATGCAATGGTTCGAGTCTCATGGTGTTCAATTGACTACTCAGGATGATAATTGTGTATTTCCTCATTCACAAAACTCACAAACCATTATCGATTGTTTTCTAGAACAGACGAAAAATTTGAAAATTAAAGTCGAACTGGAAACGGGAGTTAAAACCATTAAGAAAACTGTAGATAGACTGCAGTTAACTATTGTGGGGGGAAAGGTTCCAACGAGGTCCTTTGACAAAGTTATTGTCGCAACTGGAGGCTCTCCGCTAAGAGATGGTCTGGTGTGGCTTGAAAAATTAAAACACACAATTAAAGACCCTGTCCCTTCATTATTCACATTTAGGTTACCTGATGACTCTGTCACTGAGTTGATGGGGATCGTGATAGAGAACACTTTGGTTCGAATACAGGGCAGCAAGTTGAACTCTGCCGGGGCCTTGCTGATAACACACTGGGGAATGAGTGGGCCTGCGATCTTAAAATTGTCATCTCTGGGGGCGAGACTGTTAAGCGAAAAAGACTATATATTTAAAATTCAGATAAACTGGACCAACGTGCGCAATAATGATGATGTATTCACCACGTTGAAAAACATTGTCGCTGATCATCCGAAAAAGCAATTGGCTAACATCAGGCCCTACTTTTTACCCGAAAGATTGTGGATTTATCTACTTCAGAAAAGTGAGGTATCGGCTGACAAAAAATGGGGAGAACTTGGCAAAACGGCCTTAAACAAACTGGTGAACATACTGACTAATGATGTTTATCCGGTACAAGGTCGAACGCAATTCAGGGACGAATTTGTAACTTGCGGTGGAGTCAGCCTTGATAGTATCGATTTTAATACAATGCAGAGCAAAGAATGTGAACATCTATATTTTGCTGGAGAAGTTATGGATATTGACGGTATTACAGGTGGATATAATTTTCAGGCTGCCTGGACTACAGCCTTTATCGCCGCCAGATTGAACAATTAGCCTTGTTCTGAGGTATAAACTGAATAAATATTTTTAAATATGAAAGGCAAATCAATGGCGCAGGTAAAAGAATCAGACAAGATCTTGCTTAACTTTATCGGCAAGTTGACCGACGGAACGATCATTGACAGCACGAATGCAGATCCTGAAGAAGATTCGTGCAATGATGATGATTGCTGCCACGACCATGGCCCACTGGAACTGACCCTCGGAGAAGGCGAATTCTATGCTCCGATCGAAGCGGCACTGATCGGCATGCGGGTTGGTGAAAAAAAGACAGTTGTGATCTCCTCGGATGAGGCCTTTGGTCAACATGATCAGGAAAATGTCTTCAGCATATTACGCAGTGAATTAGCCGACGATATCACTCCGGAAGTTGGATTAACTCTTGAGGTGACCGGTGAAGACGATGATATCTATATGGTCACTATTATTGAGATCAGCGATGAAGAGATCAGCCTTGATGCGAATCATCCTCTAGCGGGTGAAGAACTAACCTACGAGTTTGAACTGGTTGAAATTCTTTAAGAGCCGGGGACGGTCTGTGCAGTTACAAAAAAGAGAGTCACTGAATTATCCTCTCTGCAGAAAATGTGGTGGTCGTTGTTGCCAGGGAAGCCCCGGTCTTTGGATCGATCCGCAACGATTTCTTGCTATTTTTTTTGCTGGAAAGCCTTTGCCCCTCGAACAAATGCGTGAACGCCTACCTGCTCTAGGGTTGGTCCTCTGGGAGAAGTCTGGTGTGCCGATGCCTGCTCCGCTCACCTTGGTGAATGGATGTGCATTCCTTGATAAGGACGGTTGTTCCTTCTCGGTTTTTGAGCGGCCCTGTCAATGTTTAGCACTGATTCCAGACGTGGAGACTCTAGCCCAGTCAGAGGGGAGTCTCTGCCGTTTGCCAAAAGAATTCAACCAAGAGATTTGTCAGCAAAAATGGCAGGATTATTGGCAGTCTTTTTAAGAGCTGCAGGAGAGCATCGAACAACCAGCACGATGCCGTGCCCAGTCGGGTCGTTTTTGAGCAAACTCCTCGTTTTCAGGCTGCTCTGCATAGGGGTCTCGCATCACCTGTAGCAGATCATTAACCAGGCTGTGATCCCCAGCCTCCGATTTATCGATCGCAATTTGCGCCAGGTAGTTGCGTAGCACATATTTAGGATTCACTGCATTCATTTGTTGACGTCGCTCGACATTGCGATGTCCGTCTTGTCCCACCCGTTTTAGATAGGTGCGCAACCAATCGCAGATTTGCTGTTTGTTCTTCTCGGTTAATTCCTCCGGTTGGTAGTAGGCATCAAGTAGTGGAGCGAGCAAATTATCATTATCCTGACCATCTACCAGATCCAGATCAGCCAGTTTTCGATAGAAAATGGTCATGTCAGTTTCAACCAACAGCAACACTTTTTCCAGTTCGGCCGTTAACGGTAGATCGTATTCCGGTTCAAATTGTTTCAGTCCCAGCTTTTGTGCCATCATTTCCTGCCAACCCTGTTTGTAACAAAAACCATACAGCTGCAGCGCCTCTTCCAAAGGTTCGGTTTGCTCAATCAAGGGGTAGATGGCGTTCGCGAGTTGGGCGAGATTCCAGAGCGCAATCTGTGGTTGATTTCCGAACCGATAGCGCCTGCCTTGGGCATCAGTCGTATTTGGTGTCCAGTCAGGGTTGTAATCTTCCAGCCAACCATAGGGCCCGTAGTCGATGGTCAGGCCAAGAATCGACATGTTGTCGGTGTTCATCACGCCGTGGACAAAGCCGACGCGCATCCAGTGGACGATCATCGCGGCAGTTTTACGACAAATTTCTTCGAACCACTTAAGATACACAACAACAGAAGGTTCACCAAGATGTGAAAAATCAGTGCAGATCGTATAATCGACCAGTTGACGCAACTGGTCGATTTCGTTGCGTGAGGTAAAAATCTGAAAGCTACCGAAACGGGTAAAAGAGGGGGCCACCCGACAGACAACCGCTCCCGGTTCCTGTTTCGGGTGACCGTCGTAGAACATGTCACGAGTGACTTGCTCGCCCGTCAGGATAAGACTCAGGGCGCGAGTGGTCGGCACTCCGAGGTGATGCATAGCTTCACTGCAGAGGAATTCTCGAACTGAGGACCGCAGCACAGCCAGACCGTCAGCCCGGCGTGAATAGGGGGTAGGACCTGCACCCTTCAATTGCAGAGCCCAACGCGCGCCGAGATGATTAACAATTTCCCCCAGATTGATGGCTCGGCCGTCTCCGAGTTGACCAGCCCAGTTTCCAAACTGATGTCCACCGTAACAGCATGCGTAGGGTTCCATGCCTGGCGACAGTTGATTCCCAGCAAAAACCTGGACGAACAGATCGCTTTCACAGGTCGGCTGATCCAGATCAAGTAATGTGGCGACTTCATGCGAATATGCAACCAGCTGTGGTGCAACCACCGGAGTCGGTTGGACATATGAAAAACAAGCACGCTCAACCTGTCGCACATGATTGCTGTAATTCTGATCAGCAGGGAGTTCACGTACGAAGCGGTTATCGAAGTTAAGGTCTGCGAGGGATGGTGATTGTTGTGTAGGTAGATCTGTTTTCATTCGCTGATTGTCTCACCAGTACCGCTTCGATGGCAAGGTAGACTGCGTAGAATAAAGACCCCTTTGAGGGGGCAAAACAATAAAGGGTGCCGTTTGGCACCCTTTATAAAATCATCAGGAAGTACATTACTCTACAACACCTGCTTGAGAAACAGCTTGGTGCGCTCTTCACGGGGCTCGGTAAAGAAATGCTCTGGCGTGCCTTCTTCGACCAGTTTTCCTTGATCCATAAATAGCACCCGATCGGCAACCTCACGCGCAAAACCCATCTCGTGGGTGACTACAACCATTGTCATACCTTCACTGGCCAGGTTTTTCATAACATCGAGAACTTCACCAACCATCTCGGGATCGAGAGCGCTGGTTGGTTCGTCAAAGAGCATAATTTTGGGATCCATCGCCAGGGCGCGGGCGATAGCGACGCGCTGTTGCTGACCACCAGAGAGACGACTCGGGTATTCCTGCTCCTTCTCGGCAATACCAACCTTCTCAAGCAGCATGCGCGCTTTCTCTTCTGCTTCTGGACGGTTCCGTTTTCGCACCGTCATTTGGGCCAGTACGATATTTTCGATGACCTTCTTGTGCGGAAACAGATTGAACTGCTGGAAGACCATGCCGACTTCGCGCCGCACCTTGTTGAGATCGGTCTTACGGTCAGACAGATCAGTGCCATCAATGACGATATGGCCAGAAGTCAGGGTTTCAAGTCCGTTCAAACAACGCAGAAAGGTCGATTTGCCGGAACCCGAAGGGCCGATGATAACCACGACTTCCCCAGGGTCGACATTGGCCGTCACACCATCAACCGCATAGACAGTCTGATTGCGACCGAAAAAGGTTTTTTTAAGATCGACAGTTTTAATCACTGACAGCGAGCCTCCGTTCAACCCATGCAATCAGTTGTGAGAGCACGGAAGTCAGCATTAGATAAAGCAGGGCGACAGTAAACCAGATTTCAAAGGTGGCAAAGGTCGAGGTGATAACCTCGCGACCTGCTTTGGTCAGATCGGTAATTGCGATAACCGAAACCAGTGATGAATCCTTGATCAGGCTGATAAACTGGCCCGCAAGTGGTGGAAGGACACGCTTGAGTGCCTGCGGCATGACGATATGGATCATGTTCTGCGTCGCGCTCATGCCGAGGGAACGGGCGGCTTCGGTCTGGCCTTTGGGGACCGACTGAATTCCAGCCCGGATGATCTCGGCGACATAGGCCCCGGCAAAAATAGCCAGGGCACTGATGCCCGCCACCAGGCGACCGATATCGAGTACGGTGCCGAGGAAGAAATAAAAGATAAAGATCTGCACCAGCAGCGGGGTGCCGCGAATGACCTCGACATAGAAGCTCGACAGGCTGCGCAACGTAGGATTTTTCGAAACTCGGCAGAGACCGGTCACCAGACCGATGATCAGACCGAAGAAGCTGGCCGCCGCCGATAACCAGAGGGTCATCAGCATGCCCATGGTCAGGGGACCTGCTTTCCACTCGCTGTTGCTGCCGATGCTGTCGTCTTCGAAAAGTTCTTCGCCCTCGGAGACTCTAAGGCTGTCAGTCTCTACTATGACACTGAACTTTTCGTCGGATTCACTCAGGTAGGCAACCGTTGACCGCCCATTGGCATTACTGATGGAGAGAATCCGTCCATCGAAAGGGATATTTTCGAAGGTTTCTGCATGATAAAGAAAGTATTGCGGAACCCGATTCCAGCGCCAGGTGTAATCAATCTTCTTGGTTGCGACCCATAGGGAGGCACCGATAATGAATAGGATGGCGAAGGTCAAAATTCGCCAAGGCCAGATCTGCTTGGATAAGCTGTTCATCCGTTGATATCTTTCTGATTACTGTTGCTTCCAGACACAAAAAAGGTGGCGGAACCGAGAGCTACTCTCGATTCCGCCACCAGTATCAAGCTTATTGTTGCAGTTTCTTGACCCAGTCGTCGCTGCTGATCCACTTTGCATAAATCTTGTCGTAGGTTCCATCGTTCTTCATCTGGGCGAGGAAGTTGTTCAGCCAGTTGAGGAAGTCGGCGTTACCGTGACGGATGGCCCAACCGAGGGGCTCGTAGGTGAAGGGCTCGTCGAGAAAGAACAGCTTGCCTTCACTCTTCTGGGCGTTGGCAATTGCCATGTAGGGCAGGTCGTAAACAAATGCGTCGATCTTGCCGTTGACCAGGTCCATGACCCCTTCCTGTTCGGTTTCAAACGAGATGTAGGTCGCCTTGCTGATCATGCGCTTGGTGGCCTGCTCGCCGGTGGTGCCAAGCTTAGAACCGACCTTGTATTTCTTGTTGTTGAGATCTTTGTACGACTTGACGGCATCTGCATGTTGATTTTTCACCAGAATGCTCTGGCCGACAATAATATAGGGGTCAGCAAAGGCAATTTTCAGATTACGCTGAGCAGTGACGGTCATGCCACTCATGATCATGTCATATTTTTTGGTGAGCAGAGCCGGGATGATTCCGTCCCAAGCGGTGCTGACCAGTTCGAGCTTTACGTCCATGGCCTTGGCGATACGTTTAGCCATATCGACGTCAAAACCGATGATTTCACCTCTTTGATCGGTCATTTCGAAGGGCATGTAGCCTGGTTCCATGCCGACACGCAGGACACCACGGTCCTGAATGTCGCTCAGGGTATCAGCCATAACAGCGCAGGGAAGGGCAGCCAGCAGCAGGAAGAGTGCGCTTAGCAACAGGGCGAATCTTTTCATCTGAACCTCCGTGGGTAAGAAATTAAATTGGTAGTGACGATCACCGCTAGGCGGCAAACGGATTTAAAACCGTGTAATCTAGTAAGATTTCCCCTCATCGAGCAGTTCTGAAATCATCATCGGCGTTTGGCATTCAGGACAGTCTGGAAAGTCCTCGATCGGCAGGGTGATAATCTGGGTATATCTGCAGATGGGGCAGATGACTTCTACCGATTCCTTTTTACCTCTTTCCATGATATCTTGCGCCGCTCCCACATAGCGTTAACGATCAAAAAAATATTTGAGCTCATCGAAGTTGCTTATATCACAATCCTGCTGCGCCGAACAAGAATATTACCACAACGGAAACAATTGAATGCCGAAGGCTCTGAAAAACAACCGTCAACAACGTTTTGCCGAATTTATGCTGGTTACGGTAACCCTCTTCTGGGGCGCAACCTTTCCCATCGTAAAAGAGGCCATCGAACTCTTGCCGGTGATGGCTTTTTTATGGATCCGTTTCGCACTGGCGGCGGTACTGCTTGGATTCATGGCGGGCAGGAGTGGTTTTGCTACCTTAGGAAAACAGGGCTGGCGCAAGGGGATTCTGCTCGGCACTTTGCTTTTTTTGGCCTATCTATTTCAAACCTTCGGCCTCGAGCGTACCAGTTCGGCGAACGCCGGGTTTCTGACCGGGCTCAATGTGGTCTGGGTTCCGCTGCTGGCAGGCCCACTGCTTAAGAAACCAGCGGCCTTCGGCGCAAAGATCGGTGTAACAATTGCGCTTTCTGGATTAATTCTGCTGACCTGGCAAAGCCCCTGGTCTTTGAATCCCGGCGACATCCTGGTGCTGATCTGTTCTCTTTTCGTCGCCTTGCATATTCTTGGGCTCGATCGGTTCACTGCGGGCTACGACGCACGCGCACTGACCTTTGTCCAGATCGCCACGATGGCGGTGCTAGGCTGTGTCGGCAGCTTGATCTTTGAGCCGGTCAGCTGGCCGCGTGAGTGGCCAACCTCGCTGATTTCAGCCTTTCTGATTACGGCAATTCTGGCAACGGCCTATGCCTTTTGGGCGATGACCAAATACCAACGCTTGACAACCCCGACACGCGCAGCACTCATCTACACCCTTGAACCGGTGTGGGCCGCGATATTTTCGGTCTGGTTGCTAAATGAAGAATTGACCTCAATGGCCTGGGCAGGGGGTTGCCTGATTGTTGGCGGGATGGTGTTTGCCGAGGCCTGGCCGATGCTCAGGCGTAAAAATAATTATCTGATCGCCGATACGGATCTGAACGGTTAGATTCAGTTCCAGGCAGCGGACAGCTGGCGATTCGTCTCCTTTTCCTTTACAACACCATATATATAGCTTTAATATCTGCGGTTAGTTTGCCGCCATTGAATTGTTTTCTGCTACCCGTAGGTTAAATATACAACCGCATGAATCAGCAACAAATCCGCAATTTTTCGATTATCGCCCATATCGACCATGGTAAATCGACCCTGGCTGACCGCCTGTTGGAAGTCACAGGAGCCTTGAGTGACCGGGAAAAGACCGACCAGTTTCTCGACAAGATGGATCTTGAGAAGGAACGTGGAATTACTATCAAGTCCCAGGCGGTGCGAATTCCTTATACGGCGAAGGACGGTAAGGAATATCTACTCAATCTGATCGATACCCCCGGGCATGTCGATTTTACCTACGAGGTCAGCCGTTCCCTGTCGGCCTGTGAGGGTGCTCTGTTGGTCGTGGACGCGGCGCAGGGCGTCGAGGCCCAGACCCTGGCCAACGTCTATCTGGCCCTCGAACAGGATCTGGAAATCATTCCGGTCTTGAATAAGATCGATCTGCCCAGTGCCGAACCGGAGCAGGTTAAGCAGGAGATTGAAGAGATCATCGGTATTGATACCTCGGATGCAATCGATGTCAGTGCCAAGTCGGGCTTTGGAGTCGATGAACTGCTTGAATCGATCATTGCGCGCGTTCCGGCACCGGGCGGGGATCGCAATGCGCCGCTCAGGGCCCTGACCTTCGATTCCTGGTACGATTCCTATCAGGGGGTCATCATCCTCGTCAGGGTGGTCGATGGGGTGCTGCGCAAGGGCGATAAGATCAAACTAATGATGACCGGCGGGGTCTATGAGGTACAGAAGGTTGGGGCCTATACGCCCCATCCGGTCACCCTGCCTGAGCTAGCCGCCGGTGAGGTCGGCTTCATTATCGCCAATATCAAGATTGTCGACGACGCCAAGGTCGGTGATACCATCACCCATCTGCACAACCCGGCCGAGACAGCACTGACGGGTTTTCAGGAGATCCAGCCGATGGTCTTCTCCGGTCTCTACCCGATCGACTCAGCGGACTATGATGACTTTCGCGATGCCTTGCAGAAGCTGCGCCTCAATGATGCGGCCTTCACCTTTGAACCTGAGAATTCGATGGCACTCGGTTTCGGTTTCCGCTGCGGTTTCTTGGGTCTGCTGCATATGGAGATCATTCAGGAGCGTCTGGAGCGCGAGTTCGGCGTTGAGCTGATCACCACCGCGCCGACCGTTGTGTATGAGGTGACGACGGTCAAGGACGAGCTGCTCAGGGTCGAAAGCGCCAACATGCTGCCGCCGGTTCAGCTGATCGCATCGATCAAGGAACCCTTTGTTCTCGCCTCGGTCCATGTGCCCAACGATTATGTCGGCGCAGTGCTGGGCCTCTGTATCGAGAAACGCGGCGTGCAACGTGAGTTGAAATACCTGACCTCGAACCGGGTCATGGTCATCTATGAGTTGCCACTCAACGAAATCGTACTCGATTTCTTCGATCGGCTTAAATCTGTCACCCGTGGCTACGCTTCCCTGGACTACGAGCCCCTCGATTACCGGGTCAGTGATTTAGTCAGGCTGAATGTGCTGATCAACGGCGATGTGGTCGATGCCCTGTCGCTGATCGTTCATCGCGACAAGGCCCAGCTGCGTGGCAGCGAACTGGTGGCCAAGATGAAAGAGTTCATCCCTCGTCAGCAGTTCGAAGTTGCCATCCAGGCGGCGATCGGCAACAAGGTCATCGCCCGGCAGACGGTCAAGGCGTTGCGCAAGGATGTCACCGCCAAATGCTATGGTGGCGACATCTCGCGTAAGCGTAAACTGCTGGAGAAGCAGAAAGAGGGGAAAAAACGGATGAAACGGGTCGGCAACGTCGAGCTGCCCCAGGAAGCCTTTCTCGCTATCCTCAAGGTCAAAGACTAAAATTATGGGTTTATTCAGAAAAAAAACGTTTGCAGTTGCCAACAAAAAACCTTGGTATCGTGAGTGGTCCGAGGCATTAATTGTCGCTGTCATTTTGGCGTTAATTATCCGTACCTTTCTTTTTCAGGCATTCAAGATCCCCTCGGGTTCGATGCTGGATACTTTGTTGATTGGCGACCATCTGCTGGTTAATAAGTTTATCTATGGGACTCAACTTCCATTTTCTGACCAACGTTTTTTAGCAATACGCAACCCTCAGCGCGGGGACGTAATCGTTTTTGAATTTCCCGGCGATGCTGACAAAACCTATTTCCAGCGCCGCGATTTTATTAAGCGAGTCATTGGTGAACCTGGTGACGAAGTAGAAATACGTGACAAGAAGGTCTACATCAACGGTGCGTTATATAGTATTCCTCAAGAAATCCATAAGGATTCACAGCTTGTTCCAGCGATAGCCAGCCCACGAGATTTTACTGGTCCGATACGTGTTCCTGAAGGGAATTTTTTCGTCATGGGGGACAATCGCGACTACTCTTACGATAGTCGCTTCTGGGGTTTTGTTCCTCAAGAGAAGATCAAGGGAGCAGCCTTTATTAAATACTGGTCATGGAACTCTCAAGCAGGCTTACTAAACAAGGTTCGCTGGGGTCGCATCGGCCGCTCAATCAACTGAAATTCTAACAATATTGAAGTTGACTTTGCGCGCCCCCTATTGCTAATGTCTGGCGATTAAATTCAATAACCCTTTAAGTCGATCCGAGAGATCAGCAAGGGACACAAATGAAACAACCATATACAAAAGCCTTTAAGAGTACCTGTACACCTACGTGTGTGTCAGGTACTTTTTTTATGTCTGAAACTTCCCGGGAGGTCCTTCCATGGCATCTGAGATAACCGAGATTCTGGACAGTTCATCCGTCCAGCGCGCGTTAACCCGTATTGCTCATGAAATACTTGAGCACAATAAAGGGACAGAGGATCTGGTTCTGATTGGCATACGGACCGGCGGGGACTATCTGGCCGCCCAGCTTCATCAGAAAATTGCTGAGATTGAGGGGGTAAAGGTCCCTTTAGGAACAATTGATATTACCATGTACCGTGATGACCTTGGTACCCGCAATGATTTGGCGATGGGACAAACCGATATCCGCTTTCCGCTCGGCGACCGCAAGGTCATCCTGGTGGATGATGTTCTCTTTACGGGTCGAACTATTCGTGCCGCCATGGATGCACTGATCGATCTGGGCCGGCCGCGTAACATCCAATTAGCAATTTTGATTGACCGCGGACACCGCGAACTGCCGATCCGTCCCGACTACATCGGACGCAATCTGCCGACTGCGAGGAATGAACAGATCGAAGTCGAATTCGATCCACAGCATGTCCCTGTCAGCGTCAGTCTAATTAAATAATTCTGGAGGATATGATGAACTTTCCACATCGTCATGTGCTGGGCATTAAACAGTTCAACGCGGAAGAGTTGAGCTTCATTCTTGATACGGCAGAAAGTTTCAAGGAGATTAATACCCGCAGTATCAAAAAAGTACCAACCCTGCGCGGTAAAACAATAATCAATCTTTTTTTTGAAGCAAGCACCAGGACACGGACCTCTTTTGAGATCGCGGGCAAGCGACTTTCTGCTGACACAGTCAATATCAGTGGTTCTTCCTCCTCAGTTGTTAAAGGAGAGACGCTTGAAGATACGGCTCGCAATATTGAGTCGATGCACCCTGACATTATAGTCATGCGCCACAGCGCCAGCGGATCTTGTGATTATCTGGCTGCCCGCCTGAATTGCGCGGTTGTTAACGCCGGGGATGGTACGCATGAGCACCCAAGCCAGGCTCTACTTGACGCCTTTACCATCCGTCAGCACAAAGGGAGTATTGCCGGACTGAAAGTCGCCATTATTGGAGATATCACTCATAGCCGAGTGGTTCGCTCCAACATTGACTGTCTCAATAAACTGGGGGCTGATGTCGTGATCAGTGGCCCCAAAACCATGCTGCCACCAGGACTTGAAAGACTGGGTTGCCAGGTCGCAGCAAATCTGACAGAAGCCTTGAAAGATGCTGATGTCGTGATGATGTTGCGCATTCAGCTTGAACGACAGGGGAAAACACTGCTTCCTTCATTGCGAGAATATTCCCGTTACTTCGGCCTGAATGAAACCAACCTCAAGCTAGCCAAGCCAGATGCTATCGTCATGCACCCCGGACCGATGAATCGTGGCGTAGAAATTTCGACTGCCGTTGCTGATGGACCACAGAATGTTATTCTCGACCAGGTAGAAAACGGTGTAGCCGTCCGGATGGCGCTCCTCTACCTGGCAGCAGGTGGCGAAAAGATAACTGAAGATTGAGTCCCAGGTCCTGAAGAGGAGAAGTCCATGAGCAGTATTTTGATTAAAAATGGCCGGATCATTGACCCGGCAAATAATATCGATGCAACACTCGATCTGCTGATTGAAGACGGTAAGATCGTTAATATCGGGGAGTCTCTCAATGTTCAAGCTGCCCAGGTGATCGATGCCAGCGGTTTACTGGTGACACCAGGCCTCGTAGATATGCACGTTCACTTACGTGATCCAGGCCTTGAATATAAAGAAGATATCATCAGCGGCACCAAATCCGCTGCTGCAGGTGGGGTCACTTCTATTGCCTGCATGCCGAACACCACGCCAGTCATCGATAATTTGGCAATCTGTCGGTATGTCATCTCCAAGGCTCAAGAGCAGGGGAGTGCTAACGTTTTTCCGATTGGCAGCATAACCAAAGGGCTCAAGGGTGAAATTCTGTCCGAAATGGGTGAGCTCAAAGATGGTGGCTGTGTCGCCTTCTCTGACGATGGTTTGCCTGTTGCAAGTAGTGAATTAATGCGGCGTGCGCTGGAGTATGCCGACACCTTTGATGCTCTAATCATCTCACATGCTGAAGATCTATCACTGGTAGCTGGCGGTGTCATGAATGATGGCTATGTTTCAACAGAGCTTGGGCTTAAGGGAATTCCCTGGGTCGCCGAAGACGCCATGACGGCTCGCGATATCATGCTGGCAGAATTTACCGGTGGCCGCGTTCACATGGCTCATGTTTCAACCAAAGGCTGTATAGAGATGATTCGTCAGGCAAAAAAGCGTGGCGTTCGTGTAACCTGCGAGGCAACACCGCATCATTTCACCCTGACTGATGAAGCTGTACGCGGTTACGATACCAACGCCAAAATGAACCCGCCTCTGCGCTCCCAGGCTGATGTGGATGCTATTCGTGCTGGTTTAGCTGATGGTACGATTGATGCGATCGCAACGGATCATGCCCCTCATCATATCGACGAGAAGAACGTTGAATTTGCAATTGCAATGAATGGCATAGTTGGCCTCGAAACCATGTTGACCCTAACCCTGAATCTGGTTGAAGAGGGTGTTATTGATCTGAATCGTGCTATCGCTTTAATGAGTTCCCAGCCTTCGGCTGTACTCGGAATTGATCGTGGCACTCTCAGCAAGGGAGCGGTTGCCGATATTGCACTTATTGATCCGAAGCTGGAGTGGGAGCTTGTTCCCGAAGAGCTCCATTCAAAGAGTAAAAATACCCCTTTTGGCGGTTGGATGATGAAGGGCGCAGCAGTTAGAACTCTGCTTGCAGGAAAAACAGTTTTCGAAAGATAGTATTTATAAAACAACCATATAAGAACCAATATCTAGAATATGGATAAACTAAGAGGATTCAATGAAAGCTATTCTTGCACTAGCAGATGGACGCTACTTCACCGGCCGCTCTCTGGGCGCTCTCGGTGAGATTAGTGGAGAAGTTGTATTCAATACCAGCATGGCGGGTTATCAGGAAATATTGACAGACCCTTCCTATCGCGGTGAGATCGTGACAATGACTTATCCGCAGATAGGTAATACTGGGATAAACCTTGAGGACGTAGAATCTCGCCAACCATTTCTCTCGGCTTTTGTCGTTAAGGAGTCTTGTCCTTTCCCCAGCAATTGGCGTTCCCAGATGAGTCTCGATGCCTATCTGAAATCGCAAGCCATTGTTGGTATAGAAGGGATAGACACACGAGCGCTGGTGCGTCATATCCGTGATCGTGGTGCCCAGACCGGGATTGTTTCGAGTGTTGACCTCGACCCGGAGAGCCTTATTGAAAAAGCGCGAAAGGCACCATCTATTGTTGGACAGGACCTGGTTCAGGAAGTCAGCTGTCAACAAAAATATGCCTGGGATCAGGGCGTCTGGAACTTGGACGATGGATATACTGACGCTAGTAACGTTAAGCGTCCGCTCAAAATAGTGGCATTCGATTTCGGGATAAAGCAGAATATTTTGCGCAACCTGACCACGGCAGGCTGTGAAGTAACAGTCGTACCCGCCACAACTTCTGCTGAAACCGTCTTGGCAATGGCCCCGGATGGTGTCTTCTTGAGCAACGGTCCTGGTGATCCAGGGCCCATTATTTATGCTCAAGAAACAATCAAACAGTTGCTGGGCAAGGTTCCATTGTTTGGGATTTGTCTTGGTCACCAGTTATTGTCTATTGCTCTGGGCGGCAAAACCTATAAGCTGAAATTTGGTCACCGGGGCGCGAATCAACCGGTGCTCGACAAGGCGACCGGTAGAGTAGAGATTACCTCACAAAATCATGGCTTTGCAGTTGATATGCAGTCTCTCAATGATGAAATTGAGGTCAGCCACATCAACCTGAACGATCAAACGGTTGAAGGGATTAGTCACAAGGTTTATCCAGCATTCTCGGTTCAGTATCATCCGGAAGCATCTCCTGGGCCTCATGATGCTCATTATCTCTTCACGCGCTTTATAGACATGATCAAGGAATTCAAAAAAAACCAAGGTTAAAAGCCCTGGTTGTTGCGTAATAGACAAGGACGTTCCATGCCCAAGCGTACAGACATTAAAAAAATTCTTATTATCGGCGCCGGTCCGATTGTCATTGGTCAAGCCTGCGAGTTCGACTATAGCGGCACACAAGCCTGCAAAGCGCTTAAAGAAGAGGGGTTTGAGGTAATATTGCTCAACTCGAACCCTGCGACCATCATGACAGACCCGGATTTCGCTGATCGAACCTATGTTGAACCGGTCAACCCGGCGACCCTGACCAAGATTATTGAGCAGGAACGGCCAGACGCTCTGTTGCCGACCATGGGAGGGCAGACTGCACTGAATACCGCCGTTGCTGTTGCCGAAGATGGAACTCTCGAAAAATACGGGGTTGAACTGATCGGTGCCAATCTGCAGGCGATACAAAAAGCTGAGGATCGCACCCTGTTTAAAGAAGCAATGGCTCGCATCGGTTTATCTGTGCCACGTTCCGGTTTGGCTCACAATTACCAGGAAGCTATGGAGATCATAGAAGATATCGGCTTTCCGGCAATCATTCGACCTTCATTTACTCTAGGTGGAACCGGTGGGGGCATTGCCTATAATCTCGATGAATATAAAGAGATGGTGATTGCCGGCATCGACGCCTCGCCGACGGATGAAGTTCTGATCGAAGAATCGGTGATTGGCTGGAAAGAGTATGAACTCGAGGTGATGCGCGACTCCGCGGACAATGTCGTAATTATCTGCTCGATTGAAAATCTGGATGCGATGGGCGTACACACCGGTGATTCAATCACCATTGCACCGGCACAGACCCTGACCGACAAAGAGTATCAGATCCTGCGCAATGCCTCACTGGCCATCATTCGCGAGATCGGCGTAGATACCGGTGGCTCAAACGTTCAATTCGGCATCAACCCCCGCGATGGTCGACTGGTCGTTATCGAGATGAATCCGCGTGTATCCCGTTCTTCTGCCTTGGCCTCCAAGGCGACCGGCTTTCCGATTGCCAAGATCGCAGCGAAGCTTGCTGTCGGTTATCGCCTCGACGAAATACACAACGATATAACTCGCGAAACCCTGGCTTCCTTTGAGCCGACCATAGATTACGTTGTTACCAAAATTCCGCGGTTTACTTTCGAGAAATTTCCACAAGCCGATGCGCGTCTCACAACCCAGATGAAGTCTGTCGGCGAAGTCATGGCGATTGGGCGAACCTTCAAGGAGAGTTTTCAAAAAGCTCTGCGATCGCTGGAGATCGGTTCTCATGGTCTGGAAAGTCGTCTTTTTGATTGTCCTGACGATTATCAACGTTCGCTCAGCACTAGTGAGCTTAACGAACTTCGTCAACATCTGAGTGTTCCCAACGCCGAACGCATCTGGCATCTGGCTGATGCAATGCGCGCTGGTTTCAGCATCGATGAAATCTATCAATTAAGCGGCATAGACCCTTGGTTCCTTAACAATATAAAGCAGATTCTTGAGATGGAAGAGCTTCTGGCTACCCAGAAGAATCAAGTTGCCAATGGTGATGAGAACTGCCGCGAACTTTTGTTGGAAGCAAAAAAATACGGATTTTCAGATCGCCGACTGGCTGATCTTTGGGAGATCTCCGAGGAAGATGTGCGGCAACTCCGCCACAAGTTCAATATCCGTCCGGTCTTCAAGCGGGTTGACACCTGTGGCGCCGAGTTTGTTGCACATACGCCTTATCTCTATTCCACTTACGAAGAAGAGTGTGAAGCAGAGCCTACGGATAAGCGCAAAATCATGATTCTGGGAGGCGGGCCAAACCGTATAGGCCAAGGGATTGAATTCGATTACTGTTGTGTTCATGGAGCTTTCGCCCTTTCGAAGGCGGGCTTCGAGACAATTATGGTCAATTGCAACCCGGAAACCGTTTCAACAGATTATGACACCTCAGACCGACTTTACTTTGAGCCGCTAACTCTGGAAGATGTCCTTGAGGTCGTTGACAGAGAGAAGCCCGAAGGTGTCATTGTTCAATACGGTGGACAGACCCCACTGAAATTGGCTGTCGCTTTAGAAAAAGCTGGTGTGCCAGTCATCGGCACTTCACCAGACGCCATTGACCGAGCTGAAGACCGCGAACGTTTTCAGACTCTGTTGCACAAATTAAACCTTCTACAACCCGAAAACGGCATTGCCCGCTCCTTTGAAGAGGCCCTTGTCATTGCCGACCGGATCGGTTACCCAGTTGTTGTCCGACCTTCTTATGTGCTGGGCGGTCGTGCTATGGAGATCGTCTACGAAAAGGAACGCCTGCAGAACTACATGAAGTTTGCGGTAGAGGCTTCGCCAGAACATCCGGTCTTAATCGACAGATTCTTGAAAGATGCGATCGAAGTCGATGTCGATGCTCTGGCTGATGGGACCGACGTCGTTATCGGCGGAATCATGCAGCACATTGAAGAAGCGGGGATCCATTCCGGAGATTCCGCCTGTGCATTGCCTCCCTATTCACTCACTCAAACGGTTATCGATGAGATTCGCCGGCAGACCATTGCTCTCGCCTTGGAGTTGCAGGTGATCGGCCTGATGAACATCCAGTTTGCGGTCAAGGGTGAAACGATCTACCTGATTGAGGTTAACCCACGTGCAAGTCGCACAGTCCCATTCGTATCGAAGGCGACCGGTCGACAACTGGCTCAGATTGCAGCACGGGTTATGGCAGGAGAATCACTGAAGTCACAAAATGTCTCAGGAGATATTATTCCACGACATATCTCAGTAAAAGAAGCTGTTTTCCCCTTTGTAAAGTTCCCGGGAGTCGATACCTTGCTCGGTCCTGAGATGAAATCAACCGGCGAAGTCATGGGGATAGATTTCGAGTTCGGTAAAGCCTTCGCCAAAGCCCAGATCGGGGCAGGGGTTAAACTTCCCGCTTCTGGCAAAATATTTGTCAGTGTCAAGGATGTAGATAAAGAACGAATCCTTGATACAGTGAAAAGCTTATTGGCTGCGGGGTACAGTTTTGTTGCAACTCGAGGTACCGCTACCTACTTTCAGGAGCAAGGCATAGCAATAGAAGTTATCAATAAGGTTAAGGAAGGCCGGCCACATTGCGAAGATGCAATTAAGAGTAAAGAGATCTGCATGGTCTTCAACACCACCCTTGGTGCACAGTCGGTTGCGGACTCCTATTCGATACGGCGCTCAGCGCTGATGCACGAAGTAGCCTACTACACAACTGTTGCTGGAATTCGAGCGGTCACTGATGGTTTGCTGGCCATGAAACGGGAAACTCTTGACGTTACCCCGTTGCAGGAGTATTATTCAACATCGTAAGAATCAAACACCTTTACAAACAATATCGTTATCTAACGACGGGCGGGATTTTCCCCGCCCGCCGTTTTTTTTCAAGGAGCAGAATATGAGCGGCTCACTTCCAGTGACTACAGATGGATATGCCCGTCTGCAAGAGGAATTGAAGAATCTTGTACGGATTGAACGACCTAAAGTAGTTCAGGATATTGCCGAAGCAAGGGCCCATGGCGACCTGTCTGAAAACGCTGAATATGATGCAGCTAAAAACAAGCAGGGGTTTGTTGAAGGGCGGATCAAAGAACTGAATGACAAAATCGCTCGTGCACAAGTCATCAACCCGGCCGAGATCAACACTGAAAAGGTAGTATTTGGTGCAAAAGTGACCATCGTTGACATCGACACCGACGCTGAGGTGACCTATCAGATTGTCGGCGAAGATGAAGCCGAAATTAAAGATGGTAAGATTTCGAATACGTCACCAGTAGGCCGCGCCCTAATTGGCCATGAAGTCGATGAAGAAATCAGTATTACAGTCCCTTCAGGTGTGAGGGTCTATGAAATTACGAACATCGAATATTCCTGACTACGCAATATAGCCTACTTGCTTTTTCCAAGTTATTTTGTGAGAATTAAAGCAATCGATAGCTAATTTATGGAGATAAAAATGAGTGCAAAAATTACTCGAGACATGACTTTTCACCAGATTCTGCAACTCGATTCACGCGTCGCCGGGGTATTAGGCGAGTTCAATCTCGGTTGTGTCGGTTGCATGGGTGCCATGAATGAAACCCTCGAACAAGGTGCCATGGCTCACGGTCTTGACGTTGAAGACATCCTGACCGCCCTTAACGGACTCTTTACCGAATAAAGAGGGGGAGGGCAGATGCCCAAAAACTCCCCTGATCTCAACTCTCTGGACCAGATCGGTCTGGATCAGGCTTCAGGAGTTGGCCCCAAACTGCAGGAACAGTTGCGAAAATTGGGGCTCAACTCTATAGAAGACGCTCTCTATCACCTTCCTTTACGTTACGAAGACAGACGTCAGTTTCGCACAATTTCTCAGTTACAGACCGGTCGACAAGAAGTTTTTTGCGCCAGAGTTTTAGCCGCAGGGGAGACCCGTACCAGTCGGAGTAACCGCCGTATCTTTGAGTTGATTGTTGGCGATGACACAGGCCGTATTTCGCTCAAATGGTTCAACTATCGAAAGAAATGGCTCGAGAAACGCTTCTCTGTCGGCCAACAATCAGTTTTCATTGGTGAAATTAAAAGTTTTGGTATTCACAAAGAAATACACCATCCTGATGCGGAACTACTTCCAGCAGGAGGGGATCCGACCGTAATATTGCGCAAGGATCCATTGAAGTTTGGACGAATTCTCCCCGTTTATTCTTTGACCGATGGGTTGTCACAGTACCGAATCCGCAAAATATGGTTTGAATTAGTCAAGAAATATGCAGTTTATATAAATTCAAGCCTGCCTGATCACATTTTAAAAAAATACAATTTTCTACCACTGGCAAATGCTCTCTTAGACTCTCATTGGCCAGAAGCTGATGCCTCATTACAACAATTGGAACTGGGGACAGACAAGGCACGACGTAGCATTGTCTATGATGAATTCTTTTTTCTTGAACTGGGACTTGCCTTAAAACGGCATGGTGTCGAGTTAGCAAAAGGGATTGCCTTCAAGGTCGAGCACCTCTATACAAAACCGCTCACCAAAATCCTACCGTTTCGCTTGACCGATGCCCAGCGTCGGGTTTTAGGTGAAATCAAAGTTGACATGATGTCTCTGGCGCCGATGCACCGACTGATTCAAGGTGATGTTGGTAGCGGAAAAACCATCGTTGCGTTGATGGCTGCACTGATTGCTATCGAAAACCAGACTCAGGTTGCAGTTGTTGCCCCAACTGAAATTCTCGCTGAACAGCACTATGCAACATTCAGCCAATGGCTTAAGAAACTGGGGTTACGCTGTGAACTTTTGCGCAGTGGCACCTCCGCTGGAGATAAAAAGCGTATCCTCGCAGACCTTGAGGCGGGCGACATTCATCTGCTGGTCGGAACCCATGCCGTTTTACAAGCAGGGGTCGAATTTAAGAAACTAGGGTTGGGTATCGTTGATGAACAGCACCGTTTTGGCGTCAAACAGCGTGCAGTGCTTAAACAGAAGGGTAATAATCCCGATATTCTCGTTATGACTGCAACTCCGATCCCACGCACACTCTCTATGACACTATATGGCGACCTTTCATTGTCCGTGATAGATGAGTTACCCCCAGGAAGAAAACCCGTAAAAACAGCTCATTACTCTGGCAAAAATCGTAGTTCCGCCTATCGTGCACTACAACAACAATTAATCCTTGGGCACCAGGCATATATTGTTTACCCCTTGGTTGAAGAGACTGAAAATTCAGATTTGCTTGCAGCAACCGAAGCCTCGGCAGCACTGGCAGAACATTTTCCACAAGCGCGCATTGGACTTTTGCATGGACGCATAAAGCAAGCCGACAAAGATGCGGTGATGAACAGCTTCAGAAACCACCAGATTGATATCCTGGTAGCGACAACCGTTATTGAGGTTGGGGTCGACGTTGCTAACGCGACAATCATGATCGTTGAGCATGCCGATCGTTTTGGTTTGGCGCAATTGCATCAGCTACGAGGACGCGTAGGGCGTGGCGGCGATGAGAGCTTTTGTTTTTTGATTTCTTCTGATCACTACAGTGACGAGGCCAGACGCAGACTTAAGGTGATGGTCGATACCAATGATGGCTTTCGAATCTCAGAAGCCGACCTCGAAATTCGTGGGCCGGGTGAATTCCTAGGTACCAGGCAATCAGGGATTCCAGATTTTCGCGTAGCCAGCATACTCAGGGATGGCTCCATCCTTGAGCAAGCAAGACAAGATGCCTTCAAGTATGCAGAATCGACAAACTACCTAAAGGACAATGATTCGATTTCGGTTAAAAAGGAACTTTTAAAGCGCTGGGGTGGTCGTCTTGACCTTGCTACTATTGGATAGGTTGTCATATTTGATTTTATATGCATTCTAGTTTACATAATATACATTATGCGACGTTAGATATAACCATCCCTGTAGTGGGGTCCTCCTGTGACCTCACTCTTTACTACTCTGATCAAAGATCTCAAGGTATCTCCTTCTGATGATGGTCAGATAAAAGTAACCGTTACACTTCCTTCTGATCTCTTCCTTCACTACGTCCGACTGCTCGACTCTCTCTCTGGTTTCTTCCAGTACACCAACCGCAAAGCCAAGATTGCTCAATCTCAGTCTCAGGCATCTCTAGAAAAACGTGCGATTGAAGCACAGCGAAATATTGCTGAGTACCGCTCTCGCCTCGTTGAACTCTATGACCGCTACCTCTCGCAAGGCTTAGATCGCAAGTCAGCTATCAAACAGATCTGTGCTGATCTCCGCTCTGAGAAACATCCTTGGCGAGCTCCCGAACTCGTTAGATCGTCCCTCGTTGCTGCTGGTCGGCGTGGTCAGTCTGGCAGACCTCGGAGGCAATCGTGAGTGGCCCTCTGGAGCAAGCGACCGGAACCGCGACGGTATCGGCTATTGCCGAGCCAGCGGATTCGGAGAGCGGCCCTCTTGTTTCCTCTCCCATATCTCATCGCTCTGAGGTTTTGTCTATTGAACTCTTACCAAAGACTATTCGCTTTAAACGTCCTTTTTATGGTGCTCTTCCTACGGCTCCAGATCGTTCAAGTACAGAGATTAAAGGATTTTCTACTAAGTCACAGCGTCGACTTCGTGAAACTGCTATCAATTCCGGTCAACCTCTGATTTCTCAGTTCTGCGCTACCTATGCCGATTACTGGCCAATAGACGGTCGTGTAGCAAAACGTCAACTAAACAATTTATTTGATGCCATTCGTCGCAAGTTCCCCGCAGCTGGCTACCTCTGGGCCTTGGAGTTCCAGACTCGCAACGCTCCCCATTTTCATATCTTCCTCACCCTGCCCGCCTCGGACGATCTGCGCCAATGGCTCGGCACAACATGGAATCGGATTGCTGACCCTGATTCAGAATTACACCGCTGGTGGCATACAGACCGAGTTGAAAGAAACGGCCAATCGGCTCTGATTCCGTGGAACATGGGTTCTGGTTCCTATATCTGCAAGTACCTGGACAAACAACATCAGAAGATTGTTCCGGAAGGATTCCGCAACACTGGACGCTTCTGGGGTAATTCCCGTGGATTGGTTCCCCCTTCTGTCTCAGTCGATCCAGAACAGCTTCGAGATATCACCCTATTAGATGCCGATTTTGATACTGGAGAAGTCACTCAAGACACTGACGGCCTGACTTATATAACCCGCCATCTTGGCCGCTATCACGAGAAGATCTCCCGCCGCTCATGGTTCCGTAATACCTCTCGATCAACCTCAGTTCTCACAGGTGCACCCATTTTCAGGCGATTACTCGCCCACGTTCAGGAGAAAAACAATGGAAAACTGCCGAGTTATCCAAACTTGCAAAGAAGAACACTGGTACCACGAGATAAAGACTGCAATTCATCTCCAGGACACTCGAAAACTTTCAACCGCTCTTCGGGGTTTCTTACACACGTCTGGTTGGCCGGAGATCAAAATCAGGTCATTAGGACCGACATACAGTTTGACTCCGACAGAGAATATTCACCGTTCTGAACTCTGTAAGTCCTGTCAATCACAAGACTAAATTTAAATCAAAATTGCAATATTGATTTAAAGGTTTACCGATCAGCAGATAATTAACTCTCAGGAGGCTCATATGAACGATCTAAACGAAATTTGGAAACATCAAAAAAAGGCGAATCATTTTACTTTCCCTACATCGGTTCGGTTGCGTGCTGATGTAGATGCAATGCTGCAAACGGTTCTTCAAACTCATTCACATTTAACACAAACTCAAATTATTAATGACTGTCTCTACACTATTCTACGTCAAGTTACTGCTAGCTGATCCATAGGCAAGCAAGCGCCAGCGCAGAAGGAAATAGATCCCCCTGGAGGGCCAGCAACGAGCATTCTTGCTCGGGGCCTCCAAGGGGATCGTTTTATTTCCGTTTGCTTGTGGGCCAGCGGATTCAACGCCCCGACCTGTGACACAGGGGCGCAAATTCCACATTCCCTCTTTTCGGTTGACTACTGATTCACCTACGTGATAGAAGTGTTACACTTACTGCACACAAACGGAGCATACTATGTCTAGAAAACGAGTTGCATTGACCATTGATGAAGATATTTTTTCTAAATTTCAGGATGAAGTCGTAGCACATGGATATCCTAAGTCGGCTGTTTCGATGCTGGTACAGAAATTCATGTCAGACACTATCAAGGATATTGAAAAATACGGAGTATCTCCACAACTGGAACTCTTCAATTTACCTACTGGTGATTGACTCCAATGATAGTTGATACTACGATCTGAAATATTAGAATCATGTACCAGTAATGGTAACGGCAATAACCACTATTTGGTATTTACATTAGAAACAAAAGCCCCCCAGAACGGCAATTCTGAGAGGCTAGAAAAGGCGAAACCCCAGAACGGCAACTCCGGGGCTTCAATTCAAATCCGACCTCAACCGTCTAAAGTTTCAGGGGATTTTTGTGATTGTATTACGGAAACTTGGAAGCGTCAACACCCCTTCCCTGCCCTTACTGGCAGTATTAAACTTACCATTTCCCCCAAGCGGCTATCGGGGAGTGTATCCAGCACTCTCCGACCATTTATGTATAAGGTCCCACTCAGCACTCTATACATTATGCGACGTTACATAGGTCGCGATTACGGTAACCCACCTCTCCCCAATCCTTACATTTTGACCCTATTTTGATTTTGATTCTGAATTGATCGCATTGCGATCGGTAAGCCGCCAGGACAATTCCGGTGTGTAAGCACTGGTCAGCGGCCTGTGGTCAGGTATGAGCGCAGCCGTGAGGCTGAAGCGATTAGCTGTCCATAGGTTGGTGGTCCTGGTGGCAACTTAGGTCATCCCCTTCAACTACAAATCGACCATGGAGATAAGAAATGGCAGTGACACCAGATCAGGCAGGCATGACACCAGATCAGATTTATGAATTAGCTGTTCAAGCTCTGAGGCTTAAGAGTGATTTTGTGAAAGTTGGGTTAGGAGCATTTGCCGGTATAATTGCTGGTATCGGTGGAGCTAAAGTTGCTGGTAATGCGGCATATAAAACTAAACAGCTTGAACATGACTATGAAAATAGTAAAACTAAAAAATATAATGACCTGGAAGACATAAAATTGGCGATGGAGAAAGTTCTAAGCCTTAAAACGGAGCTTAATGATTTCATGGTAATTGCAGGTGAACACTATGAGGTTAAAAAGAATGGAGATTTTTCGCGACTTAAAGATATCAAGATCTCTAATTTTAAAATACTCAATATAAAGAACGAGTTGCTACTTTTTTCATTTCTTATGGATGATAGTGCTTTACATAGCTTAATTGTTAAATATGTAAATTCAGTAAATGACATTATTACTCATTTTGTTGATGCAAATAATAATAAATGTGAGCTCAGTATTGAAGCATTAGACTTAAAGACTCTTGAAGCTAAGAAGGATGAATTACTAAAGAAGCTATCCTCTGTTTATCGTGATCTAAGCTGAGATAATGCCACAGGTTATCTTACGAGTTAGATATGTTGCCCTTGCCGCCTGCGCAGCGGGTGCTAGGGGCAGCAGATCTGAAACAAAGGGAGGTATTAGTAATACCTCCCTTTTGTGCCAATTTTGTCACTGAAGTTCACGGCTAAAACCACCTTCTAGGCCGCTCCCCTTCTGGCTTTGATGTCCTTTTAGGTGTGTCGGACATTGTCGGACAAGAAAACAGGCCCTTTCGTATGACTTTAAGTCACATCCAAATGTGACCTCAGTATGACTTTAGGTCATATCGACCCGACCAGGCAACGGAGGTTTTTGTATGGCAAAAAACAGTTCAAATCTAGAAAAGAAGATCACATTCCGCCTCAACGGCAAGCAGCTCTCTGAGCTTGAGTGCTACGCCGAAAATGAGGGGTTGCCTGTCTCTTTCGTTGTCCGGACACTGTTAACACGGTTCCTCGATGACCAAAAAGTTTACGGTCGGCAAAGTAACCAGACCATGCCTTCAATCTCCCTCAATGGATTCTGATGGCAGGTGAACCGCCCTCTTCTTCTCGTCTGTCGGCGGATATTGACCGGACTTTACGCGAGATCAACCGTTCTTTTGATCCGCTGAAGAAGGACTTTCCGTTTGCCTATCCGTTGTCATGCCTGAAGGAATGACCAGGGCATTCATGACCCTGTTGCGCTCCCTGCATGGCTTCTTCCGTCAGATCGATATCAAGGCAGGACATGCCACCAGTTCGAACCGCTCACTGGACCCGCAAGAGGTTGAACGGCGGCGGAAGCTCCAGGAGGAATACCGCACAGAAGTCTGCTCCCTGTTCGATGAATTTACCCGCCATGGCCTCCCTCGAAATGAGGCCGTTAAGCAAACTAACGCGGCCATGAAAAAGAGAAACAGCCCCTGGGCTACCCATGACCTTATTACGTCCGTTTTGAGATCTGAGGGGCGATTTAGGAAGAAGAAAACTCGTTCGGGGTGTGGGGGAGCTGTATTTTCTAACCACTTGTTATCGTTATACTTTAACCATTATGCGACGTTGTATATAGTCCTACCTTTAGTGGGGTCCTCCTTGGTGGACGGCGAAAGAAACTTTATTACAAATTCGAAACAAACCTTATGCCTTCCCTTCTGGTGAAACAAACTCTATGACAGCCTTATATCCCTTGACTATTGATCATTCCTTACATCGAACCACAAGAATCGTCAGGTCATCCGGCAGTGGATTATCTTTGGGAACCAAAGCCACCAACCGGTCAACGATTTCCTTGGCGGTTGTACTTCCTTCAATTTTCGTAGCGAAAAATTCTGCACCCGGTGGCTCGTCCGGGAAGGCGTCGACTAGACCATCACTGTAGAGCACTAGTGCATCACCGCCGTTCAGGACCAGTCCACCCTCCTGATATTCATCCACAGAAGGAACGCCTAAAGGCAATCCCCTCGGACTCAGTTCATCAACTTGACCATTCGACCGCCGACAGAACACCCAACCATGACCGCAATCGACAAAGGTCAGACGCCGGGTTGCCACCTCCAACTGCGCATGGAAAAGGGTAACAAAACTGTCTGAGCGATCTAGATCCTGACGGATAGCCTGATCGGCCAGTTTCAGGGCTAGCGCAGGGGGGTGTTCCTGTGACACTGCTCGCAGGGTTGCGCGAACCGTCGCCATCAACATTGAGGCGGGCATCCCCTTCCCCATGACATCACCCAGAGTGAAAGACACGGCCCCCGAGGCGAGTCTCTGCCAGTCATAGAAATCGCCACCAACATGGTAGGCGGGCTGACACCAGGCCGCGAATTCAAACCCCGGAACCTCCAGCTCTTTATGCGGTAAGAGTTTTGACTGAACTTCGGCTGCCAATTCTAGTTGAGCCTGGAGTTTCTCCGCCCGTTTGCGCTCGGTGATATCCTGCAGTGTAATGATCATCAAATTCTTGTCCAGCATCGGAATGCCGTTTATCAGCAGAGTTGCCTCATCGCCATTCCCTTTAACAATCGGCACCTCCCAAATCATTTTTGACGCATCGCCCTGCTTGATATCGCCATAAATTTTGTCGAAATAATACTTACGTAGTTCAGGATCGGGATAGAGCAGCTCCCAAAAGTGCTCAAGGCTAAGCCAAAGTTCCTGTCTCGGCCAGCCGAGGATTTCCTCCACCTTGCGGTTGGCGTACAGATATTTGTGGTTGTCTGCGGCTTCTACGGAGAGGCCGATCGGCAGATTATCCATGATCGTCTCAATGAAGACATTCCGTTCGCGTAAGGAATCAAGCGCGTGCATCCGTTCACTGATATCGCTCATAATGATCAGGGCAATTCTCCGTTCACCTACATCTACAGCCTTCATCAGGAGATCAATATCAACAGAGTTGGTACCCTGCCGTTGAATAGCTAACTGGAAGGATTGCGGCTGCCCGTCCAAAGCCATTGCCAGATGACTCTCGATCAGACTGCGCGTCTCAGGATCGGCTGAAAGTATTTCCGCAAACGGACGTCCGACGATTTCGGCCCGTTCCAGTTGACAGAGGTTACAGGCCTGCTCGTTGCAATCCTCAACCAGTTCTCCCTGCAGGAGAACCCCGTTGGGCGAACCATCGAAGATGTTGCGGTATCGGACTTCACTCTCATGCAAACGCCTCAACATTGGATTGCCGATCCGCAGAAAGAAAGCGGCTCCTAACACAACCAGAACCATGGTGGCAGCAGCAGCCAGCCAACTGGCCCGGATAAATGGTGCCCGAATCTCCTGCAGATCAATTTTAGCGACCAGGCCGAGGTTGAGAACAGCCACCGGCTCAAAGGCTAACAGCACCCTCTCCCCTCGGTAGTCGAGACCGATGAGAGTTCCTGATTCGCCAGCAAGTGCGCGCCGCATAGGCGCATCCGGAAGGGAAGAGATTGGGAGCGGCTCGGGATGTTCGGCAGGGAGGTTGCGGTGTTTCAAGAGAAAAACGATCTCGTCTCTCTCCTGTTTACCCAGGCTGAACTCCCCGCTCCTGCCAAACCCCCGCAAGCTGTCATGGGCATCGGCGATCTCATCAATGGTTCGAGCCATGAGTCGACCGGGGATATCTTCGTCAACATAGTTGCGGTTGAAATGAGCCATCGCCTCTATCATTCGAGCCTGGCTTTTAGCGATATCAAGCAGCTCTATTCGTTTCTCTTCAAAGGCCGTTTGGTACAGAGCGAACAGTGAGAGCCCTGATGCACAGAGAGCGACAGCTGTCATGATGAAAATCAACAATAAGAACCTACGTCTTTCACCCATTGCTTTTGACTCGCTATCCCCCCTGCTGAAAACCACCTGCCCGCCAACTACCTGCAGTTCAACTCTATCAAAGATTTGACAAAACCATACTTGCACTCAGGTGTAGTGAAATCGTTTATGCCTATAGTATTCCTATAAATTTATTCCTATAAATTAAAAAGAGCCCTGCAATGTTTTGCAGAGCCCTATCGAACATCTCGACAAGCAGGTTTGTCTGTCGATCCACTTCAGACGATGGTAATCGCCAGCAATAGAGATTCATGTAAGGTGAACACCGCCCTTTACCACCCAGCTTAAGCAAGAAATGGGATTACCTACACGGGACTTCATGTCCACCAGACTTACACAGCAGACAGTCAGAAATCATCTAGGAGAAGAGACCCCGTCCCAGAATATCTCGAACAGGGTATCGATTTGCCCGGCCAGACTATACTCCTGCTGGCGGTAGACCCACATACAGAAACTATGCATGATGATCCCGTACATGACGTCGACAAACATCGAGGTCCGCACCTCCGACTTCAGGCCACCCTCTTCCTGCCCTTGCCTGAGGACATCGAGAAAGATATCGATCATCTTCTCCTGCGGAAAGGTCTTATCCTCGAGCCAGGTCTTCCGTGGCAGGGTCATGAAGAGGATCTTCGCCTTGGCGGGATTCCTCTCCCAAAAATCGAGCTGTACCCAGAATACTTTTCTCAACTTTTCCTTTAAATCCGCAATCCCCTGCAGGTGATCGGTCATCCTTTCAGTCAGATCGGCAAGCCAGTCATCAATGAAATCGAACAGCAATCTCTCCTTACACTCGTACTGACCGTAAATAGTCGCGAAACTGATACCAGCCTGCTTGGCAATAGCACGCATGCTGACCTTATGAAAATCGGAGGTCGAAAAATTTTCCAAAACAGCCTGTTCAAGGCGTAGATAAACATCCGATTTCATATTAACTGAATTCATTATTCACGTCGCTTCGCGGTAGAAATTCGACCCTGTTGAGGAATCTAGATACCAGTCAGTCTAGAGCGAATCCGGAACAGGGGCAATCATCTCTGAAAATAAATATCCCTCTCCCGCATCGACTAACCCGACGTCGTGATAATCATTACAAACCCAATAGGCTTTCGACCTTTTCAATCTTTCGATCCAATTGAGCCTGGCGAGCAATCATAATCCGTTGCGCCATCGGTGGACCCGCCCCGTGCATCGACTCGACAAGATAGGCGACCGAACCGGCACCGACCACCAGATTCTCGATCAGACGCAAGACCTTCATTCGATCGATTGGGTCTACTCCCTCAACCGCTGTCAGATACTTGCGGATGTAGGGTCCGGTCACCGGATCATCAAGGTCCTTGGCCGCCGGCAGGGTACCAATCAGGCCCCCAGCCAGATCGGTTGCCAGACGGGCCAACTCATAGGGGAAGCGCGTAACATTCAGCTTACAGACATTAGCCAGCAGCGAATCGATCTCGTAATTTCCGGCTGGGCGTTGGTACCCCTGAGACGAACAGGCGATGCCGCAGGCGAACAGGGTCTCGTTGAGATGGATCATCTCGACGATCTTGTCGCGCACGTGTGAGGCCTTATCGACACCGTTCATCTTGGCGATCAACGCCGTGGCACCGATGAGGATATCGCCAACCCCAGACTTGCAGCCGCCGTAACTCTGGCGGTGATAGGAGGCAAACCGCTCCACCAACTGGCCGGAAAACTCGACCTCACCATCCATGAAAATACGCTCTGTCGGCACAAACACATCATCAAAAATGGTCATCACTTCCTGTCCGCCGAAGCAGGAGTTTCCCACGTCGATAGGCTGGTCCTCCACCTTGCGCGTATCACTCGCCTGACGACCGTAGATGTAATGAAGCCCCTCACTGTCGGTCGGCAAGGCAAAGCAGACAGCATATTCCTCCTCGCCTGGGCGCATAGTCAGGGTCGGCATGACGATCATTTCGTGAGAATTGAGCATGCCGGTCTGATGAAGTTTGGCGCCGCGAACCACAATGCCATCATCTCTCCGCTCAACGACCCGCAGGTATTGATCGGGGTCGGCCTGTTCACCGGGCCGCTTGCCGCGGTCCCCCTTGGGATCGGTCATCGCTCCATCCACCACCAGATCTTCACTCTGCACCCTCTGCCAGAACTGACGAAAGCGCTCATGGTAAACAGTGCCATGCTTCTGGTCACACTCGTAGGTAACACTGAAAGCGGCGTTAGCGGCATCCATACCGACGCAGCGCTGGAAACAGCAACCGGTCTGACTGCCGTAATGACGCTGCATCTTAACCTTGTCGATCAAGTCTTCGGTGCTCTGATGTAGATGGGTAAAGCGGTTGATCTCTTCACCGGTGAGGGACGACTTAACCCTAAACAGCTTACGAAGCTCTGGATCCTCGTCATGCGGACCATCAAACGTAATCGCGACCGCCTGCAACGAGGGCCTGATCATCGGATGCTGCGTATGATTGCCGACCTTTTTGCCCATCACCTGTGCTTCAAGCCCCAATGCTTCGATAGAGGCGATATATTCCTTGCTGTTTTTAAGTGCCATGCTCCCACTCCTGTAAATAATTGCTCCGCGGATCAACTCTTGCGGCAGCGAATTCCGAAAAAACCGTCTTTCGCGTTCAGCTTCGCTTTTGCCAACGAGTTTTCAGTCGGGTCAGCTCTGCGCCATTTTCCCGGTTAATCAACTGATGCAGGAGAACCGGCGCTTCGCCAGTCTCGAGCAGTTTGCTGCATGAGAGGATCTGCTCACCGTGATAGGCCGCCACCTTATAGACAATCTCAAATTCTGCCGGTCGATACTCTTTGCTGATCGCTTCCGGGACCGCTTCCAGAGCCCAACCGGCGTAGATAGTGTTGTTCACATGCTGGTTGATATCAAGATCAGCCAGACGCACCCTGAAGTCTATTTCAATGTCCGCTTCATCCATTTCCGGGAGAGACCTGGAAGCAGGGGCAAGCGCCTGCCGCTCTAAGCAAGGATATCCCGGCAGCGTCACATCCAACCTGGCCGGACGCATGCTTTTCAGGTTGAGCAGGACCCAGGAGCTGCTGGCCTGCAGAAGCAACTGATTGTTTTGATCACGGGCTTCAAAGTCCCGCAGGGCGAACAACCCGTCTCTGCCCGAGGGCCAGGTTTGCACTTGGATCGATTCACCGCTCGCGGGATAGCGGAGTATCCGGGTCCGCGACCGCTGCAGGACCCAGGTCAGATTATTGCGTAGCAGTCCGGCTACCGAAAATCCGAGCATGGCCGCGTGCTCACTCGCCATATCCTGCAGGTAATTGAGGATCGCTACCGGCTGCAACTGGCCCTGGAAATCGACCTCATATGAACGGACCCGGTAGTTTCGCTCATGCAGCCTGATGTCTTGAACTTGCGTTTCAGACAATAGTCATTCCGCCATCTACTGCGATAACCTGGCCGGTTATGTACGCCGAAGCATCTGAGGCCAATAGTACGGCAACCCCCTTCAGATCCTCTTCGCCGCCGGCCCGCCCCAGCGGACAACCGACCCGTTCGATGGTCCCTTTGGTCATCCTGGTCGGGAAGAAACCCGGCGCAATCGCATTGACAGTAATCTGATACTGCGCCCATTCCGCAGCCAGAGCCCGGGTCATATTTACCATCCCGCCCTTGCTGGTGTTATAGGCCAGAGTAGACATCACCTGAGGATCGTTACCCAGCAAGCCGGCGACCGAAGCGATGTTGATGATTCGTCCCCGTCGGCATGGGATCATGGAAAGTTTCCCGACCGCCTGGGTGACCAGAAAGGCTCCGGTCAGGTTCAGATTGATGACCTTCTGCCAGGCATCCAAAGGGTGTTCCTCGGCGGGCGCTCCCCATGTGGTTCCGGCATTGTTGACCAGGATGTCGATCTGACCCCAGGTTTTCAGCACCTGCTCAACCATCGGTGTGACTGCGGCCGTATCGGAAAGGTCACAGACTAGGGGGAGGACCTCTATCCCCTGCTGAAGAAGAAGTCCTGCAGCTTTCTCCAACTCGTCAGCCTTGCGCGCGGTGATGACCAGCCTGGCCCCCATCTCCCCCAATCCTGCGGCGATCTGCAAGCCAAGACCACGGGAGCCTCCGGTGATCAGGGCAACCTGTCCCCTAAGGTCCAGTAAACTTTTAACACTCATATGCCAGTCTCCTTCGAAATCGCTCCTGCAAATTTCCCTTAAAACCACTCGTCCTGCATGTCCAGGCAGGTAGGATCCATCTCCCTGAGAATCCGGCTCTGGGCCTCGATCTTGGGCAGTTCCCATCTGAAGAAATAGCGGCAAGCCTGTAGCTTGCCACGATAGAAATCTCTATCCGCCTCAGAAGCCGTCTCCAGTTGTCCGTTTGCGACCAACCCCTGGCGCAGCCACATCCAGGCGATGATCACGTGTCCCAGCATCCCCAGATACACAGATGCGTTGGCAAGATAGGCTTCAACGCCTGCCTGCTCTTGTGCTTCCTGAAGTGCTGCGGTGGTTTCCTCAACCAGCAGCAGAGCCTGATGTAACTCTCGGGACCAAGCATTAAGTGAGGGTTCATCGCTTGCCTGTCCAACTGTTTCGGCGATTTCTTTGAGTAACAGTTTAAAAGCCGCACCATTGGACATTGAGACCTTGCGCCCCAGCAGATCGATCCCCTGAATGGCATTGGTCCCTTCGTGAATGGGATTGAGGCGATTGTCGCGGTAATACTGTTCCACCGGGTATTCGCGAGTGTAACCGTAGCCGCCCAGTATCTGAATGGCCTGGTTGTTTGCCTCGAGACAGTATTCCGAAGGCCAGGCCTTCACGATGGGCGTGAGGATATCGAGGAGCAGACCGCTCTCGCGGCGAACCTGCTCATCGGGCGAACTCTTCTGCTGATCGACCAGCCAGGCCGCATAGAGTCCCAGGGCATAGGCCCCTTCCACGTAGGCCTTTTGTTGCAGCAGCATGCGCCGGACATCGGCATGCTCCACCAGCATGACCTGTTTGGCCTGCGGATCCTTATTGCCCGGCAGCCGGCCCTGGGGACGGTTGCGGGCGTAGTCGAGAGAATATAGATAACCGGCATAGCCGAGCATAGCCGCGCCCATCCCTACACCGATCCGGGCCTCATTCATCATGTGAAACATGTAGTTCAAGCCCTTGTGCGGCTCGCCGATCAGGTAGCCAACGCAGTTACCATTCTCCCCAAAATTCAGGGCGGTAGAGGTAGTGCCGCGGTAGCCCATCTTGTGCAGCAGTCCGGAAAGAGCCACGTCATTATGTTCGCCGAGGCTGCCATCGGAATTGACGTGGTAGCGCGGCACCAGGAACAGGGAGATCCCCTTGACTCCGGCCGGCGCCCCCTTGATACGCGCCAGCACGAGATGGACGATATTCTCAGATAATTCATGTTCGCCGCCGGAAATAAACATCTTGTTCCCACGGATCAGATAATGTCCCTCCGAGATAGACTCGGCTGTGGTTGTAATATCTGACAGTGAGGACCCAGCCTGCGGCTCGGTCAAGGCCATGGTGCCGAAACAGCGCCCGTCGAGCATCTGCGGCAGGTAGCGACTCTTCTGTTCTTCCGAACCGAAGGCCTCAATCACATTGGCCGCCGCGATTGTCAGAAACGGGTAGGCAACTGTAGCGATATTGGCGGCCTGAAAGATGGCAAAGCAGGCCTGGTTGACCACCCAGGGCAGCTGGATCCCCCCCAATTCTTCGGAATGGTGGCCAGCAAAGAAACCAGCCTCGGCAAAGATCTGGATCGCTTCTTTCACCTCGGGAATAATCTTCACCTGCCCATCGACCATCACCGGTTCATTCTTGTCCGATTCCGTGTTGTGGGAATGGAAATGTTCCGTCGCGATCTGCGCGGCCACCTCGATGATCGCATCAAAGGTCTCCGTGGAATGCTCCTGGTAATAGTCATGCTTGGTTAAATGTTCTACTTCGAGCAACTCATTGAGCACAAAGTTCATATTGCGTCGATCAAAGAATGGGATAGCCATATCTCAATTCTCACTTTTGAATGTTAGGGTTCCGTACCTGGCACTAAGCGACCTCGAACAGTCCCGCCGCACCCATGCCGCCACCGACACACATGGTGACCACCACGTATTTGACGCCACGCCGCTTTCCTTCGATCAGTGCGTGACTGACCAGGCGGGCGCCGGTCATGCCGTAAGGGTGGCCGATCGAGACGCCACCGCCGTTGACATTGTACTTATCCGGATCTATTTCAAGCCGGTCACGGCAGTAAAGCGCCTGGCAGGCGAAGGCCTCATTCAACTCCCAGAGGCCGATATCATTGATCGACAGGCTGTGCTGTTTCAATAGTTTTGGGACAGCGTAGATCGGGCCGATGCCCATCTCCTCGGGTTCGTTACCCGCCACCATCATGCCGCGGTAGATACCCAGGGGTTCAAGACCTCTCTGTTCAGCCAACTTGCGTTCCATGACGACGCAGGCGGAGGCGGCATCAGAGAGCTGACTGGCGTTGCCGGCGGTAATGGTGCCGCCCTCGATGACCGGTTTCAGACTTTGCAGACTCTCCAGGGTCGTCTCAGGACGGTTCCCTTCATCTTTGGTCAGAGTGACTTCCTGGTAGCTGACTTCTCTGGTCTCCTTATTCATCACGGCCTTGACCGTGGTGAGTGGAACAATCTCGTCATCGAACTTACCCGCAGCCTGACCGGCGGCTGTGCGCTGTTGTGACTGCAGGGCATACAGGTCCTGGGCTTCGCGGCTGATGCCGTATTTCTTCACCACATTTTCAGCGGTATATAGCATCGGCATATAGGCATGTTCGGCGTGTTTGATCACATTGTCGTCTGTTTCAGCCGAGGCCCACTCAAAATATTTGTTCTGTACGGAGGAGATATTATCCTGCCCCCCGGCCACGACGACCTGCATACCGTCGACGATGATCTGCTTCGCGGCAGTCGCAATCGACATCAGGCCGGAAGAACACTGGCGATCGATGGTCTGGCCTGAGGCTGAATATGGCAGTCCTGCGGCGAGGGCCGAAAGGCGGCCGATATTCATGCCGGCGGTGCCGGCACTCAAGACGGTACCGATGATGACGTCGTCGACCTCGCCGCCCTCGATACCGGCACGATCAACCGCGTGTCGGATTGCATGGCCCATCAGGGTCGGTGACTTTGTGTTATTAAAGGCCCCACGGAACGCTTTACCGATCGGGGTGCGGGCGGTGGAAACTATTACTGCGTCTTTCATTCTGATCACCTTTTCCAAGAGTCCGTCGGACTTAACAAGAACCTGCTGCGTTAAACTGCGGGTTTGATAATTTATTTAAATGTCACCGAATTTCTTCTCTTCGGCGACTAGCCTTTCCAGCAGCGGCGAGGGCTTAAACCACATGGTGCCGTAGTCTCCCAACTGAGTGCGGTATCTGTTGATGCTCTCCAGCACCTTGTCGAGACCGATTTCATCAGCGTACTGCATGGGGCCACCACGGAAAGCCGGAAAGCCGTAACCGTTGACCCAGACGATATCGCAGTCGCTGGAGCGCAGCGCAATCCCTTCGTTGAGGATGTCGGCGCCCTCGTTGATCAGCATGAAGATGCAGCGCTCGAAGATCTCCTCGTCCGAGATGCTCCTCCGGGTGATGCCGAGTTCCGCTGCCACCTGCTTGGCCATCTCATCCACTTCTGAATCGGCGAGCTTTTCGCGCCCGTCGTAGATGTAAAAACCACGACCGGTTTTCTGGCCGTAACGGCCCAGTTCGTAAAGTTTGTCACTTATGAGCTGATAGCTGGGATCATGGGCGATATCTTCACGGTGGGATTCACGCACCAGGTGGCTGACATCATTCCCGGCCAGGTCGATCATTGAGAGCACACCCATCGCCAGCCCGAATTTAGTCAGGACTCCGTCCACCTGTTCGGGGGTAGCGCCTTCCAGCACTAGGCGCATCGCTTCGCGCATATAGGGTTCGAGCATGCGGTTACCGACGAAGCCGAAACAAATCCCGACTACCACACCGATCTTGTTGATAGTACGGGCCATTTTCAAGGTGGTCAGGACCACGTCATCAGCGGTCTTCTCGCCGCGCACGATCTCCAGCAGGCGCATCACGTTGGCCGGGCTGAAGAAATGCAGGCCGATTACGTCCTCTGGCCGCTTGGTGACTGCAGCGATGGCATCTACGTCGAGAGTCGACGTGTTGCTGGCCAGAATCGCACCCGGCTTGCAGACCTCGTCCAGTTGGGCGAAGATCTGCTGCTTGAGTTGCATGTTTTCGAAAACAGCCTCGATCACCAGGTCCACATCGGCCAGGTCCTGGTAGGAAAGAGTCCCCTGTAACAGCGCCATCCGTTCTGCCACCTGTTCAGCAGTAAAGCGGCCGCGCTTGACACTGATGTCGTAATTTTTCTGGATCGCCGCCAGACCGCGGTCCAACGCATCCTGTTTGACCTCCAGCAACCTGACCGGAATTCCGGCATTTATGAAGTTCATAGCGATGCCGCCGCCCATGGTGCCAGCCCCGATAATCCCCACCGTCTTTATTTCACGTAGAGAGGTGTTCTTCGGGATATCCGGGATCCCCGCGCACTGACGTTCGGCGAAGAACATGTGCTGCTGGGCGCGGGCCTCGGGAGTATTCATGCACTCCTGAAAGAGCTCGGCCTCTTTTTTGAGACCCTCTTTCAGTGGTAGGGCGCAGGCGGCCTCGACCGCCTGGATGCAGCGCTCTGGAGCGTAATAGCCCTTGGTCTTACGGGCGATCGATTGGCGGAACTCATTGAAGTAGTTATCAGGAAGATCTGACCTGTCCACGGTGAGATCGGCGCAAGTACGCAGGGGAGCCTTTTCGACCAGCAACTGATTGGCGTAAACGACAGCAGCGGCAAGGAAATCCTCATCCCCCTCATGTAACCTGTCAACAATGCCTGAGGCCAGAGCCTGTTTGGCAGAGACCGGTTTGCCGGAGGCGATCATCTCCACTGCGGTCTTGGGCCCGGCCAGCCGCGGCAGGCGCTGGGTGCCACCGGCACCGGGAATAATGCCAAGAGTCACTTCCGGCAGCCCCAATTTGGCGCCGGCTAGAGCGATGCGGTAGTGACAGGCAAGAGCAACCTCTAGCCCTCCACCGAAAGCTGCTCCGTTAATCGCGGCTACAATCAATTTGGGACTGGCTTCAATTTGATTTAATAATACCGGGAGGAAGGGTTCTGCAGCGAAGTTTCCTGCGGAAAACTCACTAATATCCGCGCCGGCGCTGAACAGGCTGGACGAGGAGGTAATGAGGATGACAGTGACACTGTCATCAGCAATTGCCTCTTCAAGCCTCTCTTGCAGCCCATGTCGTAGAGCCGCCCCGAGGGCATTCACTGGTGGACTGTTCAAGGTAATGACCGCGACAACGCCGTCTCGGGTTAAATCGACCAAGCTTGTCATACAATTCTCCTGTTCTTTCTTCCTGAGATACATAAATCTCAAAGCGCTTAAAATTATTATGATTCGTTGTTCTTCTCACACAACAACGTAACTACATTATCGACAGACTGCTCAATGCTTGAAATCTTATATTTATCAGCCTATTACGCATGTAACATTGTTACGCATACTTCAAAAAAAACTCGCTCTTTTCTTAAATGACAAGTCCTGGTCCATCTTCGTCCAGGTGAATACCCCAACTTAGTTAGTCCCAAAAAGACAATGGTTACAAAAAAACGGGCCGTTACAGGGTGGACTTTTAGGGTGGGCTGTATTCAGCCCACCCTAAAAATATCATCGGAGATGCTATATTCCTCAGTCAGTGTCCAGATGGGCATCCATGCCAGACACAGAGTATTCTGAGGGTTCTACTTCACCAGACGCATCAATCTCTTTGGGCTAAACTGCTTGCGATCCATGTCCTGGGGCAACCATTCATAACCGGCATCTAGAGTAGAGTGAGTGTCGAGATGATCATACTGCCAAGCATTCCAGTAATTGAAATTGCCAAGTTCAGGGACGAAGATCCAGGTGATCTGCATCGATCTCCACAACCGTCCCTTCTGGTCATACATTTCTTCCAGAAGCAACACGTTGGTCTCGCGGTCGATGTAACAAATCCGCTTGGAATAGATGTAGTTAGGACTGGTCTGATTCATCTCCACGACATAGACTGGACGACGTTCGAGACGGATATTGCGGGCCTGCATTCCATTTTTGGTATCGACATACTCTGCCCCATCCAGCGAATAGGCAGGGATCAGGATCTCCGTCTCCTCAATGATTTTGTTCTCATAAGGATAGACCTCTGGGGTGTACTTCTGGTCGAGACCGAGAATATCGTCAAAAGCGACATCGGTACCTACTGACTGATCCTGTTGATCAGAGCTCGACATTTTCCGCACGCGGCGGGTCAGGGTCGTGTAGAAGAGGAAATTATTGTTTTTCTTGGGGTCAACATATTTGAGATTGACATAGGCGTTGCCATACAGATCGCGTGGCTCGGTTGCCTCGTAGTAGTAGGCTGCCCGCTCGCCGGCTTTTTCAGCCCGTTTATCGTACCAATCGCCTAGAGGTGCCATTTTGGAACGGTTCTGGAGCTTAATCTGGTAATATTTGCCAGATCCCTGAAAATCTTTTTTCAGGTTACTGTTGAAGCCGGTCGCTATTGTTACCTGGGCAAAATTGTCGGGAACATGCTGATACTCGACCAGGCTATTATAAACAACCTGAGCGGCTTTTTGTGGACCAGACGGGCGTGCAAACGGGTAACCCGGCTTAAGCGTCGCATAATCCAGATAACCATCCGCCGCCAGCTTGGCGGAGCCATCATTCGCCTTGGTGGAGTTAGCCACGTTCAGATGAGGGAAATACTGACGAGTCGGCACTATCTCAAACTCAGGGAAATTTCCGGCGGTGTCTACGGGTGTCGCGAAGCGATCGTAGATGACTTTCGGCATCAGCTTCTCAAAAGGATATTTGCTTTTGTCGTCCAGGGTATACTTGCCGGGTTTGATTTCCGGAGCAATCTTACCGACCACTTCCGGAGCGGTGAAACCAATCACCTCGGCCCAGGCTTTTTTGGCCTTTTCAACATCGTGACTATACTTCTTCACATTCTCTTCGCCAGACAGCTTAACAAAATTGTCCATGAAAGGACGCGGATCGTCGAAGAGACTCTTTAATTTCACGAGCTCGTGCTTCTCATACTGATTGGAAATGATGCTCTTTGCCATAACCGGTGAAACCAGGAACAATCCGGTCAGTATCGCTGCTACTAATATACTGAATAACTTTTCCATTTTATTCTCCTTTAAACCGTTTCTCTTGTATGAGAATCAAGTGTTAGAAACTGTAGCTGACTTTACAAACCACATTATCAAAGTGGTCCATACCCAGACCGCCATCGTTCATATCGCTATGAATTTTACTTCCGCCAAAGAAGTTGGCCTTGACTTTCATGCTCAATCTTTCATTGAAGGTATAGGCAATACTCGGCGAGGTAATATATGCCTCGGCATCGTTCATCGCGTACCATTCAAGCATCGGCGTCAGCTTGCCGCGGTTATAGGTGGTCCAGGCGGCGGCATAGAAGTTCCACCAACCTTCTTCAGGACGGAAGAGCTGCATATCGTCCATTGAAAAATCACCGGCAGGATCGGTCAGTTTATTGAACTGGGCCTCACCGAACAGGGTCAAAAAGCCGCGCTGCCAAGGCAGACGGACCTTGTACTCGGAATTCATACCGACAACGATGGTGTCAGACTCGAAGAAATCGAAAGTCGAGCCAGCATCCCAATACTGTTTGTCAAACTCATATCGACTCTCAAGTCTAAAGATCGGCCGGAAACCACCAAGGGCATCGATACTCGCCGGAACCTCTGTTGCCAGGGCAAAACCAACAAACTTCTGTCGACCGTAGTAACCATCCTCAAGCGTGTCGACAACAACTCGCCCTTTATCATCAACCGCCGGGAAGCTCAGATCGGTAAAGTTGAAGGCGCCGATCGGGGCGTTCTGGCGACCGTAAAAGCCCATGACCGACAACAGGGTATTGTCATTAATCGTTGCATACGCCTTGAGACCATACTCGAAGAAATCGGCATCAAAAGAATCGGGCTCCTCAGCATTGATCGTGTAATTACCGAGCCTGATCCCGCCAATGTCATCTACAACATCCGCCGACCAGATACCTGCGGTATCATTGCCGTAAGCGGAACCGGCATTCGGGATATGATCGACATTGGGGTTAAAGATAAACTGCATCCCCATATTTGACAGCGAGTCGGTGTAGATATCTGAGTCATACTGCGCACGAACCAAGGGGATTGGAATAAACAGGGTCTCCAGCTCGATATCGGCAAAACCACGGGTCAAGTCGACCGGGTTGATCACGTCATTGGCGGCGAAGACCTCCATCTCACCCCAGCTGACACGCTGTTTACCAACGCGGAGCATGAAGTTTTCTGGTTTCCAGGTCACATGCGCTTCCTTTAACAGCTGCCACCACTCATCATCGATAAACAGCTCGTCACGCGACTCATCAAAACGACGTGTGTTCCAGTCAGCATCATCATTGAGAATCTCATGGGCCCAATCGATCGAGAACATTCCCGACGCATAGAAAGTCAGGTCCTCTGTAGGGCTGATATCTCCCTCTATCAGGATATTTGTCAGGGCGGTATTAAACCCTCCCTTGGAATCATAAGAATCACTATCGATACCAAATTGAGCCGTCTGGGATACAAACCCCATCAAGGTTAATGTCTTGCCTCCGACATCAAATACTGCGGCCCAAGCTGTGCCGCTTAGCATAAAACCGATTGTTAGCAGTACAACAACAAAACGAACAATACGCATTTTCTTCATCATTTTACCCTTTCCCATTAGATGTTTGCCTTGATTAAATTGCTGGAAACTTGCTTGATTGTTTTTATTCCTGAAATAAAACGCGGCTTGATGACATAGAGCATCAGTGGATGCAGCGTCATTGCCAGAACAACATTTGTTGTCAGAATCATCGCCAGGAACATGCCCATTTGTGCCTGGAATTTAAGATCCGACAACACCAGCCAACTCAGGATCGGTAGAACCATGGTCAGACCGGTGAAAAAGACGGCTTTACCGGAGGTAAGTACGGCCTTCAATATGACGTTTTTCCAGACTTCCGGATCTGTTGCCAGGTGCAGACTCTCTTCATCTATCTCGAGAGCATCGAACTCCTCCATACAGCGGTTATAGATATAGATGGCAAAATCGACACCGACACCGACACCGACCGCAGCTACCGGCAGAGTATTGATGGAGAGACCGATTCCGTTCATTGACATGTAACAGAAGGCCACCAGATTCCCGAGAATCAAGGGAGCGGTAAGCATGATGCCGGCCAGTACCGAACGATAGAATAGACCGCAGATGATAAAGATGGTCCCGAGCACCATGAGATCGACCATAGTATGGGTCCGCTTCATCTCTTCATTGATTGCGATCTCCATCCCGACGGCGCCGCCGGCAAGCAGGAATTCACCAGAATCGATTTTTTGCGGGGTATTCACGAAAAACTCTTTAGCCGCCGCATGGATGCGCTTCAGGTTGTCCGAGGTATGGTCGGTGAAGAAAATGGTCAGCTTGGTCTTCTGCATTTTGCTGTCAAAGTAGAGTCGCTGTACGGAGACCTGAACATTGCCTCGCGCCAGACCGATCAGAGTATTCACCTCTTCCTGACGATAGGGAAGCTCTTCGAAGATCACGTCACCATCACGAAACAGACCATTGATCGTTGTCATAACGTTGATAAAGGAATCGGACGATTTGTAGATATCGGGCAACGCCTCACGCATATGACGGTCAAACAGAGCTAAGGTCTGCAGTACGGCCGGGTCATAAACCGCATTCTCCTCCTTGCCGCTGTAATAGAGGATCAGATCGTCCGAAGATGTGCCGAAAGCGTTATTGACGTAACCGACGGTCTGATTAAATGGATGATCGGGGAAGAAAAGGGAAGAACCCGGAGTGGGGTCGCCGATTTTCAGGCCGCCAGCCTGCCAGGCTGAAAACAAAAAGCCACAACCGCAGATGGCGATTACAACGTACTTGCCGAAACCGCTGATCGAGAAGGCTGCCGCGCCCTGGCATAAACGGCCAAGCGGTGAAAGTCTCTCGCTCTTTTCAGTGTACTCAGCCGCCGCTTTACCGAGAGGCATAAAACTGCAGATGATCGGCGTCAAAGGACCACAGAGGGCGACGGTAAACATCCAGAAACTCATCAGAATCGCCACCTGCTGCATCAGAGCGATCTTGACCAGGATAAGAATCAAAAAGCCCATGCCATCGGTCGAAACCCCGGCCCAATTGGGAATTATCATCCGGCGCATGGTTTCGTAGCAGGCAGTCTCCCTGGTACCGTGCTCAGCATACTCTTCCATGTAGCGGTGAGTGATCTGAACAGCATGACTGACCACCCGCGATCCGACCAGGAACGCCAGCACGTACAATAACGGGCTGAAGTTGATGCCGGTCCAGCCGATATATCCGAGTCCCATTATGGTTGAGATCAAACCGAAGCTGACCGGGGCGGCCATGCCGACGAAGTTCCGAAAGATCAGGAAGAGCAACACAACGATAAGACCGGTACTCACCGCCATCACATTGATGATCTGTGGTCCATAACTATAGATCCAGCCCATGAGCACCGGAAAACCGACGGCACGAATCTGCGTATGCTCATCGCTGTATTTGTCTGCAAGCTGATTCAGCAGCAGGAAGGCCTGGTCGTAGGTGACGTCAGGCTTAAATTCGGTCTGAATAATGGTCGCCTCGCCACCAGCAGAGATAATCTGGCGCATGGCTGAATTTGAATAGACGTTCCCCTTCAAGGCGGCGATCTCTTCTGGAGTCGTTGGCGCATCGGGGAACAGAACCGGGTCAAAACCGATATCACCGGTGCCGCTTACTTTGGCCACCTGCGCAGAGCGGCTGCCGAGGGAAAATGTCAGGGTGCGGAAGGTTTCCGGCAATCCAGAGACTTCGCTGTCTATACGCAGGACCTTATCCAGGGTTTCCGTATTAAAGATATCGCCGTCTTTCGATTCGACGAGAATCCCTGTCCAGGAACCGCCGGTTCCAAAATCATCGGCAAACGTTGCAATAATTTTCAGGAAGGGATGCTCATGCGGCAACATATCTTCCAGAAAAACCTTACCCTGGATCCTGAAAATCCCGACACCGAATATTAGGGTCACAATCAACGCTACAACCAGTGTTCCTAGCCTGTGTTGCGTCAAATATCGGCTAAACCGATCGACCAAACTCAAATTCTGTTCCTTCAACATTGTCATATCTCCCTATTCGAACAGCAGCGCTTAATAGCTCACTCTTTGCCAGATTTCAGACTTGTCACCCAGAAAAATGCGACCTTCTTCACCTACTGCAGCGAATCGCTCGCCCTTAAGGTGTGCAAACCCGTAGATCCACCCGTACTGCATATCTGGATCAAACCGGATCGGTTTCCACGAATCACCCCTGTCCTCCGAGAAGAGAAAGACTCCTTCGCCACCGATCACCAGAAGGTCCTTTTCACCCTTGGCCGCGCTATAAAATCGAACCGGTGAAAAACCGTGATCCAAGTTGCTCCATGTCTTCCCGCCGTCTTCGGTACGGGTTACAACGCCATCGGCTCCGACGGCCAAAGCGGTATCAGCATCCAGGGCGACAACTTCGAATAAAAAGACACCCGTCTCGATCTCACCGGTATCCTCATTGAAATCCCATTTTCCGGCTTGATGGTTCCAGGTCTTGCCACCATCCTGCGTGCCGTAAACAAAGCCATATTCACCAACGGCCCAGCCATGATTTGCATCCGCGAATGAAATTGACTTCAAGCGATAAACTTCATCAGAAAACTGCACTTCCCAGGTACGTCCAGCATCAATGGTGTGCAGGATGTGCGTCTCTTCCGAGGCAATCCAACCCTCCTGCTGATTTACAAATTTGACGTCCATATGGAAGAATTCGACGGGGCTCTCCTGTGGGGTCCAGGTTGCTCCGCCATCTGCCGTATGCAGAATCGTGCCGCCGTTGCCAACAGTCCATCCGGTCTGCTTGTCGACAAAGTAAATCGAACTCAGAGTCAAAGTAGTACCGCTTGACTGCTGTGCCCAGGTCTCACCCCCGTCGGTCGTATGCCAGATAGTTCCCCAGCGCCCGCAGGCCCAACCATCTTCTTCGGTCACAAAATGGACGCCAAAAAGAGGTGAATGCGACTGAAACAGCTTTTCAGCACAGGCGGTCCCAGCAGTTAAGAACGACAACAGTAATAGAGTCAGTAAAGTAAAAATGACAAATGCCTGTCGCCCCGATCTATTCTGCATCTTCTTTTCAATGGACATACGCGGTAACCTCCAACCAATTAAAGCGCTATTCTTTATCTTTTTCCTTTTACTAATACTATCAAAAGGAAAGATTCAAACGTTGTTATAGGGAAGGTAACAAAGGAGGCTAGGATCGACCATTCCCCAAAAGGGAGTAGTGGAGAATTGGTTGATAGAGAGACTTGTAAAACTAAGGTTGTTCAAGCAAGGGGAGTGTGCTCCTGGGTCTGAAATCCCCCCTGAATTGTAAGGGGGATTTCAGACCTAGTTTCTGGCGGAAAAGACCAAGACAAGGTCCTGTTTCTTAAAACTGGGGCAAAAGATGCACCTTACAGGCCTTCTTGGCCAGAATGGTCTCAAAAGCCTCCGTTGCCCGCGACATGGGAAATTGATGGGTCACCAGCTGGTCGATCTGACCCTGCATCCACGACTCCTGCAGCACCTCCAGCAGATCGCCACGGTCCCTGAAAGCCACATCGAAACTGGCGGTAATACTCTTGTGACACCAGCAGAGATCCGTTTCCGTATGCAGATTCAGGGTCATGTCGGTCTCTTGGGCGGCGTAGCCGAGCAGGATAGTCGTGCCGTAGTGGCGCAGGACATCGATCGATTTTTTCTGATAGTAGGGGTAACCGGAGCACTCGAAGGCGAAGTCAGGACCGCGTCCGTCGGGGGTAAAAGCACGAACCTGATCCATCCAGTCTGCATCTTCAGGATTGACAATCAGGTCGGCGCCGAACTGTCTTGCCATTTCCATCCGGCCCTGGCTCCGACCCAGCACAATCACCTTGGCGCCACGATATTTAAGATTAACGATGGTGGCGCAACCGATAAAACCGATCCCGGTCACCAGACAATAGTGCTCTGGACGGATCTGGTGCTCCTGAATCGCCGTGTAGGTACAGCCGATCAAACAGTTGGCGGCCGAGGCGTATTTATAGTCGAGACCATCGGGAATCTTCTGAAGCATATTGACCGGGGCCAGACGAAACTGGGAAAAACCGCCGGCTCCCGATTCGCTGCCGTTATGATCTTCGATCTCCTGATAGCCCTTGAAATTGATACAGTGGGTCGCCCCCAAGCCCTGCCTGCACACCCAGCAGGTGCCACAGGCCCAACCCTGATAGATAATGACCCGATCACCGACACTGAAACCGCTTACCCCGGGCCCAAGCTCGACAATCTCACCGACCCCTTCATGCCCCAGACGGTCAGCTCGCTCGTACCACTCATAGAAACCAATATCGAATGGTTTCTGCTCGGTGCAGATCGGGGCAATATGCACCTTGATGATAGCGAAACCCTCTTTCACCCTGGGATAAGGCCGTTCGACGACTTCCGCTTTCCCCTGCTCGATATGTAATACCCTGTTAACCTTCCCTGCCATGGCTAGAGTCTCCTCTTTCGCTCAATGCTCAAGTGAACCGGAAAATATGTGGATGACGAGCGTGCCCCCGATAATCATTCCCATGCCGACAAGCGCGGGCAAGTCCAACCTCTGCTTGTAGACGATCAGACCGATAATCCCTGCTGCGACGATCCCCAGCCCCGACCACAAAGCGTAGGAGATTCCGATCGGCAGAACACGTAAACTCAAGGTCAAAAAGTAAAAGGCAGCCACATAGCCTACAAGCACAAAAACACTCGGCCAAGAGCGGCTTAACTCTTCACTCGCCTTGAGAAAACTGACGGCAAAGATCTCACAGCCGACACCAAGCAACAGATGTACAAAGTGCATGTTAACTCTCCTGAAAAGGACTCAATTACCTGCGGACTTTGCTGCGAACAAGCAGGGTCCCTCTTTAATACTTACCCAGGTTGTTATTGGCATCCTCAATTATCACCTTTCGAACATTTTCATTCCACTGTTCCGGGGCACAGTAACGAAAGGCAGGACTAGGGTCTTCGACCACATCAACAACCAACGAGATCAGACCAGCAGGGTCTTCTGCAACCACGGGACCTGAATCAATTTGATCCTTGAGAATATTGGCCTCATTGCTTTTGATTAACTCAGCATCACAGGCAAACAGCGAGTCCTCATTGAACCAACGGTACTTAGACTTCACCAGAAGTTCGTTAAAGCCTGTGGCATAGGGCCCGGGCTCGATAACAACGACCTTGATATTGTGGTGTTCCAGTTCAGCCCTCAGAGATTCAGAAACGACCTCCAGCGCATGCTTGGTCATACAATAAGGCCCAACATAGGGGATGGTGATTCTTCCGGCGATGGACGAGATATTGACAATCTTTCCCGCACCCTTCTTGAGCATCCCCTTCACCAGTCCCTGGGTGAGTTCAAGGGCTCCAAAGACATTCGTTTCAAAATTCGCCCGAACCAGATCCACCGGAATCTCGGCGATAGGTCCAGACTCACCGATACCGGCGTTATTCACCAGCACGTCGACGTCCCAGTCTTCGGCCCGTTTACGATCGGCGGGGTCGCGAACGTCGAGTCTTTCCACTCGCAGTTTCACTCCCGCCGCCCCGGCCGCTACCTTCACTGCGGTAATTTGAGAGTCAATTTGCGTGGTTGCGATTACGTTATTGCCGCGACGAGCCAATTCAAGAGAGGCTCCAAGACCAAACCCGGACCCGGCTCCTGTAATTAATACGGTTTGATTCACAACTCACTCCTTTCCAGTTCAGATTAAGCATTCTTCCTCTGCCACTCTTGGCGGAGATGTTCCACCTCGACCCCGTATTTCTTCGCGCGTTCAACAAACGGTGCCCAGTGGGTTTCCAGGATTTCGACCGGCTGGTGTGCCTTCCATTTACGGTACCCCCGTTCTCCTGGGAGATGGATTTCTTTAACCCCAGGCCGCTTCTTGGCTGACTTTACCGCTCGTGCGAAGCGGTCAGAGCGGCTCTTAACCTCGTCAATCGGGCCAAAATGTGAGGGGTCGATAACCAACACCATACTGCCACCGACACAGCCCATCCCCCAGGGTTCAGACCAGGCCTCGACGCCCTGCGGGAGCTCAGGAGTGATAACCGCTCCTGGGACGAGGATGGTCGCCAGCATCTCGGTAAAGACGTTCATGGCATAGAGCCGCGGGTTATCAAAGACCGTCGGTGCACTGCAACCGCAAACCCGGCCATAGCCCTCGATAGGGATAATATAGGGGGCGGGATCATCGGTCAGCTCTCCCGTCTCCGGGTTGACCAGGTGCTTGCCCTTTAATTTCTTATTGTTGTAGACAGCCTCGGATATATTGCCGTCATGAGCTTCAATACAGGCTATATCACTGATCAGCGGCGGCTCCTCGCCGCCCGGGGCAGCAGCACTGAAGGGGGCGCCGGAGAGCACATTCTCCATCCCGCCCCAGGGTGACACCAGGGGGACCGAATTATTGGTCGCCAGGGCGAACATATCCTCTTCCAGGGCGAGAGACGAATAGGTAAAGAAAGAACCTGCATCGTTGTGATTTCTGGCCATAGCCAGGCCGATACCATGTTCACGCGCCTTTTCGATCGCTTTCTGGGTGGCACGCGTCAGAGTCCAGAAACCGGTTGTCTGGTGGCCATCAAAGACCACCCAACTCGGTCCCTCGTTGACGATTTCCGGTTCTGCCTCAAGATTCATATTGCCTGCCTCAAGGGTCAGGAAAAGAACATCGAGGACCCCCATCCCCTGGGTCAGCTTACCCATCCGGTCGCCCAGGGAGACCCCGCGGGCAACCGCATGAGCATCCTCTTCGCAGGCACCGGTCGCCATCCAGAGTTGCCGATAGACATATTCGAGAAAATCAGGGTTCTCCTGCCGGGTTGCCAACTTTGTCATCGGTTTCTCCTAGGTTTAGGTTACTGCAACAGTTTCTGGAAAGCCGCCTCCGTCATACCGCAAGCCATCCCACCATCGAGCATGATCGCCTGACCGTTAATAAAGCTGCAGTCGTTGGAGGCCAGAAAGTGGATCTGGGCCGCAGCGTCTTCCGGTTCGCAGATCCGCCCCAGGGGGACCAGCAGCTTCTCCCCTTCGATCATGAACTCGCCCCCCTCCTGCATCGCCATCGGGGTATTGACCGTGGTCGGGCAGATACAGTTGACGCGGATATTGCGCGGACCCAGTTCGATGGCTGCAGACTTGGTAAGACCCACCACGGCGTGCTTGGAGGCCACATAAGAGGCAAGTTCGACGGCGCCGATCAGGCCCGCCGCCGAAGCGGTATTGACGATCCGTCCGCCATCGCTCATCAGCGGTGCGGCGTGCTTGATGCCGTAAGCCACTCCCAGCAGATTGACCTTGTAGCAGAAGTCGTAATCCTGCTGCTCGGTCTCGGTGAGCTTCTTGTAGTCGGCGAACACCCCGGCGTTATTGACCAGGATATCCAGCCGCCCGTGGAGTTTCAGGGTGGCCTCCATCAAGGATTTAACCTGGGACTCGTCGGTGACATTGCACTGAATAAAGGTCGCACCGACCCGCTCCGCCGTTTCGGAAGCGTCGTTTAAATCAGCCAGAACCACCTTGGCTCCGGCAGCGATGAAGCGCTCAACAGTCTTCAGACCGATCCCGGAAGCGCCTCCGGTCACGATGGCGACCTGGTCTTCCAGGGAAAAGAAATTGCTCATGGTTTACTCCTTTAGAATGTCTTGATGACATGGTTTGTCGGTTTCTTTCGTAGGAGATCTAGGACAAGTTCCCGGGGTTGCGACCCCGGCCGCCGCCTTCATCTTTTGTTACGCGACAAAAGACGAAGCAGAAAAACGCGCCCGACCTCCTGGCCCACCGTGAAACATGGTGGGTTCCCTTCACTCCGTCTGTTGCTGGCGCGCTCGCAAAACTCGGCTACGCCTCAAACATTCCTCGCTTAACCGCCAGAAACAGACTCCGTTCCGGCGGCGTCACACGGGAGGGGTTCAACAATATTTACCGCCGGAGTCGTCGCTGAAGTCTCTAAACCGCTAGCTGTCGCGATTCCACATCCTCAACACTCTCCGGCCCCTGCTTTTTTAGGCAGTGCACCACCCAACAGGAAGCGGCCACACCGATCACGGCGGTACCACCGGCAAAGATGTAAGCCGTTGCATAGCCGCTGGATGACGCGATCATCCCCACCAGTTCGGCGCCGAAGATCGCGCCGAGCGCCAGAGCAGAAGCCATCAGCGCCGCGTAACGACCACTGATGTCGGCATCGGCAATCACGCCCATCTGATAAGCAATGACGAAATACCAGGCGCCGGGCATCAGCGCCATGGCGATTCCGTACTTGAGAGGAGTAATCCCGCTGGCCAGCAGCAGGAAAGTGAGCAGTACGATGACAGTGCCGATCACCTGCGGCAGAATCCGACCGATCCGGTCACCGAGAACGGCGGCCAGTACCGGCCCGATGATGGTCGAAACCAGAGCGACCGCCAGCAGATTGCCGACCAGCGCCGGATCCATATCGCCCTCTTTGGCGATCCGTTCAAGGAAAGCCCAGACGCCGGCGATACCGCCGAAGTAGAAGAGCAACGCAGCCAGCGCCACAAAAACCTGGGGTGAGGCTTTGCCACCGCTGGTGCCAACCGCTGCATGGTCTTTGCCCTTGGCCGGAATCCAGAGAATAAACAGAGCCAAACCGACCACTACCAGCGCCAGCGCGAACAACAACCCTTGCAGCCCCCAGACGGCGATTACATAGGCAGGCAGTAACACCAACAGAATGGTTGGAACGATCTGTTCGGGAATCAGCTTGATGGCAAATTTGCGGTCAGGATCGTTCATATCCGAAACCATACCGGCACTCAAGGCGTAGGTCACTCCTCCGCCCACACCGGTCACCACCATGCCGGCCAGCACCAGAAAATAGCTGGTTCCGAGTGCCGCAAAGAACAGGCCTCCGGCCATCATCAGCAGGCCGAGCAGGGCGACCAGTCGCCAGTTGAGACGCCGGATCCAGAGCATCGACGTGAGTGTGGCGATGAAATATCCGGCGAAATAGGCTGAAGCGACAGAGCCGGCCTGATCTTCATTGAGTTGAAAATGGTCAGCTACTGCACCCAGCAGCAGAGGCAGGACACCAAAAATGACGACCCCGGCCGCACCCATGGCGCAGGCCGAAACCAAACTGCTGGTCCTATTGATTGGCTCTGTGGTTTTCATAGAGTTTCCTTTGGAATAGCGCCCGGCAACGGTAAAACCGATCCCCGTCACTACTCCCAGTTAGTGGGATTCAGTCTCCCGCTCTGCTCAACCCGGCAGTCGGCCAGCAGGGACAATAGTTCGAAAAATAGCGCCGCAGCCAGATGGGCGGCACCGGTATCGGTATCGCGGTTGGGGTTCAGCTCGACCATGTCGGCGCCGATAATATTCAGGCCCCGGGCGCCGAGGATCAGATCGCGAACCTGGCGGCCAGTCAGGCCGAACGGTTCGGGCCCGGTGGTGCCCATCATGATGCTGCTGTCCAGACAATCGACATCGAGAGAGAGATAGGTCTTTTCGTGACCGACGATCTCCCGTGCCTTGTCGATGACATACTGTGTCCCCTTCTCCCAGACCTCGTCGGCACTGATTACCGTCATGCCGGTTTCGTGAGAGAACTCCCAGAGAAAGCTGGCCCGGCCGCGAATACCGATCTGTACGGTCCGCTCCGGATCGATCAGACCGCTGAGCACAGCTTGGCGAAAGACTGAGCCGTCGTTGACCGCATCGCCTCCCCAGACAGCCATGGTGTCGCAATGAGCGTCAATGTGTATCAGCCCGAAAGCCTCGTCGTTATGGGCTTCAGAGAGCCCCTTCAAAACGCCGTAACTGGTAGTGTGCTCGCCACCGCAGTTGAGCGTATAGAGACCCGCGTCTCCCAGAGTCTTGAAGGTCCGGTAGATATCCTCGACCCGCGCCTTGAGATCGGCCGCCGACCACTCCACATCGCCATAGTCGATGATGTTGCACTGGTCGAAGGGGATCTTTTCAGTCTGCTCGTTGATCGGTCCGTAGTTACGCGACCAGTTGCGCACTGCCTGAGGGGCATGACGGGTGCCAGCCAAACCGATAGCGCCCAGGTCGAGGGGCGAACCGACCATGGCGATATCGACATTCGTCAGATCCTTCTTGTGCGGTGCCTGGAAGAACCCGGGGTGAGCCAGAAACCCGGTATAATCGGGGTTATATCCTTGAGGAAAGGCCCGCTCCCAGAAACTGGCCACGGCTTCATTCCTGAATTCGAAGGGACCGCGGTCGAGTTCTTTATATTTGGCCAAACGCTCTGCACTCATCTTAGGCATTGATAGACTCCCGGTCTCATCCCAACCATCAAAGGCCGAAGGTCATGCCGCCATCGACCGGCAAAGCAGCGCCGGTAACATAACCGGCATGAGGGCCGGCCAGAAACGCGACCACGGCACCAACCTCATCGGGCTGCGCCGGACGTCCCAGCGAGATAGTGGCGTTCTCTTCGGCTTCAGCCTCTTCCATACTGATATTGAACTGCTTGGCGATGTTGTCCATCACTGTTTCGCGCATCGCCGTATCGATAGATCCGGGACAGACAGCATTGCAGCGAATGTTATCCTTGCCGAATTCCTGGGCAATCGCCTTGGTAATGCCGATCACCGCATGCTTGGAAGCTGTGTAGGGAGCTGGAGTCGGCGGAATATTGCGCAGGCCGCAGAGGGAAGCGGTATTAACGATATTGCCTGACTGCTGCTTGACCATCACCGGAAGTACAGTCTTGCAGACGTTCACCAAGCCCTTGACGTTGACATTGAGAGTGATGTCCCAGTCGTTATCTGTATTCTCCAGGAAATCCCCTGAGCCGAGACCGACTCCGGCATTATTGGCCAGGATGTCGATGCGGCAGAATCTCTCCAACACCTGTTTCACACAGGCCTCGACCTGGTCGACCCGGGTGATATCAACGGGGATCGCAAGCGACGCTACGCCTAACTCTTGAAGTTCGGCGACAACCTGCTGCAAACCGGCCTCGGCGCTGGCCAGATCGGTGACAACCACCGAAGCGCCCTGCTCTGCGAGTTTGACAGCGATGCTGCGGCCGATCCCCCTGGGATGACCGGCACCGGTGACGATTGCAATCTTATTTTCCAATGGTTTCATTGTTGGAACCTTTCTATAAAAATGGTTTCACCGGCTCTGCGGTGAACACTGAAAATTCATTCCACGTCGCGCTGATGCCCCCCTTCGACGCTGCCCGAACGCAGCAGCAAGATTGAGGAATTCGAGGGCAAATGTTTGAGGCGTCAGCCGAGTTTTTGCCCGAGCTCAATATTGCTGCGGAGAGCAGGGAACCCGCCTACGGCGGGCAAGTCGTTGGGGCCCTTCTTTGCTTCGTTTCTTGGGGCGTGCCTAGAAATGAAGGCGCCGGCCGGGGGCGCGTCCCCGGGATCCTGACTGCTGACCGTTTCCGACCGGTCGAACAACCTGCTCTTTACAAACTGGCATAGCCAAAAGCCTGGGCCCATTCGGTCTGGCGCTTTTCACCATTACGACGGGCGGTCTCCGCCGCCAGCCAGCAGAGAATCTTCCAACTCAGACCGACCAGGTTGTAGCCGTCCTTCTTGGTCGGATCGAGTAGCGGAGCGTACTCCACCAGATCGGCCCCAACCAGATTGACTCCGGCCTTGCGCACGGTGCGCAGGATGTCGTAGACCTGCCGGGTAGTCAGCCCAAACGGCTCCACGGCCGAACTGGAACTGTTGTAGATCGGATCAAGGCAGTCGGCATCGAAGCTGATGTAGACTGGACCGTCGCCGACGATCTGCAGTACTTTCTCGGCCATCGCCTGGGCACCGAGATCCCAGACTTCATCAGCGGTATAGAAGGTGGTACCGAAACTCTTCGAACCACCCATACAGAGGGAAGCCATATTGCCACGAATCCCCATCTGGATGGTGCGTTCGGGATCGGCTGCCCCTTCGGCAAACAGGCGCGAGAGCCAGGTGCCGGAGGTATAGGGGTATGCGAAATCGGCCAGGGTGACGAGATCGAAATGGGCGTCGAAATGGATGATGCTCAGCGGCCCGTGGCGGTCGGCGCATGCCTTGGCCGGTGCATAGCTGATGGTGTGGTCGCCACCCCAGGTCAGCGGGGTGATGCCATTCTCGACCACGATCTTCTGCATGTGGTTGATCAGCACCTGCATCTCGTCCTTGAGATCAAACTGCCCGTAGGTGTCAACGGTTCCATAATCGATGATACGACACTGGTCGAAAGGGATATCCATCTCATCCGAGATGGTGCCCATGGTCCGCTTGGACAGATCTCGCAAGCCCGATGCTCCGTAGCGCTGGGAAGCGTTCATCGGCGCCGACTTCTCGAAGGGTGCCCCGATGATCGCCAGGTCGGCCGTCTCCAGGTCCCGGGAAAAAGGCGCCATGAAAGCCCCCAGGTAATCCTTGTTGAGGTCACTCAGCATCTCGATACCGGCTCCGGCCATCTCTTGCATGCGCACCAGATGGGAAACTACATCCTCAGGCATCGACTCGGCACTCGACACATTGTTGAAAATATGTTCGTACTTCTTGCGTCGTTCTTCCGGGATCGCGGGATATTTTTTCATCTTGCAGTTCCTTTCGCTATGGCAACAGATTCATCAACTACTTAAGGGACGATCTTGATTGAAGGCGTGTACAGATACTCTTATTCTACCCTAACCACGCAGGGCTTGAGGTTCGGTGCAACGATAGTTGCCAAATTCTGTTGCTGGAGAGAGCGCAGTATCCAGAGAAAAATCACCATCCCCGCCAGAGCAGTTACGGTTGTGAACCAGATAACCGGGGCAAAGCTGTCACCGGTGATCAGATATCCAGCGAAGCCGGGGCCGAACGCACCGCCGATAGCCAGAGTCGATGGAATCAGCACCACCAATCGGCCAGAACTATCACTCGTGGCGATCAGGCCCATCATGTAAGCCAGCAGAAGCCCCCAGGAGAATTCAAAGAGAGCTCCGCCTGTGATGTAATTAAAAAGCGTGCCCGAATTCAACAGCAGGCTGACAGATACAAAGAAGAGAATAAAACCGAAGACAAAGGGCAGGAAACGACCGAAACGATCACCGAGCAGGCCTGCGGTCAATGCACCCACAGCGCCCAGAAACTTGACGAAAGAAAGAACCTTGCCGACCAACACCTGGTCAAAACCCTCAGCCTGCCCCATTCGACCCAAAAAGGTCCATTCGGCAGTTTGACCAGCAAAATAGAACAACATCCCCAGTAGCCCGAGCCAAGTCAGTCGTGACCCCCTCCCCCCCTTGTGGGGGTGTTCGGCAACAGGTTGTCGGCAACTGCGTACCGGCATTTTGAATACCAATAGGCCCAGGACTATGGCAACCAGGGCGGCCGCCACCATTACCCGACCGAAAGGCAGGTCGGTCAACAGTCTGGGTAACAGGTAAAGAAGGCCCGAGGCCACCCCCATTTCGACAGCGGCCTTAATGCCGAATGCGCTAGCGGGATCAGGGGCCTCGGCCAGGATCGCCATTGCGAGGCAAAAGAGGACCGATGCACCAAGGCCGCTGGTCGTCAACAGCAGGTAAAGCCACTGCAGTTGACTGACCGAGGACATCAGCAGCATAGAACAGACCAGCGTTAACAATCCTGCCAACCCCATGTAACGCCAGTTGGTCCGCTGAATCCAGAACACGGCACTGAAGGTGACCAGGGTAAAGCCGGCCAAAAAAAACGATCCCATCAGGCCCAATTGCTGGTCGCTGAATGCAAAGGTCAGCTTGGCGCTGTTGATCAGCAGTGGCAGCAAATTAAAAATCAGGGCACCTATAGCCGACACAAAACAGGTACAAAGGATGATACTGAATGAGTACCCAGGCTTAATGATCTTTTTTTCGCTTCTCATAATCATTACCCTCAGGAGGAATCGATAGGTTCACATGGGGCAAAACCAAATCTCAAACATTGTTATAGCAAACCTAGCAGAAGAGAGACCTATGACCCATTCCCCAAAAGGGAGTATCTTCACCTGGGTCAAAAAGCAAAAGGACTCTCAGAATATATTCCTGAGAGCCCTTACTTGAATAAGAGATCGTTCGCTTAAAAGGTCCGACACTTATAATCGTTGCCCTGAAGCTAAGCTATGAAAACTGGCAGTTCCGTCCTGGTCGCAAAAGGCTATTGATTTATTTGCTACCATTCCCTTTTGAGTTCTTCATAGCTGAGCCCATACTTCACCATGAAGCCTTTAAAGGCGTTCAGGTGGTCTTCCATGACATCCACCTCGACCCCCTTCGGGCCATAAACCTTTTTCAGACCCCATTCGTCCGGCATGTAGATCTCATCAACGCCAGGCCGCTTACTACTGCCTTTGATGGCCCTGGTATATTGGTCGGCCTTCGCCTTGACCTGGGCGAGAGGTCCAAATTTACTCGGGTCTATGACGATGATATAGGAGCCACCCACAGGTGATGGCGAATCAGGTTTAAAGTAATCGGAGCAGGTCGAAGGCAGTTCGGAGGAAGGGGTTCCCCCGGGATTGATGATCGACGTCATGAACTCATTCCAGATATTCAAAGCGTAAGTTCTTGGATTCGGGAAAGTCCATGCAGCAGAGCAGTCACTAACCCGCCCGTACCCTTCAATGAGTTGGCCGTAGGGCCTTACATCATCGGTCAGTTCACCTGTTTCAGGGTCAACCAGAAGCTTAGCCCTGAGTTTGCCATCGCCGAGCAGCGCATCGGTGATATCGGCGTCATAGCCTTCACAGAGTTTAGTGCTAACAACGATCGGCAGTTCTTCTCCTGCCGGACAGGCCGCATCAAAGGGAGGAACGGACATCACGGGATCTTTGCCACCATAGGGAGCATGCATCGGCACCGAATTGTTTGATGCCATCGCAACCATGTCATGCTCAAGAGCCAGTGAGGTATAACCGAAGAAAGAACCGGCATCGACATGATTAAAGCCGAAGGCGATGGCAATACCGAATTCCTTGGCCTTTTCAATCGCTTTTTCGGTCATCTTGGTGATGGTATAGTAGCCGGAAGATCGCTTGCCATCATAGGTAACCCAGGTCGGACCTTCGTCGATGATTTCAGGTTCAGTCGTCAGATCGGCAATCTTTCCTTCAACGGGGATCAGTAACGCCTCCAGGACCCCCATCCCCTGATATAATTTTCCTTGCTTGTCAGCCAGCGCAATAACTCGCGCAATAGAGCGGGCATGCTCCTCAGATGCCCCCAGTTTTATCCAGAATTTTCGGTACAAAAACTCAACAAAATCAGGGTTCATCTTAATTAGTTTTGCCTTGTTGCTCATACTAAACCTCCCTAAAGATTTTTTTCGCCAGACTCGACTTGCCAATTATGGATGTCCACGCCTGGTCTTACAACCGGGCAGTCAAACATTGTTTGGGTAAATTATCACAAAGAAAGAAGGTGGATAATTCCCCAAAAGGGAGTAGCGAGCGAATTGTAACATTGATTTGGTTCAAATCATCCAACACTGGTCTGATTAATGAGAGGAACCCCGACCGGAGATGCTCAATTTCTTGGGTTGCGCTGGAATAATGTTAACAAGGTCGGCAGACCAATCTGATGGGATCAATAATTTTTTACAGCAGAGCTACTTCTTCAAATATTTCGCCCAAAGCAATACAGCCTCTGGCCATGCCAGAGGCTGTATTGCTCTATTTTTTTGCCTTCTTAAGCCACAGTCTCTGAAACCGCTACAGCGACAACACCCTTACCCTTCTGCAACCTAGCCAGCCAGAAGAAGAGTAGTAGGCACGCCAGCAGGCAACCGCTGCCCATGACTAAGACGCTGGTAAAACCGCCGTCATCGGTGATCAGCAATCCTGCCACTCCCGGCCCCAAGGCTGAGCCCAGGCCCGAGGCGGCGGCAATCAGGGGCACGAAGCGACCCGATGAATCTGCGGTACTGATCGCCGCCATCTGATAGGGATAGACAAAGGTCCAGCCACCCATCAGCAGAATCCCGCCGGCAGCAAAAGCCACCAGACTGACCTGCCCGGAGAGAAACCAGATCCCCACCAGCATGACAAGGGTACCGAACAAGAAGGGCACGGCTCGACCGAAACGATCACCGAAACAGGAGACCAGCAGCGCGGCGATTCCCCCGGCCACCATAGTTGCAGAGAGGACCGAACCGATGGCGCCAGCCTCAAGGCCGCCGATGGCGCCGAGTCGTTCAAGAAAGGCCCAGACCCCGGTCATACCGGTCATCAATAACAACATCCCGGCCAGGCCAACAAAGACCGGAAAGAGACGCCCCCCCTCTTGAGCAGTGGAAACGGCCTCTTCTTTGGCTCCGTGAGCCGGTAACCAACGCAACAGCACGACGACCAGGGCGGTGACCCCGGCCATCGCCACCAGGATGGCATCGAACCCCCACCTCTGACTCAGGGAGGGCAAAAGGATCAACCCCAGAGCGCCGGAGCCAAGTTGACAGAGTACGGCAAAACCGAAAGCCCGATCTGGAATCCTGGTATCGCCCAAGCTACAGAGGGAGATGGCAAAAAAACTGCCCATGGCGCAGCCGGCACAGAAGAGCAGCAACAGAATCAGCGAATAGTCACTAGTACCCAGGCAGGCCGAGTAAGCCGCCATACCGACGACAATCCCCGGCAGACAGGCTTTGCGCCAGTTGACCCTTCGCGCCCAAAAAACCGCAGAGAATGAAGCCAGGGTGAAACCGCCCAGATAGGAAGATGCGATAAAGCCGAGCTGTTGTTCATCAAAGTTGAGACTCTCGGCGGCACTACCCAGAAATAGAGGCATGATATTAAAGACTAGCACCCCAATCGCCGACAACAAGCAGGCGGCAAGAATGGCGGCGGGCTGGTTAACGTCGATGCTGGTCGTGGAGGGTTTTTCGGTCATTTTCTCTTCCCTTACTCTGGGTTGATGGCTAAATCACACACCAGCTGGCATCTGCAGCACCTGGATAAGCACATTGGCCGGATCTCGGAGGTAAAACATTCTGGCACCGCTGAAGTCGATGAGGTCCGATTCCAGCGTTACTCCCTTATCCTTGAGCCACTGACAATAATGGCCGGCATCCTCGACAACAAAGCAGTGGTGCTCCATGCCGGGACCATTTTTTTCGATGAAGGCACGCTCAGAGTCATAAAGCGCGCTACCAACAATCTCTATCCAAAGGGGATTCTTACCGCTGGCGTCTTCCAGGTAAACCCAATCCATTTCCTTGGAGGGCCCACCTCGCAGAACTTCCTTCATCCCGAAGTGTTTGGCGTAAAAATCCTCAGTCATCTGCGCCAACTCACGAGTCCCGGCCAGGATAGACACATGGTTGTATTGAGCCTTGGGAGCCTGTGATTCAACCTCTACCACAGGAATATATACGTTGGTCTGCATCAGCTCCACCTCTACTCCAGAGGGATCCTTGCACCAGGCGATAACTGATCCCTGGAACTCATAAGGCGGGACATGAAACTGAACCCCATCAGCTGAAAGATCTTCGTAAACCTTTCGCAGGTCGTCAACCATGAAACAGATGTGGTCAAGCCCAGGACCGTATTTGGCCAGAAAAGTATCCTCCCTTTCCTCAATGGTCTTGCCGATAATCTCGAAGGGGGAAAGAGCGGGGTTAACGTTGTCAGCATAGAAGAGAAAATCACTGCTCTCGGTTACGCCGGAAAAGGTGAGCCCCATACCGAAGTTATCCCTATAGAAGTTCTCACAGGTTGTCGCAAGCTCTCTTGAACCGGCGAGAATACATGTGTGGTGAAAGGTTTTTTTCGTCATACCAATCTCTCCTTAATTGGTCTTGCAATCATAGTAGTTGCAAATAGTTTGAAGCCACTGTTTTTTTTCGCTTCGAATTTTCCATCAAGTTAGCAGGCGGACAATCCCTGAACAATTCCCCAAAAGGGAGTAGAACACCTCAAAATCAGCCACTTAGACATTCTCTGTGGGTTTTATTCACCACAGATTCTGACCAATTTAAATATGGATCGCCCGATCAAAGGAGGAAAGAACCGCCTCATGCATCATCTCCGAGAGGGTCGGATGGGCAAAAATGGTGTTCATCAGCTCCTCTTCGGTGGTCTCCAAGTTCATGGCGATACCGTAGCCCTGCAGCAGTTCGGTGACCTCGGCGCCGATCATATGGGCCCCGAGCAGTTCGCCGGTCTGGGCATCGAAGATGGTCTTGATCATCCCTGCAGTCTCGCCCAGCGCGATCGCCTTGCCGTTGGCGGCAAAGGGGAAGCTACCGACCTTGATCTGTAGTCCCTGATCCCGGGCCTGTTTTTCGGTCAGGCCGATGTTTGCCACCTGCGGATGAGCGTAGGTACAGTAGGGCATCTTGCTGAGATCGAGAGGATGTACCCCGGCCAGGCCAACGATCTTCTCGACGCAGATCACGCCTTCGTGGCTGGCCTTGTGGGCCAGGCAGGGGGGACCGACCACGTCGCCGATGGCATAGATGCCTGGCTCATCGGTCTGCAGGTACTGATCAACCTTGATGATATTCTTCTCCACCTTAACCTGGGTCGTCTCCAGGCCGAGTCTTTCGACGTTGCCGACCACGCCCATCGCCAGCAGCACCCGGTCGACGGTGATTTTTTCACGCTTGCCGTCCTTCTCAAGGGTGGCGGTGACGTTGTTCGCCCCCTTCTCCATCCCCTTCAGGTAGGTATTTGTGCGGATGGCAATCCCCTGCTGTTCGAATTCCTTGCCGAGCAGCGCGGAGATCTCTTCATCACCGGTGGGCAGCACCTGAGGCAACGCCTCGACCACCGTCACCTCGGCACCCAGTTCGTTGTAGAAACTGGCAAATTCGAGACCGATAGCACCGGCGCCAACCACCAGTAATCTTTTCGGAAAACTGTCGGGGGTCATCGCTTCCTTGTAGGTCCAGACCAGCTTGCCGTCGGCCTCCAACCCTTTGAGTTGCAGAGGACGGGCGCCGGTGGCGAGGATGATATGTTTGCCGGAAACCTTGCTCTGTTTGCCATCCTGAGCCACCAGCAGCTTGCCGGGACCATCCAGCCTGGCCGTACCATCAATGACGCTGACCTTGTTCTTCTTGAGCAGGAAACCGATTCCCTTGGAGAGCTGATCGGAGACCCCGCGCGAACGCTGAACGATCTTTTCCAGATCGAAGTCGACTTTGCCAGCGGACAGACCGTAACTGTCAGCGTGCTTCATGTTGCGCAAGACCTCGGCCGAGCGCAGCAAGGCTTTGGTCGGGATACAGCCCCAGTTGAGGCAGATCCCGCCTAAATGCTCGCGCTCCACCAAAGCGGTCTTAAGTCCCAGTTGAGCCCCGCGGATGGCCGCGACATAACCGCCTGGACCACCGCCAACTACTACCAAATCGAAGGTTAGTTCACTCATCGTATCATCTCCTTAAAACTTGAATTTTCTTCTATTTCACAAGTTTCTTAATTACTCAAATTTGAATTTTTATTAATCCAACACCTTAACTCTGATACCAGAAGTTATTGCCCTAAAAGAACTTCTCCATCTAGTCACAGTCAGTGTGAAAAAATCTTTATTCCTCACGACCAACTTTTAGTACCGCCAGACCAAGGGCATGTCTTTTCTGTTCAGGTATCCCAGAGGTGGAGCGCTGCTTCATCTGTAACCCCTTGACCTTGACGATCTCTTTGTCCTGTTCCTGGTAGACCAATGCGCCGGGCTGACATTCCTTGACGCAGGCCGGATCACCGCCGCAGTTATCGCATTTATAAGCGAGCCCCGTGGTTCCCTGTTCGATCATCCCGTAGGGACAGGCAGCGACACAAAGACCGCAGCCGTTACACTTTTCCGCATCGACAACCACCACATCGTTCTCATCCCGACTTAGCGCCTCGACGGGGCAGGCTTTCTGACAGGCAGCCCCGGGGCACTGAAAACAGATGCTCGGGACCGAGTAGCCACGCAAAGAGAAGTTATTGATTCGTAGCCTCGATTTCGAGGGTTGAAACAATCCCTCCTTAACGGCCGAGCAGGCATAGGTACAGCGGCCGCAGCCGCTACAGAGATCGGGTTTTGCAAAGAGTAATTTTTTCATGGTACGTCTCCTAAATGCTGTCCAGACCGAGTTCGACGAGCTTCTGCTGCGAAGGGACACCATTCTCGTCCCAGTCTCGATAGGCGTAGTATTTCTGCCGTGCTGTTTCGAAATCCTCTTGACTGAAGACCCGACCGGCATGGGGACCCTTCTCAAGCTTGCGCTTCATCACCTTCTCCGGCAGCGCATCATCCTTAGCACTGAAACCGGCACGCAGGTTGAACAGTCGGCTGAGGTTCCAGATCCGCTCCCCGGTCGTGGCAAGTTCTGCGGCGGTTACAGACTCGCCCAGGCCAGCAGATAGCAGGTCGGCCATGATCTCGAAATCGAGGGTCCCCCAGAACTGGCAGAAGCCGAGCGCCCACTTGATGCCGTTGTGATTCTGACCTTCGGCCACCTCACGACTCATGACATCAAGATCGAAAGGGGTCTCGTGAAAGGGAAGAAAGGCCCGCAGGTGACAGGCACCGCGTTCACTGGTGGCATAGGCGAGGCCCATGCCGTAGTTGCCGCGTGGCTCGTATGCGGCCATATCCAGGCCTTTGATCTCCATCGACATATCGGTCGAACTGTATTTTTCGGCAAGTCTCTTGGAGCCCTGTGCCAACTCCCGCCCGCGCGGCGTCGACAGATGGGCGATCTCGGAGACGATCTTGAGATATTCATCGGCATCGCCGAAACACAGACCATGATCGGCGCGCCCGGCTTCGTTCATTTCCATGGCCAGACTGATCGTCGCACCACAGCTGATGGTATCGAGGCCCAGGTCATCACAGAGGCGGTTGAAACGGATGACTGGCTCCAGTTCATTGATATCGCAATTAGAGCCGCCGACCACCAGGGTCTCGTATTCGGGACCTTCCATCTCTGCGCCGTTGATGCGGGTAAACTTGCCGCAAGCCATCGGACAGGAGTTGCAAGCCCGGTCGCCGATCTTGGCACGGTTGACTGCGTCACCATTGACACCAACAGCCTTTTCATTGACGCCTTTAGTAAAGTTACGGGTCGGCTGGAGACCGAGTTCGTTGGTCATATCGACGGTACCGGGGGTCCCGTCTGTGCTGACCCAGGCATTGGCTTCGCTGAGCAGATTTTCCTGCTTCCAACGGGTCACCCTCTGCTGGAAATTGGCCATGTCGGCCACCCGCACCGCACCGGTGCCACGACAGACGATCCCTTTAAGGTTCTTGCTGCCGAACAGGGCGCCTGGGCCGCCACGGCCGAACTGGCGGTAGGCGTCGGCGCCAATGATGGCATAGGGCAACTGGTTCTCCCCGGCCGGTCCGATGGCCAGACACTTGGCTTCGGGCGTGCCGATGGCGTCTTCTAACAACTTCTCGGTTTCGAAGATCCCCTTCCCTATCAGCGCTACCGCGCTTTCAAGGGTCACTTGATCATCGATGATCTGCAAGTAGACCGGAGACTCCGCTCTCCCTTTAAGGATCAGGCCATCGTAACCGGCGAGCTTAAGTTCGGGACCGAAGGCGCCACCGATATTCGACTCCAAGATGGTGCCGGTCTGCGGGGATTTGGAGACCAAACAGGTCCGCGAGGTCATCGGGACCAGGGTGCCGGTGAAGGTGCCGGTCATGATCACCACCTGGTTCTCGGGCGACAAAGGATCGACCTGAGGGCTCACGGCCTCCCAGTAGTAACGCAGTGCCAGCCCCCAGCTACCTCGGTATTCTTTGAGCCAATCCCGGCGCAAAGGTTCGGTGGTAATCTTCTTGGTAGTCAGGTCAACAACCAGCAGTTTACCAGCGTAAAGATTCATTTTTGTTTTCATCTATTCATGCTCCTTGATTCAGCAATCGCTACCGGTTTTGGCGTAAGTCTCTGTAACCATCACCTCGTCAGCACGGTAGGAACTTCGGACCAGCGAACCGGCGGCAACCTCTTTGAACACCATCTCCCGAGCGATTTCGGCCCAGGTGGAAAACTCATAAGGCGACAGGTAGCTCTTTGATTCCGGTTGTCTACGAAGACAAGAGGAAATGTGCCGCAATAGGGCGACAAACATAAAACATCGTTTAATTATGGAGGTTAGCAGGTAGGGGAAAGCTTTAACCATTCCCCAAAAGGGAGTGAGTACGGCATTACAAAGAAAGCCGAATCTGTATTCAAGGTGTTCAATTGAGGAAATTATCGGAAAGGGAAAAGCTCAACAATCCCCCACAAGGGAGGTAACTGCCAGATGCGGAGAGAAGAAATTACGCGGGTTATCAGAGATTCTTCAGGGGGTCATCGACCTTGCCGTCGTAGAATTTCAAGGCATCAAGAAACAAGGCAAACAGTTCTGCGTGAGTCGAAACTTCGAGCTTGGTATAGATATTCTTGCGGTGCATCTTTACTGTACCGGGTTTCACCCCCAGGATATCCGCTGCTGCAACTTGGGAATATCCTAACAGCATCAGGTGGACCAATTCCTGTTCCCGTTCGGTCAAAACTGAAACACCAAATCTGTCATAGGCCTGTTTAAATAGCCTGTGCAGTTCTGTGGTCTCTTCTGGATCTGCCTTACCCTTCTCCCAATGCTTTTTTAACAGTGCATTAACAACCGGGCTTATCTCCTTAAGCCTCAAAAGTACCTCTTCTGGGTAGGGGCCACTGCCCGCCAGTTTCCCTATGCTTATGGCCAAAGCAGAGTTACTGGAGATAGCAACAACAAAATCTACATTATCCTCCACTCCTCCTTCAGCCAGGTAATATCGCTTGTAGAATTCGGAGTTGAGGAATTCATCAGGGGCGATTTCTTTCAGGGGGAAGAACCCCGACTTTCCATTTTCTATGCAGTCAAGTGCGTAACGATACACGGGATCCAGCAAATATGCCCCTTCAAGAAATAAGGCAAATCCACTTTTCACTCTGGGAGAAGGAGAAACGTCATAAACGAACTGGGGCCTCTGGTCTCTGGTGAGGTGACAGAGGGCAAATCTCGAGACATCTGGCTTATCGAGAAAAGAAAACATCAAGCAACTTAACTCATCATAAAAGTTCTGGTTTCCCAAAGCCCCTATGACCAGAGCCTCGTGCTCAAGTACTTTTTCCCTTTTTGTAATACTTGTAGGCACTCTCTTCTTATCCAATCGGATTGCCTCCCATGCTTCAATAATTTTATTATAAATTTGAAAAATCACCAGAACTTATAGAAACTTACCATAGAGGTACTGACCAAACCTTGAACAAAATAAAATCCAGAGAAAAAAAGGCAACGGAAAATAAATTTTCCGTTGCCTGAAGAAAGGTTTCAACCCTTCCAGGTTGTCTACCTATGGATTGTATTGCTGAAAAATAGTTAAAGCAGAAGTTCGGGGTCAGCCATGAGTTCAGCGATTTTAACAGCCAGCTTGCCGATCGGTATGCCGTCGACAATACGGTGGTCGAAGGTAAAATTCAGCGACATCATCGACCGGATGTCAATCTCGCCGTCCTGGACCACCGGTTTTTCCACGATCGGGCCCGGCTGAACCAGCAACGCTTGACCCGGGTTGAGAATGGGCGTCGAAGAGACAAGTCCACCAGCAAAGGCTGCACTGCTGAGGGTTAAGGTCCCGTCCTGCATATCCTCGGGTGTGAGTTCTCCGGCCCGAGCCCTGCCACTGAGATCCTTGACCTCCCGGCCGATTTCGAAGAGGGACTTGCGGCCGGCATCCTTGATGACAGGGACAAACAAGCCGCTTTCGTATTCGTTTATCTCGGTCGCGATGGCAATGCCGAGATTGATTTCTTCCCAGACCTTGATTTCCTCGCCGACAATCGAGGCATTGACGATAGGAACCTGCCTGGCGGCACGGGCGATGATCAGGGCGAAAAGGTCAGTGAAGGAGACGCGATGTCCAATCTTCTCTGCCTTTGCAACCAGCCGTTTGCGGAGGTTCACAAGTTCTGTCGCGTCGACTTCCATGGTTGAGCTCATCTGAGCCGTGCTACTCAGACTCAGCATCATGTTGTCGGCGATAGCCTTGCGCATCCCCTTAAGCGGGATAGATGCTTTGACTTTCGGACCGGTCTCAACCGCGGGTGTCAGGGTTGAAGATGCACCGGAAACAGGAGCAGTCTGGCTCGCCTCGATGGTAGCCAACACATCCCGCTTGACGATTCGTCCGTTGGGTCCAGTACCTGCGACCTCGGAGATATCGAGACCATTGAGCTTGGCAAGTTTTTTTGCCACAGGAGAGGCAATGATTCGACCGCCCGTCGTGGCAGAGTGAGTTTCGCCTTGCACAACCTGCGGCGCCTGTTCTGCAACGGCCACGCCTGCTGGCTCGGCGGCAAAAGCCACCACCTTCTCCCCCAGCGAATCCAGCTCTTCCTTCGTCTTGGCAATGTGACCGATCACCTGTTCGACTGGAACGGTCTGCCCCTCGGAAATCACAATATTCAGGTAACCGCTACCGGTCGACTCGATTTCGTAAGAAACCTTTTCGGTTTCAATTTCCAGCAGTATTTGCCCTTTTTCAACCATGTCACCCTGGGCAAACTGCCAGGCATTAACGGTCCCTTCGCTCATCGCCATAGCGAGCTTGGGCATCAGTATCTCTTGTGCCATATCTCTATCCTCCACTTGCCCGGCTTGTTCGCCGGTTCAGGCAATCACGCGACGAATTGCTGTTTCAATCTTGGCGGGGTTTGGCAGCACATGGGCCTCAAGGTATCCACCGGGAATCGGCATATTGTCGATACAGATCCTTTCGATCGGAGCATCAAGCAAATCGAAGGACTTATCCACGACCTGGGCTATCAATTCAGCGGCAAACCCGCAGCGTTCGGTATCCTCATCAACAACCACCAGACGGTTGGTCTTCTCCAGCGACCTGCTGATTGCCTCATAATCGAGGGGTTCCATGCTACGCAGGTCAACAACTTCGACACTGACCTCAGACTCGAGGTTGGCTGCCACCTCAAGAGCATGTTTTACCTGTAATCCGGTCGCTACTACAGTGACGTCTGTCCCCTCGCGCTTAACGTCCGCAACCCCCAGAGGAACAAGATATTCTTCCTCTGGAACCTGTCCTTTTTCCATCATCAACGCCAGGTGCCAGAACATACACACGGGGTTGTTATCACGAATGGCAGACTTCATCAGTCCCTTTGCATCATAGGGCGTAGACGGGAAAGCCACTTTGATCCCGGGGTGATGCAGAAACATGGCATGAGGAGTCACTGAGTGCTCGTTGGCCAGTTTAAGACCGGCACCGACTCCTGCTGTGATAACCAATGGGACCGAAACATTGCCCCCATGTTGAAAATAGTGCTGAGCAGATTGCAGCAACACTTCACAGGCTGCAACATAGGCAAAGCCACCGGACATAAAATCCACTACCGGGCGGTAACCCATCTGCGCGGCGCCGAAGGCAGAACCGACCATGGCCGTTTCGGAGATGGGGGTATCCAGAACCCGATCATCACCGAACATCTCCACCAAACCAGTGGTATTGGGGAAGTTCCCCCCGCGTATATCCTGGCCGACCAAGAAAACCTTCTCATCTACCTGCATCTCTTCGATATAAGCTTCTCTTATCGCTTCAATCAGTGTAATTTCTCGCATCGAAACTCTCCCTCTCTTTATTCGGCGTAGACGAGCTTATTGATATCGCTCAAGTCCAGTTGGTCTGCCACGGGGCTTTCATCGGCAAAACGTTCTGCGTCAGCCACTTCCTGAGTCGCCTCAGCCTCGATCTGATCGATCAACTCCTGGCTCAACAGCCCTTCGGTTAACAACCGCTCGCGACAGATCAGGATCGCATCGCGCTCGCGAAGTTCATCAATCTCTTCTTTGCTGCGGGGCGTGTAGTCGACCAGATCGGGCAATCCGACGCCATGAGCCTGAATGCGGACCGTTTTGGCCTCGATCAGATAAGGTCCCTTGCCGGCCCGGGCATGTTCGACCGCCTTCAGGGTCGCCTCGGCCACAGCGATGACATCCTGTCCGTCGACAATGACCGCGGGCATTCCGTAGCCTTTTGCAAGGTCGGCAATATCCTTGGTCGGGTGCATATCTTCATGTTTGGAAAAGATAGCCAGGCCATTATTTTCTATCAGATAAACAATAGGTAGTTTCCAGTTGTTGGCCATCAGGAATGATTCGTGGGCGGTGCCACGATTGGAACCACCGTCGCCGCAGCACATCATGGTAATCTGCCCGTCACCGTTTTTCTTGCAGGCCAGCCCCCAGCCGACCGTCGGAGAAAAACCGGCGCCAATACAGCCGGAAGTTCCGAAAACACCATATTCGGGGAAGCTCCAGTGATAGGACGAGCGTCCCTTGCAACAACCTGTGGTTTTGCCGGTATGCTCGGCCAGGTAATACTTGAGGTCGATCCCCTTGCTCAGCATATGTCCCTGGGCATGGGCTCGGTGGTGCGGCCAAAGGATATCCTCCTTGCGCAGGAACGAACAGGCTCCCACACCGGGAGCGAGGCCACCCTCACCCGCATGATAGAACGAGATCAGCTGGCCAGCCTGAATCCGCCGGACATAGCACTTATCAAAATGATCTGCCCGAACCAGATTCCGATAAAGAGTAAGGAGCTGGTCATTAGACAGTTTTGCCTTGGGCCCCTTCCCTTTTTTGGCATCAATTGATTTTTTCATTGTGTTCTCCATTCCTGTGAATTCGCTATATCATCAAATAAGCGTTGACTTCTATTCCCAAGACTTAGGTTCTCAAACAGTGTTCGACAGTGATAAATGTAGCAAGAAGGAATGGGGGAAACTATTCCCCAAAAGGGAGTGAGTTCTAGATATTTGGAGGGGATCAAATGAGCTTGTCAGGAAAAAAGCGGCGATAGACAGGACCTGAATTCATAGCCGCCGACCTAGAACAGTCCACTTCATGGTTAAGCAAGAAATGGAGATTAACTCCCCCCAAACAGACGTGGTCCCTGGGTTCAATTCCCAGGAACCGCGTAAGCCATCAACCCGCATTCACCGTCTTATAATAAAACTTCTGAATTGGACATGCCCCCTGCCCGATATGATCACAGTAACCGCAGCTGCCGCCACGCATTTCAGTCGTATCCCTACACTCCCGACAGAAGGCCTGCCCGCGTGGACAGACGATAGCAGCAATGCGATCCGGATATCTGATGCATTTCAGAGGTGACATGCTTCAAATATTTTCAGCTAAAAGTTTCACTCCAAGGCCTTAAAGCCTATGACAGGTCGTCATTTTCATATGAGATCTTCCAACTCGGGTTCAAAAATCTCCCAGACCCTAGCCTGTAACTTCTCAATGAATTCCGGGGTCGTGATATTTGGCAACTTGATGTGCGGGTTCGGGTTTTCACTGACTTCAGCGGGCAGGCAGAACTCCGCCTTGGTGTAACCCTGGCGAAACTCGAGTGCCAACCCACGCAAGAACGCCTTGCGGACCGCTGCCTGGATCGCTGCGGGTGTGATCTCAAGTCCGAACTCGCTCTTCAGGCAGGTGGTCACCATCTCGGTGCCGATCCCCTTGGCAATATCGAAGAACTTGCACAGTCCGATCATGTCGAAACCGACGATATGCAGTTTGTCCTCGGTAATCCCCTTAACCCAGGATTCGATGTCCGATTTCCCTTCGCGGGTCAGCAGACCGTAGGTCCCCATCGACATGTGACCGCCGGCGATCGCCCAGGCGTAGCCAGGGTTGGTTTCCGGCTGATAGGCCGCAATTTCGAGCCCCTTGACATGATAGGCGTAGGCGGTCTCTCCCAGACTTTCGGAGAGACGCATGGAACCTTTGCCGATCTCGGGTAGTTGTCCTTCCCCGGCCTGGATAATCAGTTCG
>JAJRQB010000118.1 GCA_024280485.1 Deltaproteobacteria bacterium
ATCATAATAGTTGCCTCCAGACAGGCATTATCATACCTTAAGACGTTGATATTTAACAGTTATTTATCTTTTTGGTCTTAGTGGATCCCGTAGGCTATTTTTGCTTTCGCGATGTCTGGCTTGTTTGGGCAACAGCCCGTTGACTCGGGACATGCCCTTTATCAAATCCTGACCCTTATGGCCACACTCTACCGGATTTAAAAAATCGGTAATAGATTGTCGTTCAGTACAAATTCTCCACGATTGAACCTTGCGCTGGACCTTAGATTCTCGCCTTCACGCACAAGAAAATTCTGCGCCATCAAACCTTCAATCTGACTCCCCAGCTGTCGTTCGGCAAGATCAGCAAGCCCTTAATCGTTGTACTACGGAATCTGCCCCTGTTTGCGGGCGACCTTCAGTTTGGCTACCAGGCTGGTAACCATAACGTCACTAACCAGATCTTCCACGGTCAGGACTCATGTCCTTCCCTGCGTAGACTCCCCTCCGCTCGCTGACGCGGCCATCCCTGGCCGCTCCTCTGACATTTGGTCAGCGCTCACTTGGGTTCGATTCCCGACACCTCCACACAAAAAGGGCGATCCCTATTGGGATCGCCCTTTTGCTTAATGGTGGAGGTGGCGGGAATCGAACCCTGATCCCATAATTCCACTACAACAAGAAAAATTAGCTTTTATCTTTTAATTTCTGATACTTAACCTGTCTTTTTGTTTGGTTTTTGTTCGCGCAAAATGCAGTAAAGTACAGCCGGAAACACCCCATATGGCGAAAGTTTTCCGTATTTTGACAGCCGGTTTTAAGGCCACAATTGATACAAATCGATTGTCAGGAAATAACGCTATCAGGAACATAAGTTATACCACTCGCTGACCTGTGAAAATTGATTTTTACAGACTCACCATATACAATTTCTATATGCCAAGAATTAACGGTAAATATGTACCAGCTGAATTTTTCATTGCAGCTCTCGCCCTCTTGACGATTGCTGAATATATGGCGGCCGCCATATCATTTTTTCGCAGACTAAACACCAAAACTCGCTAATCTCCTGATAGCGTAAAAAAGACGTTACCTGCTCTTTGAAAAAAGAAGAGCATCTGCGGTACCTTTTGGGTCTCTCACAACTCAAAAGGAGGTCCACAGATGCTCCCAGGAGAAGCATGTCTCCCAGAAGCGATTTTCGCTTTAAACGGGCAAACCGTCAACCGTCTCTTTGATACGCTCTGTCAAGATTCTGATCACCGGCTTAAGATCCAATTTGCAGAGCTATTCAAGGCGTTGCAAATTCAGTGGTTTGCAAGCCATCGTTCCGTTTGCCCGCGTTGCAACAACAGGCATGTGATCCGCAAGGGCTGGCGGCAGAGACTTTTAAAAAGCTCGCGCGGGCAACTTGCGTTTGTCGTATTGCAGGCCCGCTGTAAAACTTGCGGTCGTACATTTCGACCCTTTACTTCCCGTTCAGGAATTCCAACCGCAAGACGGTTCCTGGAAGAGTTACTGACAAAAGCCACCGGCCTGGCGGTTCAAATGCCTTTTGCCCGGTCCAGTAGAATACTCAAGACCCTGACTGGAGGTTCAATATCCCACGAAGGGATTCGCCAAAAAGTCGCGCAAGAGGCGGAAAAAATCACTCTACCAACACAGAACGCAGGGCAAACAGTTCTGGTTGATGCCACAAAGGTCAAGGCAGGCACTAAGCAACGTGGTGCGCCCGTGCATCTGGCCATTGCAGTCGAACCGGGACCAACAGTTGCTGGTCGGAAAACAATAACTAAACGACTGTTGCATCTTCACGTCGGCAACGTCGGCCCACTGCGTCAACGCCTCAAGGATCTTCGTCCGCAATATTTGGTACATGACGGAGGCGAAAGTTACTCGGACTGCGCAGAGAACGTCCAGCGTTGCCGCTGGCATTTAGTTCACCAACTCAAGCACTATCTCTGGCAGGATGGTCTCGCCTTTGAAGAGCGAGGTTTCTACCAGGACTGTCTTTATTCAGTCCTCTGGGATAATAAAAGCGGTCGGGAACGCTTGAATCTGTTCATTGAAGACATGAAGAAGTTCAATTTTCCAACAACGGCCTATCATCTCCAGGAGGCCAGAAACGAAACTTTTACCTGGACACAAAATCCGGGTTTTACCTATATGACAACTTCGCCGTTAGAGCGAGAAATGCGTGAACTGAACCGTCGAGCAGATGTCGGAGCCCGTTGGAGTTCAAAAGGCATCGAGAACGTTTTAAAATTACTATTTCACAAGCGGCTCAATAGCGAACCAGACGGATCGTTGTGTTCCGGGTAACGCTTTTATGTTGCTATCAATCTCCTACCCTATCTGCTGACCTCGCAAATCACTTCTCGTAAACCGCTTGTCATTTATAATTCAAGCTGCCCCTTTTCTGATCAGCTATAAATTTTCACAGAATACAGAGGTTGTAAGAATGACCGATTTTGCCCTCTAACGGCCCTCAATTTTCAATAACACAACATATCGCACGTTCAATGCTTCACTTCAAAGTAAGGTTAGGCGCGACAACGACCCTTACGCCTGCCGCAACGTCTGCGCTCCAGAATTACTGTGAAAATCAAAGCAGGCCCACTTCAATCACAGTTTATGCCCGAAGTGTAGCGAAGAGAAGAAGATTAGATTAGTTGAGGTTCACAACTTCGGTGGTATTGTTTCGTAGCGCAGGTCCACATATCGTTTCCTTAAAGATGATCGGGATATGAAAATTCCCGCACCGAAAGACGCTCTCAGGACTCATCGTCGCCAAGAGTGTCCATCGGGCTGTCAAAGTTGAGAGGTGAACATGAATCACTCAAACAAACCTATTCAAATGCTGGCATATCTAGCGATTTCCGCATTCGTAATTGAAGCGATTATCATGTTTTTATTGTCAAATGCGCCGCCCTTACCAAGTGGAATAGAACTACTCATCGATTCATCCTTGCTTGTCTGCGCACTCTTCCCCTTACTTTACTGGTTGTCATTTCGCCCCCTAATGCAGCAAATCAAGGAGAGGCAAAAAGTAGCAGATGAGCTAAGCATCCTAAATAGTGGCCTGGATAAGCAAGTTGCGCAAAGAACTTCGCAGCTTTTAAAGGTCAATGAAGAGTTGAAACACGAAATCGAAACTCGCAATAAGCTCGAGAAAAATTTAAAAGCCACTCAAGGACAAATGATCTTGCAGGAAAAAATGGCTTCTATTGGGCAACTGGCAGCAGGGGTGGCACATGAAATCAACAATCCAATAGGATTTATTTCTAGCAACCTTAATACAATGAATAAGTACGTTTGCAAATTTGTTGAATTTATAAACGTACAATCAGCGGGAATGTCTTTTGAAGAACTTAAACAATTAAATAATAAATATAAAATCGATTATATTTGTGAAGACATGAAAGACTTGGTCACGGAATCATCGGAAGGTGTTGATCGGGTAAAAGAAATAATTCTGAATTTGAAAAGCTTCTCAAGATCAGAAAAAGAACTTCAAAAAGATGTTGATATTAATGAATGCATGAGAAAGTCGATGAGCATCGTTATGAACGAGATAAAGTACAAGGCTGACATCAATACGGAATTCGGTGAATTGCCTCTTATAGCATGCTATTCTCAACAATTAAGTCAGGTTTTTATGAATTTACTGGTGAATGCTGGACATGCCATAGAGGACAAAGGGGAAATCAATGTCAAAACCTGGCATAATGACGATTTAATTTATTTGTCTGTATCTGACACCGGGCATGGAATCCAAGAAGATAATATGCACAAATTGTTCGAGCCTTTCTTCACGACAAAGAAGGATGGCGAGGGGACAGGCTTGGGACTAAGCATTAGCTATGACATTGTCAAAAAACATAACGGTGACCTTACTGTCGACAGTGAGGTAGGAAAGGGGACTACTTTTACTGTCACAATACCTGTCGTGCAATGAAACCCATGCCGACAAGGAAAAGGGCTGGCCCCTCTGGTTGCATGCAAGTTCACCCTACGCAAGAAAGAGGTCAGGTACATAATGTTGGCGTGCAAATCGACGCCACAGCGAAATTGGTGTTGTTTCGGGTAGATTCACATGGTGTACTCCTTTCTTTGAGGGATGGCGTCAAGGGATACCGGATAGTCCGGCACCTGGAAGAGGCCTGCACTAGTATCAAGCAAATCAAGCGGACGAAATAGGCAGGTGTGTTTCCCGAAAGCAAAATCCAATATTGCAGTGGTAAGCCGAAACTTCTCGTCGCCGCTTTTCGCGAACCGTTGAACAATGATCGACGTTTTTAATAGTGACCCAAATTCTCAACGCAGGATGGACAGATAGAACTGAAAATTATTGCAACTGATTCGGGAAAAATACATATATATTAATGAACAAACCCGCCGCAAGCAGCGGGGTATCAACGGCCTGCAACCTTTGCTAAATCGCGCAGCAAGCTACGGGGAATTGGACCCACTTAAGATTAAAATATGTCATTCGAATTGAGAACGTTTCTTTATTCCTGAGGCTTCAATGCACCAAAAGGAGCCTTTGCACTCTGTTGTTTGCCAGACTATCTTCGTTTGATCCGCTCAACACGAATTGAGCCGTCCTTGTCAATTCGACCTCGAACTTCGACAAAATCGTCCTGGCCGGGTGACTTGTCTATCCGGGTGGATGAATTCACAATAAGGTTCAAGCCGTCTTCTAATTGCCAAAGCCCCATCAACCGTCCCTGCACACGGACCCGAGCATTTATTGGATATATGGCCGGGGCACTTTCTGAATTCCTGGCACCCTGCTTGACCCAAGAAGACATCAAGGTCGTCTCACTTTCTTCCAAATAGGGCGGTCCGTCAAAAGGCATTCGCGGTAGCGACTGGCCTTTGATCCGGCGAATCAGTTCGCTTGTTTCAGGATAGTATGGGACTATTCGCACTCGATCTACACTGGATGTTGCAGCATCATATGAAGTTAATTGATATCCTTCTGGTGCCTTTCCCATCAAACCCCTTTCAGTGTGACATTTAACGCACCGCCTCCCCAGAATTTGCATGACGTCGGTAAAATTTAAGATTTCTTTTTGCGCTGGAGAAGCAGCCGCCACTGGAGATGACTCAGTCGTAAGGGAGACCCCGGTTTTCATCCCGGTCATGATCCAGTTCTTTATCATGGTGATCTCCTGATCGTTTAGAAACGGAGGACCGGTCAAGGGCATTCGGGGCTGGCTGCCCCCCTCAAGCCGGCGAATCAACTCACTATTATCTGGTTTTCCTGCTATGACAACGGGGCCATTTTTGCTCCCTTTCAATAAATCATCCAGACTATCAAGACGCAAACCGAGAGGCGGATTGGAGCCAGAATGACACATCACGCACCGTGTCTTAAAAATTGGCTCGACATCTCTCCAGGTCGTCCCCTCGGCAACTGCAACGGATAGGCTCATAAGGGTTGCAACAACAATCAAGGAATATCGCAGTTTTTTTGACATCCAGAACCTCCTTCACCCGCTCTCACTTTTAGCAGCAACTTTAGTCTTTGCACTCTGAAACTGGACACGAAAAGGGACCAGATTTAGTTTCCACAATTGAGCCGTTTCATGCACCGTATCCAGAATTGCTTTATCCATCTTTTTTCACCTCGATCAACGCGCCATGCTGAATGTTTTTCTAAATAAATGTAGCACCAAGTACCATACGAACCCATTTTTTCTTCCAGCCCAGTGTCAGGGTATTGCAGAAGAATCGCAAACCGCTACGGCACTGATACCCTCCCCCTGATTCGCGACGAACCTGCAGTTTCCCCAAAAAGTACTATGCTAATGAGAGACAAAGAAAAAATATTCCGCTGAACAATGTTAAAGGACGAATGCTATTCGAGGTGATCAGTGGAGGAAAGACGGTCACTTAAAACGATTCATAGCACCAACGAAAGGAGGAATATCATGGCAATATTATTGTTCAATGTTTCGAATTACCAAACCAGCCTGCATTCCCCGCTTGAGAGGACCCTCGGGGGGCAAAGAATTGTTCAAGTAGCGGCTATCAATTGTACTGGCAGCTCAGGTGGCTTGGATCACAGGCTTATCGTGTTATTTCAGGCACGGGGTGTCGCAGCCAAACCCAATTACCATGATGCAGTACGTAAGGTTACGTATCTGATCCGACCGCACTCTGAATTTCAGTGGTACGTAGATCTCAGTCTATTCCAATCCGAAGATGAGTCTGAAGGGTAGGTCTGAATCAGCCGGCAAGTAAACGTTCATCGATAGATTCAAAGAGTTGGTGCCTGGCCTCTTGCAGGCGCTTAGCTGCTTCATTATCGCTGATCGCATAAGCG
>JAJRQB010000119.1 GCA_024280485.1 Deltaproteobacteria bacterium
GCGTCGATATCTGGATATGGCCGACCTCCATGAGTGGGTTGCAGAACAAAGCTCTTCCACGGAAGAGGCAGTCGTGGCGATCCGCTGAACTTACCGCCAATCAGGCGAGATGGAATTTACAGCAACTTTTGGACTTGATCACAGAAAACCTGCTCACAAGAACGAGTTATGGTGAAGGAGTTGGGGGCCGTAAGGGCACGCAAGCTTCAGCAACGGTTGGCGGAATTGAAAGCGGCAGATACTTTGTCGGATATTTCACATCTGCCTCCTCCTCGTTGCCATGCATTGACTGGGAATCGTACCGGTCAGTTTTCGGTGGATCTGGATCATCCCTACAGACTACTTTTCATCCCCGCTGACGACCCGATTCCCTACAAAGAGGATGGAGGGATCGATCTGGCGCTGGTCACAGAAATAGAAATCATAGAAATTGAAGATACGCACTGAAGCGAGGTGCACCATGAGTAAAATGAAAGCTAAAAAAAAGTACGCATTTGAGCCTGATTATGCCGTAGCTCCAGGAGAGACCCTCTCGGAGGTGATGCATTCACTCGACATGAATCAGAAGGATCTTGCCAAGCGCCTTGAGATGACCGAGCAGTCCCTGATCCGTATTTTCAAAGGCGATCAGCCGATTTCCTACACGACTGCAAATCGCCTGGAACTGGTTACCCGTGTTCCTGCTCGATTCTGGAATAACCTTGAAGCAGAATATCGGGAACAACTGGCAAAGATTGAAGAACGGGAGCGCTTGGCGAACAGTATCGAATGGCTGAAAACGATTCCGGTCAAGGAGCTGGTCGATCGAGGTTGTTTGGATGCGCAACCCGACAAGGTTTCTCAGTTGCGGGAAGTCTTAAAGTTCTATGGTGTCGGCAGTGTTTCTGCCTGGGATGGTATTTGGGATGTTCCTGCCATAGCTGCCCGCCGTTCTCCCTGTTTTGAGACCCACCCCGGCATTGCTTCAGCCTGGATTCGTCAGGGTGAACTGCAAGCTCACGAAGACGAATGTCAACCCTACAACAAGGCACGTTTTAAAGAGGCTTTGAAACAGATCCGTGGACTGACTAGCGAAACAGCGGAAGTATTTGAGCCTGAAATGAAGAGACTTTGTTCAGAAGCCGGAGTTGCTGTTGCTTTTGTGCGAGAGATGAAAAAGGTTCCCTGGAGCGGGGCGACCAAGTGGCTTACACCAAATAAGGCAATGATCTGGTTGTGTCTTAGAGGAAAAGGGGAAGATAAATTCTGGGTTTCATTCTTCCACGAAGCTGGGCACGTCCTGCATGACAGTAAGAAGGATCTGCTGATCAACGATGGCAGACATGACGATCCACGAGAAGTGCGAGCGGATGATTTTGCTTCGGAAATACTGATCCCAGCCAAACACAATGCGATCATTCCCAAACTGCGATCCAGAGCAGAAGTTATACAGTTGGCTAACGACCTTGGTATTGCTCCCGGAATCCTTGTCGGTCGCTACCAGTTCCTGACAAAAAAGTGGCACTTTTTTAAGGACTTGATACGGCCGTTGCAGTGGGCTGAGGATGAATAAGACTCTCCGGTATTCACTTTAACGAGGGTCTTTTAGCGCTTGTTCGCTCCGCTGAAAGGTGAGGTTGTAAGGTCGACCGAAGTCGAGAAGGGTGCCTGACTTGTACCTAAGACCGTTTTCTGGTCTGGCTGGTTGTTTATATCGTAGTTTTAGGGACCGCCTCGGATCTTTTATCCGGGGCGGTCCTGTGTTATAAGTCATTGATTCTGGGTCCATTCCACATAAATTAAGACAGAAGGAGCTAATACAATGCCGAGTTTTGATGTGGTTTCTAAGGTTGATATGCAAGAGGTTGATAATGCCGTGAATCAGGCGGTTAAGGAGATCGGAACCCGCTACGATTTCAAGGGGACGACTAATGAAGTGGAACTCTCCTCTGAGGGGATTAAGATCCTGGCAGCCGATGAATATAAGCTCAAGGCGATCAAGGATATTTTGATTGAAAAACTGATGCGGCGTAAAGTTTCCGCCAAGTGCCTGAATTATGGAACTGAGGAGACCGCCTCTGCTGGTGCTGTGCGTCAGAAGGCGACGCTTGTGCAGGGAATCAGTAAGGAGAAGGGTAAGGAGATCGTCAAGCTGATCAAGGAGACCAAGCTCAAGGTGCAGGCTCAGATCATGGATGAGCAGGTGCGGGTCACCGGTAAGAAGTTGGATGATCTGCAGGCTGTTATGCAACTCCTGAAGCAAAAAGATTAGATGTCGAACTTCAATTTGAAAATATGCGTTCCTGATCTTGAAGGAACAGCACGTAGCGAATCAGGAACCTTTGTGAAGAAAATGAAAATCAGTCTGGTCAGCCTCGGTTGCCCGAAGAATCTGGTCGATGCCGAAGTCATGCTTGGGCACCTGCCACAAGACCGTTTTGAGATTATCGCGCAAGACGAGCTTGCAGAGATCATTGTCGTCAACACCTGCTCTTTTATTCAGGATGCCAAAGAGGAGTCGATCGAGACAATTCTGGAAGTGGCAGATTACAAGAAAAGTGGTCGTTGTCGCATGTTGATCGTCAGTGGTTGTTTGCCGCAACGCTACCAGGAAGAATTGGCCGAGCAACTGCCGGAAGTTGATCTCTTCATGGGAACCAGTGACGCACCGCGGATCGTCGAGCTGATCGAGCGCCAACTCGGAC
>JAJRQB010000120.1 GCA_024280485.1 Deltaproteobacteria bacterium
AATAGATAGATTGACGTACCGAAGAAAGATACGGAGGAATAGATAGATGGCTAATGCTGAACTGAATGTTACCCTGCGCGAAGAAGCTGGAAAAGGTGTGGCTCGCAAGCTACGCGCTCAAGGGTTAGTCCCTGCAGTTGTTTATGGTAAAGATCTTGACCCTTGCACGATCACTGTTGAGCCGAAAGCTCTTGAAAAAGCAGTTTCGTCGGCGGCAGGCTGGAATACCCTGATTACACTCAAGGGTGCGGCGCCTGTTGAAGGTAAAGTTGTTGTCTTGAAGGATCTCAAGCGACATGCCATTCGGCGCACGATGGTCTGTGCTGACTTCCATGCAATCGACCTGAAGCAGAAGGGTCATTTCATGATTCCGGTTGTTACGGTCGGAACCGCCGCTGGTGTTAAAGCTGGTGGCTTGTTGCAGATTCTGCGTCATGAATTAGAGGTGATCTGTCTGCCGAACGCAGTTCCGCAGTCGATCGAGATTGACGTGACCGCGCTGGAAATCGGCGATAATGTTCACGTTGCCGAGATTTCTGCACCTGAAGGTAGCGAGATCCCTTACGACGCCAACTTCACCATCCTCATGGTTGCCGGTCACAAGCCGGAAGAAGAAGAGATCGAAGGTGAAGAAGGTGAAGAAAGTGAAGAAGCAGGCGAGGAATAATCCTCTTTAGCTTCAATAATACGGAGATGCTGTGAAGCTGCTGGTCGGGCTCGGCAATCCGGGTGAAAAATATCAGATGACTCGTCACAATGTCGGCTTCATGCTGGCAGAAGAGGTGGCTGGTCGTTCTGGCATCAGCATGAAGAAGAAGGGCTACCAGGGACTCTATGGTGTTGGCCGCGTGGCCAGCCAGGAGACTACGATCCTGTTACCCCAGACCTTCATGAACCTCAGCGGAGTCAGTGTTAATGCTGCTTTTCAGTCCCTCGGAGGATCTCCGGGGGATTTGATTGTCGCCCATGATGATCTGGATATACCCTTCGGGGCATTACGAATTCGGCCTGAGGGTGGGCATGGCGGGCATAACGGTATTCGTAGTATCTGTTCTGTAATGGGTACAGGTGAGTTCATCCGGATTAAAATTGGTGTTGGACGACCTGAGTATGGTGATGTGACTGGCCATGTCTTGGGTCGTTTTTCTGCGGATGAAAGAGCCGTTTTGCCAACTTTGCTTGAGCGTATTGCCGATGCCGCCGAAGAGATACTTCGCAATGGCGTGAAATCAGCCATGAATCTTTATAATAGCTCGAACCTGTTAGAAACTAACTAACTCAATAAGAGAGGCAAGGAACAGATGGAATTGCACATGTTTGCCCCCATCCTTGGGGTTATCGGTTTTGCGATCGCGATTGTCCTGTACAGAGTGGTCAAGGCTGAGCCGGTTGGCAACGCGAGAATGAAAGAGATCTCTGAGGACATCTACAACGGGGCGATGGCTTTTTTAAATCGTGAATACCGTGTCCTTGCAATCTTCATCGTGGTGGTCTTCGGTCTGATCGCTGTGGGTATGAATATTCAGACCGCTCTGGCTTTTGTGGGTGGTGCCTTCTGTTCGATGACCTGTGGTTTCATCGGCATGAAAGCTGCGACTCGTGCCAATGTACGGACCACCGAGGCGGCTCGCGTCAGCGGACAGGCTAAAGCGCTTGAAGTCTCCTTTAACGGCGGCGCCGTTATGGGTCTGGCTGTTGCCTCTCTCGGTCTGGTCGGTGTTGGCGTGGCTTACATCTTCTTCGGTGGTGACGTGGCCAATATTCGGTATATCAATGGTTTTGCCATGGGCGCTTCCTCTATTGCCCTGTTTGCCAGAGTTGGTGGTGGTATCTATACCAAGGCTGCTGACGTCGGCGCTGACCTGGTTGGTAAGATCGAAGCCGGTATCCCCGAGGATGATCCGCGTAACCCGGGAGTTATTGCCGACAACGTTGGTGACTGCGTTGGTGATACCGCTGGCATGGGTGCTGATATCTTTGAATCCTATGTCGGTTCAATCATCGCGACTATGGCGATTGCCGCTGCTGCGGGTCCGGCTCTGTTGAGCAAGCTGGGTGGTGGCGAAGCGGTTCAGATGAATGCCATGGTCCTGCCGCTGATTCTGGCGATGGTCGGTCTGGTCTTCTCTTTTATCGGTATTGCTTCGATGAAGGTTCTTAAGTCGATGGACCCGGGCAAGGCTTTGCACTTCACCACATTCGTTGCTGCGGGCGGGTTTCTGGTTGCAGCTTTCTTCGTCATCAAGGCCTATGGTCTTTCGACCGGTATCTTCTGGGCGATCCTGGCTGGAACCCTGGCGGGTATCGCCATCGGTCAGATTACTGAATACTACACCGCCCGCGGCCCGGTCCTCCGGATTGCTGAGGCGAGTAAGACTGGTCCGGCGACCAATATCATCACCGGTCTGGCCGTCGGTCTTGAGTCGACCGCCCTGCCGATGATGATCATCTGTATTTCCATCTTTGTGGCGAATCATTTTGCCGGTCTTTACGGCATCGGTATTGCCGCAGTCGGTATGCTGGCGACCGTTGGTGTAACCATGACTGTTGATGCTTATGGTCCGATTGCCGATAACGCTGGCGGTATCTCTGAAATGGCTGGTCTTGGACCTGAGGTTCGTGAGATCACCGACGGACTCGACGCAATTGGTAATACTACCGCTGCTATCGGCAAGGGTTTTGCCATCGGTTCTGCTGCTCTGACCGCTCTGGCGCTCTTCTCTGCTTATGCAACGACCGTCGGCCTCAAGACGATTAACCTGATTGAGCCCAAGGTTGTTATCGGCCTGTTTATTGGTGGTGCTCTGCCATTTTTCATCGGTGCCTTGACCATGACCTCGGTTGGCCGTGCTGCAGGCAAGATGGTTGAAGAGATCCGCCGCCAATTCCGTGAGATCCCCGGTCTTCTCGAAGGGAAAGAGGGCGTAAAGCCCGATTCACAGAAATGTATCGACATCTCAGCTGCCGCTGCTTTGAAAGAGATGGTCTTGCCTGGTGTTGTTGCGGTTGTTGCACCGGTTACGGTTGGTTTTATTCTTGGCGCTGAGGCCCTCGGCGGGATGCTCGCTGGAGCCACCTTGGCAGGTGTACTGCTGGCACTGATGATGTCTAACGGTGGTGGTGCTTGGGATAATGCTAAGAAATTTATCGAGCAGGGGAAAATCGAAGGTGAAGAGAAGGGCGGCACTGCTCATGAAGCAGCGGTAATCGGCGATACGGTCGGCGACCCCTTTAAGGATACTTCCGGCCCGGCAATGAATATCCTCATCAAGCTGATGAGTGTTGTCGCATTGGTTATCGCACCGCTATTGGTGATCTGATAGCCTAGCTACAATCTAGTCACATCCGATAGCCGGGGTCTTTATACCCCGGCTATCGTTATTTAAGAGAGAGTAAAATCATGGGTTTTAAATGTGGAATCGTCGGCCTACCGAATGTTGGAAAATCGACAATCTTCAACGCAATTACCTCTGCTGGTGCCGAATCGGCTAACTATCCTTTTTGTACCATCGAGCCGAATGTAGGTGTGGTTGCTGTGCCTGATGTTCGGATTGACGCTTTGGCCGAGATAGTCGTACCAGAGCGGGTCTTGCCTACTTCTATGGAGTTCGTTGATATCGCTGGTTTGGTCAAGGGTGCAAGCCAGGGCGAGGGCTTGGGGAATCAGTTTCTCGGACATATCCGCCAGGTCGACGCCATTGCCCATGTGGTGCGTTGTTTCGAAGATGACAATGTTGTGCACGTCGACGGTTCGATCGATCCTCTTCGTGACATTGAGGTTATTCAGACTGAACTAAATCTGGCGGACCTCGATACGGTAGAAAAGCGGGTTCAGCGTTCTGCTAAGCAAGCCAAGAGTGGCGACAAACAGATGCAGGCCGAGGTCGCTTTGCTGGAGAAAATCCGGATTGCGCTGAATGATGGCCTTCCTGCGCGCTCGGTTGAACTCGATACCGCTCAGCAGGCTATCATGCGCGGTTTACATCTGATTACCGCCAAGCCTGTCCTCTATGTGGCCAATGTCACCGAAGATGATTTGGCCGGAGAGCACCCTTTCGTAAAGAAGGTCACCGAGTATGCCGCTGCCGAAGGCGCAGAAATCGTCACCATTTGTGGCAAGATCGAAGCGGAAATCGCCGAACTTGAGGCTGAAGAGAAAAGTGAATTTCTCACCGAACTTGGCCTGGGTGAAGCTGGCCTCGAACGGATGATTCATGCCGGTTACCGGCTGCTCGGCTTGATCACCTATTTTACTGCCGGTGTAAAAGAGGTCCGTGCCTGGACGGTAAGGGATGGTGCCAAGGCGCCTGAGGCCGCCGGTGTGATACATACCGACTTTGAAAAAGGCTTTATCCGTGCAGAAGTCATCGCCTATGAGGATTTCGTGTGCTGCAAAGGTGAGGCGGGTGCTAAGCAGAAGGGGCTGATGCGGCTCGAAGGCAAAGAGTACCCCGTTATAGATGGTGATGTGATGCATTTCCGTTTTAACGTTTAAAGCGCCTGGTTTTAAATATATCGACCCGAGTAAGGGCCGATACTTGCGTGCTGCAGGTGTCGGCCCTTTTTTTATTTTTTCAATAATTTGCAGAAACAAATGAAAAGATGATAATTATTTGATAGAATATAGTAATTCATGCCCACTCCATGCCTAAGCTCATGAGGTCGTCGCAGGTGTTCTGGTCAAAAAAAGTCAACAGAACTCGTTCTCTAGGCGTTTTCTCGTCATCTTCAGGAACAGCGCTGGCTGTCATTGAAGGCGCTCAGGATGGCTGCCCTCGCGTGAGCAAATGCACTTTGTTGCCTGCAGATATGTCGATCTCAGAATATGTCAGCTCGAATGCGCTGCGAAATTCGTCTTGTGTCGACGTCTTGCCTTTCAGCGCTTATAGCCTGATGCAGGTAGAACTTCAGGGTGTCAAGGACGAAGAAAAACATGAAGCAGTCCGCTGGCAGATTCGGGAACTTATCGATTATCCAGCTGATGAGGCAATCCTTGATCTGCTTGAGGTTCCAATTGTTGGCGAGAATGAAAAGTCGCGAACCTTTGTTGTTACCGCACCGGTCACTGCACTGAGGGCACGGGCAGAAGAACTTGGCGCCGCTGAACTTCATCTCGATGCGATCGACATCCCTGAACTGGCATTACGCAACCTACTGGAACTTTACCCGGATGAGCCTCGTGGCCATTGCTTGCTCTGGCTTAGAGAGCAGAGCGGTTTGATGATTTTCTGTCGTGCTGAAACCTTCTTTTTCTCACGTTCGATCAATGTCGGTATGCATCATTTTCAACAAGCAGTTGTTTCTGATGATGAGGGTCTGCTTTCCGAGAATACTCAATCTTTGCTTGATGGGGTTGTGTTGGAGGTGCAACGTTCGCTCGATTACTGTGAAAGCAATTTCCGCCTGCCTCCTGTATCCAAAATATTGGTTGCGATGTGCGGCGAAGAGTCGCCTGTGATTCTCGATTATTTAGATCGATATCTTCAGGCGGATGTTATCGCTGCTGATTTTCGCCAGGTCCTGGATCTTCCCCTTGATATCGACCCACCGATGATAAATGCCTGTCTGCCGGCCCTTGGAGCAGCCCTCAGGGCAGGAGGACGGGGATGAGACAGCAAATCAATCTTTATCAGGGGGGGCTTGTTGACAAAAAAGTCCCTCTGCATGCGGGAGTCATGTTCGGGGTTTTTGTCGGTTGCGCACTGCTTTTGTTGGTTGCTTCAGTTTTTCTAGCATGGCAACAGGGGCGATTGAACAAAGAAATAAACCGGCTGAATCAGGAACAGGTCGAGCTGGTTGCCAATCTTCAGGTCCTGAAGTTGCAAAATCCGCCCCGGCAAAAAGATCCTCTTCTTCCTCAGGTATTAAAACGGAAGCAGCAAGAATTTTCCGGGCGTAAGCCTTTGTTTGCATATCTGGATAATTTCAATTCAGGAATGGCTACCGGATTTTCTCCGGTGATCAGAGGTTTTGCGCAGTATCCACTCAAAGGCGTTTGGTTGACCGGTATTCGTCTGAACAACGCAGAGCGTAAAGTCTTGTTGGTCGGGAGTGCGCTCAAAGCAGAGTTGGTTCCTGCTTATGTGCAGCATCTTGGTGACAAGAAAGTTCTCAAAGATCAAAGCTTCGCGAGTTTGAAAGTCACGCGGAGCAGTGAAAAAACTCATCAGGTTGATTTTCGCCTTGAATCTGACTTTGGGGTTGCCGATGAGTAAGGGGAAGAAGCAACTGCTGCGCTATGTCGTGATGCTCGATCAGCGGAGTTTGCGCGAGCGGATCTATATTTTACTGGCACTTATTATTTTGCTCGGTGTGGGTTGGAACCAGCTGTTTCTTGAACCCTCTATCGCCGCCCGTGGGAAAAACTTAACTGAGATGACGCGAGTCAACGACGAGATGGTTTTGTTGCATGCGGCGGAAGCAGTTGTAGTTCAGCAGGCAACGATTGACCCAGATCAGGAGGTTCGTCAGCAGATTGCTCAGTTGGACCAAGCGATCAACGACCTTGATCGAAAACTCGAAGCAAGGCTTATCGATCTGGTTTCTCCTCAACGGATGCCGGTTTTGCTGCAAAAACTCTTGAAGAAGCAAAAGGCGTTACATCTGATCAAAATGGAAAACCTCCCACCTGAGCAGATGATGACTTCGCTTGATGGGGAGAAGGCAACACCGCTAGGTATTTATATCCATGCGCTGAATATGGAATTAGAGGGCAGTTATCTCAAATTATTGACCTATCTTCAGGCGCTGGAGCAGATGGAACAGCGGGTCTTCTGGGATATCCTGACCATTGAGACTGAAGGGCTGCCAGTCGCAAGAATACGTCTGCAGATCCATACCCTGAGCTTAACGGAGGACTGGATTGGTGTTTGATCTGAAACGATTGACCCTCCTGATCGCACTGCTGGTTGCGAGTACGGTGACCCTTGTTACCGCTGCGGTTTTAAGTGATCCCATGCGGCCTTCGGCCGGATACGCTGTTTCAACCGCAGTCCAGAGTGAACGAGTTAATTCGCAAGGAGATTGGGTTCTGCAATCAGTCCTTGTTGGTGCTGAAAGGGCAGTGGCAGTCATTGATGGCGTTCCTGTCTCACGCGGTGAATTATATCGTGGCGCCAGATTACTGAAGGTCCAAGCTGGTCAGGTCATACTGCAAGCAAAGGGTGGTAAGAAAATTGTTCTTAAATTGACACCTGGAATTCACATGAAAATGGTGTTTGCAGAGACGGAGATAAACCGGAAATGAAAATTATAGGTCTGCATATATCTATCATTCTTCTGATGTTGCTGGTTAGCTGTGCATCAAAGCCCAGAGGCGAGGAACCCCTGCAGGCGATCCGCAGGGCTTTTGACGGTTCTGCGGAACCACAGAGAAATAAGGTTCCGCCGCCATTACCGGCCAAGGTCAGTGCGGCTCTCATGCCACTATCGATAAATATGGCAAACGATGAGGTGAAGGCGATTGAGCCCAGGTTCGATATCGCAGCGGATCAGGTTTCGGCCCGAGAGTTTTTTCTCGGACTGGTGAAAGGGACCAGCACTAATATCGTGGTCCATCCAATGGTTGAGGGCCAGATCAGCTTGTCGTTAAAAAACACGACAGTGACTGAAATCCTCGAGGTGGTCAGTAATGTTTACGGTTATCCCTATATCAAAACCGGCACCATCTATCAGGTGATGCCGCTCGGTTTGCAGACCCGTACCTTCCCGGTTAATTATCTGAACATGGTGCGTAAGGGGAAATCAGAAACCAGGGTTAGTTCCGGGCAGGTAAGCCAGGTCTCCAGTGGCGATGGAACAACAAAGGAGCAGGTGCCGGGAAGTCTGATTGAGACAAGTTCAGACTCTGATTTCTGGAAGGGGCTCTCTGCGGCCCTTAAGGGGATCGTCGGGAACAAAGATGGCAGAATTGTAGTTGTGCAGCCTCTGGCTAGTGCCGTGGTTGTGGTCGCCATGCCAGATGAATTACTCGCGGTTGAAAGCTACCTGAAGATGATTCAGGAACACTTGCGGCGGCAGGTCGTCATTGAGGCCAGAATTATTGAAGTGACCCTGGATGATGGTTTTCAGTCGGGGATCAACTGGGGCGCTCTCGCCGCAAACCATGATGGCAAGACGATCATTATCGGTCAGACTGGTGGCGGCCAGGTTTTCAATACGGGTACGTCCTCTTCCGCAGGGAGCTCTGGTGGTGTCGGTCCGGGAGACAGCTTGCCGGATGCCTTGGGGAGTCTGGCCTTTGGTGGGGTCTTCAGCCTGGCATTAAATCTGGGTGATTTTAAGTCTTTTATCGAACTGCTGCAGCAACAGGGCGATGTGCAAGTGCTCTCAAGCCCACGGATCAGCACACTCAATAATCAGAAGGCGGTTATTAAGGTTGGAACTGATGAGTTTTTCCTGACCGACATCTCAAGCGAAACGGTTACCGGCACCTCTTCCAGCAATTCTATCGATGTGACCCTAACTCCATTCTTTTCGGGGATCGCGCTTGATGTGACACCGCAGATCGATGCCGAAGGTGGGATTGTGCTGCATATCCATCCAACGGTGAGTGAAGTTGTCGATCAGACAAAGCAATTAAGCCTTTTGGGGAGCACGGGGGGTGGTGCTCAGACCCTCACATTGCCTCTGGCAAAGAGCACGGTTCGTGAGTCAGACAGCATTATCTACGCCCAGAGTGGGCAGATTGTGATGATCGGTGGCTTGATGAAAGACAAACAGGTTCAGCAGGTTGTCGGAGTCCCTGTTCTTGGCAGTATCCCCATTCTTGGGAGTTTATTTCGCCATACCAAGACTGTCGCACAAAAGAGTGAACTGGTCATTCTGCTGCGGCCGCAGGTAATAACGGGTTCCAAGGATTGGCAGGGGCTGCTTGAAAATTCTCGTCAAAGAGTTAATTCGATGAGTCCGCAGTTCAAACGGGAATGGATGCCAGGTTCCTGATTCACCAGTTCGTGAGGGAAGAGTTATGTATGAGCAGTTTTTCGGGCTAAAAGAACCTCCTTTCGCATTGACTCCCGATACCGGATTTGTCTATCGACATGCCGGTCATCAGGAGGCGGTCAACGACCTGCTCACCAGTTTACAGTCTGGAGAAGGTTTTATTGCGGTCATCGCCGAAGTGGGTTCGGGGAAGACCTTGCTCTGTCGCAAACTGCTCTCTCTGCTGCCAGACAACTGGGCATCGGCCTATCTACCCAATCCTCTGTTAACCCCGGTGGAACTCTATAGCAGTATTGCTCGTGAACTTGGTTGTCTGGGCCCGGCCACAGATAGTTTGGAAGAGCTGCAGCAGAGAATATTTGAATGTTTGATCTGTGTTTATGAAGAGAAGGGTCAAACAGTCATCTTGATTGATGAGGCTCAAGCCATGCCTCATCCTAGTCTTGAGGCCCTGCGGTTGTTGAGTAACCTTGAAACTGAGAAAAAGAAACTTCTCCAAGTCGTGTTTTTTGCTCAACCAGAATTCGAAGCTCGTCTGTCTCAGCATGCCCTACGGCAACTGCGACAGAGAATTACATTCGTTTGTCAATTGAAGCCGATCTTACGCACCGAAATTGAAGGTTACCTAAATCATCGGCTGGTGACTGCCGGCTACAACGGTCCTTCGCCTTTTACCGCGTGTGCAGTGCGCAGAATTTTCAGACATAGCGGCGGCAGCCCAAGGGTTGTCAATATCCTTGCGCATAAGGCCCTGCTTGTCGCTTACGGCAAGGGACAATCACGGGTGATGGCGCGACAGGTCGAAACAGCCGTTGCGGACACCTTTTCAAGCCTGCCTGGTGGGATACTCGGTGCGGGTTATTCCCGTTTTCTGGTGGGTCTTTTCTCGTCACTGTTTCTGGCCCTGATCATCATTGTTCTGCTTAAGGAGCTGGCATGAGTTTGATGAATCAGGTGCTTCGTGACCTTCAGCAGCGGCAGATTGCGCCTGCTGAGGCAGGGCTGCAAGCCCAGGTTATCCCGGTGGCGACACCTGCCAGGTACTTGATGGCTAGCTGTGTTTTGCTGGTTGGCATTTTGTTGATCCTGATTGTTTTGAGACTGTTTGCCTTTGATTTTGGCGAGAGTCCAAATTCTGTGGGCGGAATATCTAACCCATCGGTTGAGAGTGAAATAACAGAATCTGCTGTCATGGCAGCCCTTCCAGGTGTGCATCTCACTGCTGTGCGTCTGGTGACCGCATCGAATTATTCTCGCCTGCTGATTGAATTTTCTCAAGCACCTGGCCTTGAGCCGGAAATGCTTATGGATGGTCGGAGGATGAGGATTCTCTTTCCCGAGTTGATTACGACCGCTCAGCAGCTTCCTCAACCCGGCGTTAACGATTCATTGGTTCGCCATCTGAGTCTGCTCAAGGTTGATCATCTGTGGCAGCTTCAAGTCGAGTTCAATACCGATGTTCGGGTTGAAACCGTCCCGATCAAGGCTGACCTTCTCCATGGCGAGCGCCTGGCGTTTGATTTTTTCCCCCTCTCACCCGAAGTTCCCCTCATTGAGAAAAACGAGTCGGTTCCGGTCTCTGTCTCATTGCCGGAGGAAATCAGCAAAAAAGTAACTGCGGCGCCTGTGCTGACCAAACAAAGGCATCTCCCTACTTCACTGGAAAAAGCTCAAGACCTCTACCATAAGGGGATAGCTGCGACTCAAAAAGAACATCAGGAGGCCGCCCTCGGCTTTTGGTTGCATGCCTTGAGGCTGCAGCCGAAACATCTCATGGCACGTAAACGGGCGATAATTGCCTTGCTACCCTCAGACCGAGGTCAGGCTGACTATCTGTTTTCGATCGGCATGGCAGTTCATAGCAGTTTAGATTTCCGCAAATGGTACGCACGCACCCTGTTGTCGCTAGCTGGCCCCGCTCAGGCGATAACTGTTTTGACTGAGCAGAATGTCGATGTGAAAGAGGATGCAGAATATATTGCCCTGCAGGCTGCTCTTTGGCAGCAGACCGGCGAATATTCAAAGTCACAGCGGGCTTATCGCGAATTGCTGGGAAGCTTTCCTGAAAAAGAAATATATCTATTCGGCTTCGCTGTCGCCCTCGATCAACAAGCGAAGGGGACAGAAGCCTTGAGCTATTACCGCAGGGCTCTAAATGGACTGAAAGGGCATCCGCAGAGATATGCCAGGCAACGCATTGAAGACCTTGCTGCAAGTGGAGCTGGAAATTGATGGCGCAACCGCGACAGAAAATAAGAATCGGTGATCTGCTGGTTAAAAACGGCATCATCACCGAAGAACAGCTGAACAAGGCTCTTGCGACTCAGAAACTGCAAGGGGGTAAGCTCGGCAATACCCTAGTTGAACTCGGTTACGTCACCTCCATGCAGTTTCTCGAATTTTTGGCCGAACAGCTGAAGATTTCCTATGTCGATCTGAAGCGATACAACTACAACGAGGAGACGGTCAAACTGTTGCCGGAAACGGCCGCCAGAAGATTCCGCGCCATGGTCCTCAAAGACGAGGGGAGCCAATTGCTGGTTGGTATGGCCGATCCGACCGACCTCTACGGCTATGACGAGCTATGTAAGATTCTCAAGCGCCCGGTCGTAATGGCGGTGATCCGCGAAACCGATCTGTTGCGTACGCTCGATACGGTCTATCGGCGTACTCAGGAGATCGAGAGTATCGCCGGGGAGCTTGATGAAGAACTGGCCGCGGGGGTCAGCAACCTCGAACAGCTTTTAATTGAAACCGACGTTGAAGATGCCCCGGTCGTACGTTTACTGCGTTCATTGTTTGAAGATGCAGTGCAGGTGGGAGCTTCTGATATCCATATCGAACCTGATGAAAAAGTTCTGCGAATCCGCCAACGGATCGATGGAGTATTGCATGAACAGGTGATGAAAGAAAAAAGGATTGCTCCTGCTTTGGTATCACGCCTTAAATTGGTCTGCGGTCTCGATATCTCTGAAAAACGTCTGCCCCTTGATGGACGTTTTAATATCAGTGTCAAAGGTCGTAGCATCGATGTCCGGATGTCAACCATGCCTGTGCAATATGGAGAAGCGGTTGTCATGCGCCTTCTCGATCAATCAGGTGGAATCCTCAGTCTTGAGCAAATCGGGATGGATAGCGAATTGCTCAACCGTTTCCGCCGTCACCTTCATCGCCCGCACGGACTGGTCCTGGTCACAGGTCCAACCGGCAGCGGAAAAACAACCACGCTCTATTCTGCCCTGAATGAATTGAATATAGCCGCAAAGAAAATCATCACGGTTGAAGATCCTGTTGAGTACCGCCTGCCACGTATCAATCAAGTTCAGATCCACACTCGAATCGGACTCGATTTTGCCCGGGTGCTGCGCTCCAGTCTGCGTCAGGACCCCGATATTATTATGGTCGGTGAGATGCGTGATGAGGAGACCGCCGAAATTGCATTGCGCGCGGCAATGACCGGTCACCTTGTTCTTTCAACCCTTCACACCAATGATGCGGTGAGTACCGCACTGCGCTTACTCGATATGGGAGCCGAGGGCTTTCTCGTTGCCAGTTCTCTTCGTACCGTACTGGCACAACGTCTGGTGCGGCGTATCTGCGCTAGTTGCCAATGTGACGCAGATGATGATCCGATTCATCAAAATTGGCTGGATAGTTACATGCCCGGCACCGCAATCACTACATTCAAGCAGGGCCGTGGTTGCCCGCTCTGTAATAACACCGGTTATCGTGGTCGAATCGGGATTTTTGAACTTCTGGAAATTGATACCGTTCTTGCCGATGCTTTGCGCCGGGGTGCGAGCGCTGAATTTGCTAATAAAGCAGCCAAGCAGCATGGATTCGTAAGCCTTGCCGCAAGCGCGTTTGAGTTAGCCAAGCGCGGAGTAACCAGCATTGAAGAGGTATTGCGGGTCGCTGGCTCGGCTGAAGAATTACCTTTGTCCGAAGTTGTCGTCAAGGTGGAGGCATAAATGGGCTATTTCCAGTATCGCGCTAGAAATGCTGACGGGCACTTGCTCCAAGGACAGATTGAAGCACTATCAGCCGATGCTGTAGCGGGCCAATTGCAGACCGGTGGGGTAATGCCGCTGTCGATTGTGGAGGTTGCCGCACCACTGAAAAAGGGATTGAAAAAAGGATTTGCATTTGGTCGGTCACAAAAGGTCGGTCGTGATGAGTTGATCCTGTTCTGCCGACAAATGTACACCCTGACCCGTGCGGGAGTTCCTCTGGTTCGTGCATTGCGGGGCTTGGTGCAAACATCGCGAAATCAGACCATGGCCGACTGCATGGAACAAGTGGTCGAAAATTTGGAGGCAGGACAAGATTTCGCTGGTTCGTTGAGCAGGCATCCAAAAGTTTTCCCCCCCATCCTGTGCCGGATGGTTCAGGTCGGTGAGCACTCCGGCAAACTCGAGGAGTCTTTTCTCGAACTATCCAGCTATCTCGAACGTGAAAAAGAGACGGTCAATCGTGTGAAAACGGCATTGCGCTATCCCAGCTTTGTCATCGTGGCTATTTTTGGTGCAATCATTTTTCTTAGCCTGTTTGTTATCCCGGCGTTTGAAAACGTTTTTGCACGTTTTGGAAGCCAATTACCGTTACCGACCCGAATTTTGATGGGCTTTTCCAATTTTATGATCACTTGGTGGCCATTGCTGCTTGTTGGGTCAATTGTATTAGCCTTCGGTTTCTCCCGGTCGATCAAAACGGAGAAAGGTCGTTATCGCTGGGATCATTTCAAGCTAAGAATTCCGCTGGTGGGCGACATCGTGTTGCGTTCATTGCTGATCCGATTTTCACATGCATTTAACATGGGCTTCACCTCGGGAGTCCCTTTGGTGCAGGCCCTCTCTTTCACTGCGCAGGCCATCGATAATAGTTACGTCGGGAGCCGGATTATAAAAATGCGCACCAGTATTGAACGGGGGGATACCCTGACGAACAGCGCTGCTCAAACCGAAATGTTCACCCCTCTGGTTCTGCAGATGCTCGCGGTCGGCGAAGAGACCGGCTCCGTAGATACCATGCTTAAGGATGTTGCCGATTATTACGAACGTGAGGTCGATTACGATATCAAATTCCTGTCGAGTATTATCGAGCCGATCTTGCTCGTGTTTATTGGCGGTATGGTTTTGGTCCTGGCTTTGGGGGTGTTCTTGCCGATGTGGAATCTTTCGTCGATTACCAGGCATTAGGAAGGAATGTGATGTCTGATCCCCATGTTAGTCAAGGTTCTACAGCGAATGGCGAGGCAGGTTTTACTTTTCTCGAATTGACTATAGTGGTCGTAATCATAGGCACTTTGTTTCTGTTTTCTTACCAAAAGTACCTCGATTTGCTGGTTGATGTTGAAAAGGCAAATGTTGAACAGACTGTTGGCGTGCTTAGAAGTGCCCTTGGAATGAAAGTCGCCAAATTGGTCGTCGATGGAAGAATCGCTGATTTGAAAAAGTATGAAGAGAGTAATCCCATAAATTTATTGGCTGAAGTACCGATAAGTTATAAGGGAGAGGTTGCGGATATGCAGGCTGTAACAGTTGGTGCCGGATCTTGGTACTTTGTGATCAACGAAGGATTATTGGTTTATAAGGTCAAGAATGTTGTTGAGTTTTTCAGTGAGAAAGAGGGCCTTGATCAAATTCGTCATCGCGTGAGCACTGTTTTTGATGAAGATAAAAAGACTATTGTCGGGTTGAGTTTACGGCCCATTGAAAAATATTCGTGGTTTAAAAAAATATAGTCGACTGTCGTTCATTGCAGACAGAGAGGAGTTTTCGGCAGTCAAATAAACTGAGTCGTTAAACGTCAGTAAAACAGACCTGAATAGGAGAACAGTATGAGGAATCAAAGTGGTTTTACCCTGATCGAATTGGTAGTCGTTATTGTTATCTTGGGAATTTTGGCTGCAGTGGCGGTGCCGAAATTTGTGGACATGAGTGCGGATGCCTTGACGGCATCAAAAGCCGGAATGAGTGGCAATGTGAAATCCGCCCATTCGATCCTTGTCGCGCAAAACGCCGTTGCAGGGACTACCCCTATCTATCCAACCGTTACTGAGTTAGTTGCGGGAATCGATGGCCAAGGAGTTTCTGCCGTGGTCTCAGGGGTGCAAGTTCCCATTGATGGCACGAACTATATTGTTCCTACTTATGACAACAGCACATGTGCGACTGCGACCACAGCCACTACTGATGTTGTTTTGTGCGTTGGGCAAATTCCTTAAATGTGCGATCTGCGTTTTAAGGGATATGACACCGACTAAGGATTTAGATGAATATCCATTTGTCGAGGCACGCTGGTTTCACCCTTGTTGAACTCGTAGTGATTATGCTGGTCCTCGGTATTTTGTCGGCTTATGTCGCTCCGAAATTTTTCAACCTGGATGATTACCGTTCGCGTGCGGCTTATGACGAGATGGCCGGGGCGCTACGCTACGCCCAGAAGCTTGCTGTGGGCACAGGCTGTGAGGTGCAAGTAACGGTTGCCGGTAACAGCTACGCGTTACAGCAGCACTCGACCGATTGCACGACAGGGGGCTTTACGACGATCAGTAACCATCCGGTCACAAGTAATAGTCTGGAAGGGGTCACTCTTTCAGCAACGACTGCGAACTTTATCTTTGATGCTCTTGGCAGCTGTTCTGCGAGTCCGATGATCGAGGTGAAGGTCGCCGGTATAACGACCCACACGATCAATGTGGTCCAGGAAACCGGTTTTGTGGATGCTCAATGAGGAATTTAGATACTCATAGGAATGAACATGGCTTTACCCTGATCGAACTGATTGTTGCGATGATTGTCATATCTGTCGCACTGGTCGGTGTTTTGTCGGTGATCAATTATACGACTGCACATTCCGCAGATCCGGTCTTGAGGCAGCAGGCCATTGCGATTGCAGAAGCTTATATGGAGGAGATCACTCTGAAAAGCTATGCCGACCCAGACACGGATGGCGAAGCCAGTCGTGACCTGTTCGATGATGTCGATGATTATAATAACTTGCCGGATACTGACGTGCGTGGTCCAACCGGGAATGCAATTAGTGGTTTGGAAGCTTATTCAGTCAGTGTCATTGTTGACAGTCCCCAGGGCTACGGTCCTGCAGGGTCCTTAGTGACCGGGAAGAAAATCGCGGTCACAGTGACGACCCCTGCAGGAGAGAGTTTGACTCTTGCAGGATACCGTAGCGACTATTAAGGATTGCAATTGACAACCGCCAGAGAGCTGACAGGAGAATCCGGATTCACGTTAGTCGAAATGATTATTGTGATCGTCATTATCGGGATTCTCGCATCGCTTGGGGGGCAGTTGATCGTCGGGCCAGTCACTGGATATGTTGATCTGTCGCGACGGGTTCGGTTGGTTGATCAAGCCGAAATCTCTTTACGACGGATGCAGCGGGATATCCGGCGGGCATTGCCGAACAGTATCCGTATTGCCAATAGCGGGCGAACTCTGGAACTCATAGGAACCGTTGCCGGTGGACGTTATCGGCGTTTTGCAGATCCGGGAGTGGGAGGAGATGACATTCTTGATTTCACTCTTGCCGATAGCAGCTTTGAAGTTCTGGGTGATCTGAATACTGCCCCGACGGCCGGACAGAATCTTGTGATCTATAATATTTCATCGACATCTCTCTCGGGGAACGCATATGCCGTTATCCCGGACAACATGGCAGTTGTCGGTAATGCGAGCACCGTGAGCCAGATCAATCTGTCTCCAGCTTTCCAGTTTGCGAACAGTTCGCCCTATCAGAGATTCTTTATCCTGACTGGACCGGTTACCTACGCTTGTGAATCTGGTGTCCTGAATCGTTATAGCGGATATGCGATCGGCGCTGCTGCCGCAACCGGCACCCAAGCGTTGGTAACGCGGAACATTGAGCAGGTAGCAGGAAACGATAATTGTTTATTCACCTTCGATCCCGGGACAAGCCAAAGAGCGGGCCTGGTCACAGCAGAGATATCATTAGAAGAACAAGGTGAGAAAATTCATCTTTTACAGCAGGTGCATGTGGTGAATACACCATGAAGATATTAACGATCCTGAAGAATTCTGATGGCTTCACTTTGGTTCAGGCGCTTTTTATTGTGATTGTTCTGGCGTTGCTCGGTGCGGCCATGATGCGCTTGAGCGGAGTGCAAAGTTCGACAACAGTCTTTGCTCTACAGGGAGCACGTGCGTATCAGGCTGCACGCAGTGGTGTCGAATGGGGTGTGGGCAGAGCCCTCGCGAGCGCAACCTGTGACGGTAACATGGCTATTGAAGGATTCGATGTCGCCGTTAGCTGTGTCAGTAGCTCATTTGATGAGGGGGCAACAACAGTGACCGTTTATCAGATTGGCTCGACGGCGGTTTTTGGAACCTATGGTTCGCCGGAATATATTTCACGGACCTTTAATATGAAGGTGGCTTTTTGAGCACTTAAATGCGCAAGAGACAATCAGAGGCTGGCCGATGAAAAAAACACCCAGAACATCACTTCTTCTTACGGCGTCATTCACGACATTATTGTTGACTATCTCGCTACCCGCAATCTCTGCAACCAGCACAGTCAGCTTGACGGTGGGTGGGAGCAGTGGTCCGATAGCCGCAACCACCGGTAGCCCGGTGGTCTTCGATGTGACCGTCGACTGCGGTACGGCCTCAAATACTGATCTTGTTGTTGTGACTGGGAGCGTAGAACCGAAGCAAGATCGTCTAGATTCCGAAGTCGCCTGGGATATCCGTAATGACAGTGGCAGTACCATCCGGATCAACAAGTTCGGTGTCAGCTGGAATTGCCTCACCGATCCGGACAGTGTCTGCTCCGATTGGGAATTTGCCCACATGAGATTTGATGTCCCAGATGAGAACAAGATCTACGAAGCCATGAGTCCGGTCGATAACAACAACAGCTTCCCGTTGACGACTTTTGACGACGATGTTGCGGATAGCAGCCCTTATACAAACCCCTATATAGATATCGCCGACGGTGAGACAGTGCCGATCAACGAGATGGAATTCGTCGATAGCAGTGGGGACAAGTACGAGGATATCCAGAGTGGGACCAGCGTAGAATTCACCGTGACCTGGGGAGATACCGATGGCAACACCTATACCCAGATCTTCACCTTGACCTGGTGATTGCCATGATCTGGCGCTGCTGGTTGATATTTAGTTGTAGCTTGCTTTTGAGTTCAACCGTTTTTGCTGATTACACGATCGACTATGGTGACGGCACCAGTGAAACGATCAGCGCCGCCTTGTGGACGGGGGGCAGTTATCCTGCCATCGGTACCCACAGTTATACCAACAATGGTCTTTATCTGGTGACCATCTCCGGCGAAACCGATTGCGATGGCGACAGTCTGGCCGACGCGACGCCACTCACCAGCAATATTTTGGTCAATGTCGGGGGGGTGACCCAGTCGCTCGATTATGGCGATGGCACAGCGCCACTGACGAGTGCACTCAGCCCCTGCGCCACTCCACTGACTCCCAGCCATTCTTATGCCACACCCGGAAGTTATCTGACGACTTATCGGGCACTTGATGATGACGGTAACCTGATCACCGAGACTATCCAAATTGAGGTTGCGGGTGCCGACCATTTTTCAATCAGTCATGATGGCAGCGGGATTAATTGCCAGGCCGAACCGGTGACCCTGGCCGCCCATGATGCCAGCCATCAGGTGGTGACAGGCTATACCGGAACGCTCAACCTTACGACCAGTACCGGCAATGGCGACTGGTCACTGGTGACCGGCGTCGGCGGCAATTTTACCAATTCCGGCAATGGTCAAAGCTCATATGTCTTCGATGGCTCTGAGAATGGACTGGTTGTCCTCGGCTTAAAGGACACAGTTGCCGAGTCTGTCGATATCAACCTTACCGACAGCAGCGCCGTTGAAGCTGCGACCGAAGACCCCGCATTGGCTTTCGCAGCAACCGGGTTTAATTTTTTGGCTGATGGAGTCGTCAATGGTTTTGTCGCTCAAACGGCGGGGAAGGCGTCGAATGTTGCACTTGGCGCACAGAATATTGAGTTGCAGGCCATCACAACCAGCGACTCGACCGGAGCTTGTGAGGCTGCGTTGGTCGGAGCGACTGCGGTCGATCTTGCTTTTGAATGTATCGATCCGCTCGCTTGCAATGGTGATTTGCTGAAAATCAATTCCGTATCTGTGATCGGCAACAACGCTAGCGCCAGCATTGTCTATAGCGGGGTTATGCTCGACTTTGGTAATTCCGCTGATTCTACCGCAGCGACTATTTTGAATTATGCTGATGTCGGAAAGATCCGACTGCATGCCCGTTATCAATTGCCAGATAGTGATGGTAACCCCAGCGGGATATTCATGGCGGGGAGTAGTGGCGATCTGATCTTTAAACCGGCGACTTTTGAGCTGACCCTTTATGGTAATCCCGCCGCGGCTGATAGTTCCGGGGGGCTGTTTAAGAAAGCGGGTGAAACCTTCAATGTTCAGATTGTCGTCCGTGGTGCGGACGGTGCGGTTACGCCAAACTATGGCCAGGAAATTTCAGTTGAAACCGTAGGCCTTTTACAGACTCTGATTGCGCCTGCCGGAGGTGTAAACCTGGCGCTCTCCGGAAGCTTTAATGGCTTCGGGACGGACTGCTTTTCGAGTGCTGCACCCGGCTATGCCTGTGGCCAGTTTGGTTGGGATGAAGTCGGAATTCTCGAATTGACTCCTGAAATTGGGGATCAGGACTATCTCGGTGCTGGCAATGTCACCGGTAGCAGCAGTGGTCATGTTGGACGTTTTTATGCGGCGAAACTATCCGTAACTCCGAACAGCCCCATGCTCTCTGATGCTTGTACTTCAGGTGCAAATAACCACACTTATGTCGGACAGGATTTCAGTTTCCTAATCGATCCAAAGCTGACAATCAGGGCTTTGGGCGTCGGTGGAGATATCTTGAGTAATTACGATGATCAATTCTGGAAGTTAAGTGCGGCTCTCTCCGGTCGAAGCTACAGCAACGCATCGGCGGTCAGTATTGCGCCAAGCTTGACCACCGCCGGAGCAACGAGTCTGAGTGGGCAGGGGGATTTTAATGGTAGTGCCGATATAAATATCGTTGCTGATCGAATCGCCTTTGGCAAACCGGTCACGGCAATCGGGCCTTTTGAAGGGAAAGTCAATCTGGTGCTTGCCGCCACAGATCTTACTGATTCTGATGGCGCTTTCTATGACGCTGATAACGATGGCAACCCCGACCCTTATACCCTGAACGACATCGGTTCAACGACTCAGCGCTATGGTCGTCTGGTGCTGCAGAATACTTATGGTCCAGAGCTTCTTGGGCTGTCGCTTCCGCTTTCGACTGAGTATTATGCTGGCGCAAATTATATCATTAATGCTGATGATGATTGCACGTCTTATGATGTTGTCGATTTTGTCCTTTCAAATTATCAGGGAAATTTAACGGACGGAGCTACAACCTTGGCAGGGATGGGAGTTTTGGTGGGCGGGCTCGGGAGCAATCTGACCTTTAGTGCGCCAGGCGCTGGAAAAGATGGGAGTGTTGATTATCTCTTTGATCTTGATGCCGCTGGGCTCAGCTGGCTGAAAGAGAGCGGTGCAAACCCCACAGGAAAAGCAACTTTTGGAATTTTTAAAGGGAACGAGCGACTTATCTATATGCGTGAATCATATCAATAACCAGTTGCCCTCTCAGCTTATACCCTTTACGACCCAGCTCAAATCCTTATTGGGCCAGGAATGACGTAGAGCAGGATAGCGAAAAAATGCAGGGTACTGCCAGCCATGACAAACAAATGCCAAACCATATGATTATAGGGCATGCGCTCCCAGGCATAAAATACCACACCACCGGTATAGGCCAATCCTCCAGCCAGCAGCAATAGAAGTCCGTCGGTCTCTACGTTGGCAATGAGAGGTCGAGCTGCGACAATCACAACCCATCCCATAGCGATGTAGAGCAGGGTCGAAACCTTGGCCAGTTTCCTTGGCATGCATACTTTACAAATAACACCTATAAGCGCCAGTCCCCAGATAGTGCCGAAGAGTGACCAGCGCCAGGAACCCTGCAGGCTGATCAGGGTAAAGGGGGTGTAGGTGCCAGCGATCAGCAGAAAAATTGCCGCATGATCGAGGGTACGAAGTATCCGTTTCGGTCCAGGCATCGGGATGCTGTGGTAGAGGGTTGATGTTGTATAGGCAAAAATCAGCGTGGCACCGAAGATACTGCAGGAAACGAGATGCCAGTTGTTGCCGTAGGTCGCAGCAAAGTGAATCATAACGACAAGGCCGACGACCGCCAGCAGGATCCCGATCCCGTGAGTGACACTATTGGCGACTTCTTCACCGAACCCATAATGTGGTTCTTTAACGCGGCTTGACATGAATATTCCTTCTCTAGCAGTCTGTCGGACTTGCCGGACCGAAGTGAAAAGTTGAGCGTTTGAGGCCAGGTTCTCGCTCACTTGCAGGCTCATAGCCATAGCTATGGGGCAAAAAAAGGAGCGGGAATCTGGGCCAAATGAACGAATTTGCAGCCGGTTCATGGAAAGCCCGACAGGCTGCTAGGCAGACTTCTTACTTTTTAGCATGACTCGTCTAAGCTGCGCTTGCTACTATGTCATCTTTTACGCAACTTTTACGTCCGTGGAGGCAATCACATATCAGGTTATCCTGACTGTTTCGTTTGAGACAAATTCGGAGTATATTTATCTGATCTGCTTTTTTCGATAATCGAGAATATCCAATTTTTAAGGGGTTTAAAGATGATTCCATACCGTTCAGCAACTACCACAAGTGGCCGCAATATGGCAGGTGCTCGCGCACTCTGGCGTGCAACCGGTGTTAAAGAGAGTGATTTTGGTAAGCCGATCATTGCTGTGGTCA
>JAJRQB010000121.1 GCA_024280485.1 Deltaproteobacteria bacterium
AACTCAATAACTTGGGTCTGACCGACAAAGCCGATCACTTTGTCATGGTAGAGGTGGATGCGCAGCGTCTCACCAACCAACCGGGACGGCACCGTATAGAGTCCACGCTTCACCGCAATGGTGCTACTGCTGGTGACCTTGGCCGAGAGTTCCGAATAATCCATGAAGCGGTATTTTGGCAAGCTCCGTAAATATTTCAGCTCTTCCGCAAAGCGCGTCAGGGTGTAGCGATTCAGACGATCAGTGCAGCGATTAATCAGGGCCTGATAGTCCGCGACACTGTCAAAGTCGGCACTTCCCCGCAGCTTGATCGCTTGGTCCAGTCGGTGTTTCAATGACCCATGCGAGGTTTCAACGGCTCCGTTCTCGTGGCCGAGGCCAGGATTGTTAGTGGTTCCGGTCATCCCGTAATGCTGGCAGAGCCCCTCATAGGCGCGGGTCAGTTGCTTCTTCTGGCTCTGATTGACATAGGCGGCGCTGAGGCTGTCGGTGCGATGTTCTTTCGGAACTCCGCCACTTTTATGCAGGGCATTCTGCAACCCCTCAGCCAGGGCGGAATAACTTTCGCCACCCCGAACAATATGGGCGCAACGCCAACCACTGTAGGCCAAACGATATTGGTAGATCAGATGCTGGAATGGCTGGCCACCAATGGTTACAGCGGTACGAGGATGGGTGAAGTCGGATAGCCCCTGCTGGCCCGGTGGGATCGTCTGCCGAAACATGACCGGATTGTCGGGGCCTTGCGTGGCTCGCCAGTGTTTGACCCGGCGCTGCAAGGTTCGTAACAACTTGTAGGGGTAGTCGCCTGGATGGTTTTCATCCAGATATTCCCAGAGGGTCAGCCCGGAGAGGTTTGGTTCATTTTCCAATAACGGGACCAGTACCGATGTCCAAACAGTGTCAAATGGATCGCTACGGGTAAGCCAATGTCGCGGTGACTTAATTCTTGTGTCGTCGGCTTCGATCCGACGGCCAGAGCGAATACTAACCCCTGCTTTGGCGGCACTTATTTCTTGTGTTAAACCCGATTGACGAGATTGCATATAGTGCATTTCCTGTCTTTGAGTGATGTGTTGACCAGGCAAGTTGACCTCCTTTGAATTTCAAAGAAGAACTTATCTGGAGAAGCACTCAACCGGCCATCTTAATTGACGCGAGACCGGACAGGATAATTGTCGTCGATCATTCTGGGAAGATCGATACCATGCGACGGCTATTGAGACAGGGAAGCATCTTCAAAGCTGCCTCGTCTATATCGACCTGAATATGGTGCGAGCAGGGGTAGTAAGACACCCCGAAGAATGGGCTTACGGCGGCTATCATGAAATTCAGGGGAATAAGCGCCGCAATACGATCATTGATCAAGATGCCCTTGTGGATGCGCTGGAGATCTGCAATGTCGAGGCGCTGAGAGCTGCTCACACGGAATGGATTGAAGAAGCTCTGCACGCAGATGTCCATATACGGGAAGAGGGCTGGTCGCAGAGTGTAGCAGTCGGGAGTGCTGAATTTACACTGAGGATACAGGCCGCTCTCGGACTGCGAGGTCGCAAGCGGGATGTTACGGGAAGCAAAGATATGTACCTGTTGCGCGAGTCCGAAGAGAGCTATGGCCCCGTTTTTGGTGTCAAAAATCGGCCCATAGCACCAAAAAACACGCATTTTTGGGATGTTTTGCCATGAATTACAGTACTTAGCTTGGTCCGACCCCGACGCTCGATAAAGAATGTCCCGTCGATTCCCCAAAGATCAATCTGGGTGCGGTTAGAAAGATTGATGTATCGCTTGCTTAAGCGGGACTGAGGGTTACGTCAGATATGCATAGGGCAGGCTTGTAAGCCATTGTCCCAAATGCTTAACAGGAATTTTGAGAATTTAATGCGACAACGCTGATATCCCCCCCCTCATCTTGAAACATAAGGGATGGAGGGGAGATATTCACTCACCATAACAGCCTATAACGAGAGTGTTCTTGTCGTGGTCAAAAAGGAGAATAAGCAGACAAGTTGCTCAGATCACTGTCGCGGAAATAACAATAATTAGATCCACCATTTGTCCCAATTGTTGCTTGCTTTGTGGCCCACCCTAAACGGTTATAATTTGAATCCTTAACTAAAGCTTCACAAGTGACATAACTATATCCGCTCAAATCGAGGGAGATGGACTTCCGTTCATCGGGGAAAATATATCCTGAATATAGCGTTCTTGTCGTATAAACCCCTCCTCTCGTCACCTCGGCTTTTACTGAAACGTAACTCAATGATTTCCCAGTAGTCGATAGATTTGTCACAAGCCAAGTATTAGAGTCCCACGTAGTTCCATTGTCTGTCGTATCGGTGGCGCCACCAGGAATAGAGGTGGTTCCAGAACTTCCAGAATCACTGGAACCACCACAAGCAGTTAACGAAAAAATAACAAAACAAGAAAAAACAAAATATACCATCATCTTTATACTTTTTTGAAACATTCCATCCTCCTTGAATAAGAAAACTACATCCCTTGAATACAATTAATTTTTAAAAATCTTAATCATTGAAAACTTATTACTAGAAGGCAGTTATTTCAAAATGCCCTCTGGCAATTGGCGCACCTTCTCCGTTTAAAATATCGACCCAGTAATCCCCTACATCCCAGTTGTCGTACGCCTCCTTTAACTTGAAATTTAACAAGCTCAATGTTGGAGAATCTAGCTGTGAATTTAGTTCTATCATGGTGGTTTCGCTTCTTTTGCTGACTGTAATAGTAATATCAGCGCCATGAAAACCGGCATAATTAGCCTGGAGATATATCTCATCGTTCCACCTAATAACCAGCGGATCGATAGCCCCTATATTAGTCTTAGAAAAAGAAAGACTGCCTAGAAAATCATTTGAATTCGCAAGGACGACGAAAGATCCTTTCCCAAGTGGGACAAAAACATCCTTGATATCATAAAACTCTACGAAATAAGTACCCGGAAGCCAATACTCACTTCGCCGCCACATGTAATTAAAGCTATAATCATTCCGTATGGGTAGGTACTCAAATAGAATAACTTCGTGATCTTGGTTAAACCATTTGACTAAAATATTGTCAACACCACCTACAATTTCTTGATTACTGTAATTCCAGAACGCATAAATAGTCCCAACATATTCACTGAAATTGTTTTTTTCATCTAGAGAACCATAAAATGGATCTATTGCGTTGGAAGTAAAACTTAGAGAGAGCGCATCCTCCATCTCCTCGTTGGGTTGAAAGTTGTCACGCAAATCCTCTAGTGCCTCACCCAGTTTTTCCTCACGCCCTTTCCACTCTTCAGGCACATTTTCTGTAGTCATTCCTTTTGGTAGAAAAAATTTAAAAATATTATTAGAATCTAGTTCATTGGGATTTAGATTTGTTTTAAACGATTCGGAGTAGTCTTTTGTAAGTTCGGGATAAGATGTTTTTTTACTTTTTTTTTCGTTCTTCTGAGATACCTTCCCCGGTAATGAAAAGAGGCTTGGTGTTGGACTAATCCTGGCAACTGGCGGAGTAGTAAGATTATCCCGATTATAATCTATAGTGACGTTATCATTAGTGCTTGAAAAAAAAACAGATCGGACTCCAAAAAACGAAACTGCCAGAAAAAATATCCCAAAGAGAGCTATCTTGATATATCTCATTTTGACTCAGTAGTCCGGTTAAGAAGTAGCAAAGGCTTCGAAGTCCAGATCGATGATGTCTGGCGGACCCGAACCCGAGGCTGCAGCATCCTCAGCGGCTTCATTTCGAATATTGTTACGTAACTCGCGCACCCGTTTGATGCACAATAAAATACCTGCCATCCGCATATGCGAAGACAGGTGTCAACATCCCCCTCAGAATGATTTTAGCTCGGGAAATATCAACGCTATCTTCGGCAGCCTGGCAACCAAATACTTGGCCCATGACTTTGCGTCAGTGAGTTGCCTCACTGACGCTCTTATCGAACAGCGTTATTATTTCTGGCACAAAATAGCAATTATCCCACATCCGGGTCAAGTTTTTTCTTCCCCTTCACCCCAACTTCCGATCCACCCCTCGATACTGAATCGCCACGGCCAGATGCAGCGTGCATATTCCGATGAAATCGACCACCTAATCCGAAGAAAACCGTCCACCCGTTCCGAGGCAAATCGTCCACTTCTCGGAGCGAAGCGACGCTGGAGTTTTCTTTCTACGACAACTTGATGATTTGGTCAATTTCGTCGGACTGTTTTCGCATCGAGCCTCCTTTCAGATTGATCTTGTAAGCGTTGTGGACCAGGCGGTCGAGAATGGCATCTGCCAGGGTCGGATCGCCAGGTACTCAGGTGAGTCAGCGGGACGCCCATGTAATTATGCTTTTCTAGCTACAACCTTGGTATCAACGGGAGAAGATCACGTAGATAAGACCATAAGTCCCTTGATTTCATATTCTACTCATATTCTGAGGCGAATATGAGGTCTTTTTGCCTCAGGGAAATACCGACAATACATTTTCCCTGTGAGACTTAAATCTTTTCAGGTTTTCTTGCATGTGATATTCTGACTGCAATAAATACAAGCATTCAGAGGGAGAAATCATGGCAACATCAATTCGTTTAGAACCAGAGGTTGAGCAACGGTTAGATTTCCTCGCAACCCAAACCGGCCGAACCAAGGCTTTTTATCTGCGAGAGCTTATCACGCGGGGGATGGAGGATCTTGAAGATTACTATCTGGCTGCCGATGTTTTAGAAAGGGTTCGCAAGGGCGAGGAAGAAATTCTTTCGACTGCCGAAGTGAGGAGGGCCCTTGAACTGGACAATTGAGTACACCAGAACGGCGGAATCCCAGCTTCGCAAATTAGACAAACAGGCTGCCAGACGCATACTCGACTATCTGGATGACAAAATTGCAACACTTGATAGTCCTCGAAGCCGAGGGAAAGCCCTTTCTGGACGTCTTGGAGAACTGTGGCGCTATCGAGTTGGGGATTATCGGGTGATCTGTGAAATACAGGATAATATTATGCGGATTCTGGTCGTGGAAGCAGGGCACCGCAAGCAAGTTTATAAGTGAAGCGGCTTCGTAACTCAGCAGCCGTTGTTTTGAGCGAAGTACGCTGATCAAGAAATATTGCCAGTACTAAGGCTTTGTCCCCGATTTGTCAAAACAACCTCCATCGCTTCCTGGTTCCGCCGACAGGGCTTATGCCTCCACTCAGCCAGTCCGTTAGCTGCTCCGGAACTCGTTCATCTCGACTCCGAGCCGTTCCGTTCCAGAGTCAGACCATTGACCTGCATATCGAGGTGCCGCGCGTGTCGCATAAGGATCCCACCGATCAATCCCCCGCCGAAAGCAGCGCAGTGATTCGTCAACGGGTCAACCGCGCTTGTTCTGTCCAGCAATACCGTTTGACCCCTTTGGTCTGCACGCCAACAGTCAGATGCAAGCTCGAAACAAAAGGCGATCAACTTCTCGAACAGGTCACCGGCAAGCGAGGTTTATCCGCGCGTAGTTTCACCCGGATTCTCAAACTGGCAAGAACAATTGCCGATCTGGCTGGAGTTGAGCAGATAGAAACACTGCATCTGGCTGAAGCGATTCAGTATCGGGGGGTGGATCGGAAGTTGGGGTAAGAATTATTGAGGGATTCCTTCATTATGTCGAGTTGCTGGTGTGGAAGCTCTCTCATGATTGAGACCGAGCTTCTGAGCGGCAGTAAACTATCGGCGCGAAGCTTTTTCGCTAGTCGATATAATGGTCAACTATTCTGTCGAAAGCCCCGGATTTTTTCAATTGATCGAGCGCCGCTTGCAGCTGGTTAACAATCTGGTCATCGGTTTTATGGTTAAGGGCGTAGTAGTACTCGGCCTGTTTCAGTGAATATATGGCTTCATAGTCATCCGGTTTGAAACCGAGTGTCTTGAGGTTCCAGAGGGTGACGAGTTTACCGTAGGCCAACAGATCGATCCTGCCCTTTTGGAGCATTTCTGCGAGGTGAAGCCCTTTGTTGTAGCGATAAATCTGCTTCCGCTTCACTCCACGTTCCAGCAGAGTCTGCTCGCCGACATCGTTTAGAACCACACCAACGCGTAATTTCTTCAGGGTTATCTCGTCAAGACTGTTGAGGCTGAGATGCCGATCCTTGCGTGCAAACAGAACAATCTCAGAGCGGATAATCGGTCCCACCCACTTAAATAGCTTCTCTCTCGCTGCGGTGCGGGTCGTCGAAAAGAGCAGGACATCCTTTATCTTCAGAGCAGCATTGTAGCCCCTGGCCCATTGGAATGAGCCGATATCTTCTCGCGTCTGGTGAGCGCCGACCAGTTTAACCATCTCGAGCAGGGTGTCGGTCGCTATCCCCTGTTCCTTGCCGTCGACCGCGAAGTTGAAGGGTGGATATTCCTCAGTGATAAAGATCAGGTCATCCACCGTCTGGGCAAATAGACTGGTGAAGGCACTGAGGGTAAAAAACAGAGAGAGCAATACGAACTTCATCCCGGCTCCTATTTCAGAATTGAGTCTGTAAAGTGCTGCCACTATGACCAGTATAGCGTCGCTCTGGCTGGCTGCAACCATAAGCACGAGCCGGATGCTGTGTTTAGCTGAGGTCGTTGAAATCGATCAATATTGCACTTGCGATGAAGGTGTCGAGCTCGAGATGATGATGGCCAAGCAATCGTTCGGCGCAGGATCCGAGCAGGTTAAACTCTTTACTGAAGGTTTCACGGAAGGAGTAACGCAACTCAATCATTTTTAGTGGATCACTGTTGGTAAAATTGAGCGTGCAGTAATCTTCAGAGAAGATTTCCCCCGAGAGGTCGATGTTCGGTAGTCCGTGCAGGCGGCAGGTCACGGGGCGTTGTGCATAGACCAGGCAATGACCCTCTTCCGAGAGGAGCGGGCAAGGTGTCTGGTCTTCCTCCGGCATCTCCTGCCAGTCGTCATGGGGGAGACGGTTGAGTATGTAGGGATGACGGAACTCAGGCCAGTTTGACTGTAGCTCGTTGACCCGGTCACGGGCCTTGGCCAGAACGTGATTTTGCGTGTTCATCTCAAGCAGAGCAAATCCCTGCTGAAGGAGGCAGGCGTCAAGCAGGCTGATTTCGAACAGACCCCGGCAACAGGCGGAACAGCCTTGACGGCAGGCAATCCGATCTCCGGCTTGCGTCATGCAGTCCGTGAACCAGCGGTCTATCCCCTGAAGGAGGGCCTGATATTGAGTGAGAATTTCGCGCATATGTCGTGATGATAACATGGCCTGAGGTTTGAATCAGTCCAAGACAAACGGGTCGATTCTGGCGTTAGTACTGAAAAGCATTCTTCAAATGCAGGATTTAATACCCTCAAGCTGACAGGCCAGAGCATTGGCCACTCGTGAACCCGAGGGTCGTTTAAGGAATTCAGAGATAAACTGCCCGGCATCGACCAGCGCCTGCAGATCAACCCCGGTCTCAATCCCTAATCCTTTAAGCATATAGAGCAGGTCCTCGCTGGCGACATTCCCCGAGGCGCCGGGAGCGTAGGGGCAACCGCCGAGACCGGCGACTGAGCTGTCGATGACTGCTATTCCCCGTTCCATCACCGCCAGAATGTTGGCCAGAGCCTGTCCGTAAGTGTCGTGAAAGTGGACGGCCAGGCGTTCGATCTGAACTTTTTTGGCGACGGCATCGATCATCGCCCGAGCCTTGATCGGGGTGCCAACGCCGATGGTGTCACCCAGCGAAATTTCATAACAACCAAGTTCCATCATCCGTCCGGCGACCCAGGCGACAGTCTCCGGTTCGACCTGTCCTTCATAGGGACACCCGAGTGCGCAGGAGACATAGCCCCGTACCCTTAAGCCTTGCTTGCGGGCGGCAGTGCAGACTTCACCAAAACGGTCAAAGCTGACAGCAATAGAGCAGTTAATGTTCTTGCGTGAAAAGCTCTCAGAAGCGGCACCGAACACCGCGACCTCATCGGCACCGGCAGCAATCGCCGCTTTTAGGCCTTGCAGGTTCGGTACTAAAACCGGGTAGCTGACTCCCGGCTGCTGAGTAATCCCCTGTATGACTTCGGTACTGTTGGCCATTTGTGGCATCCACTTCGGGGAGACAAAGCTTGCCCCCTCAATCGCAGCCAGCCCGGTTGCCGAGAGACGGTCGATCAACTCGATCTTGACTTCGGTCGGCACAACAACTGCTTCGTTTTGCAGTCCGTCGCGTGGGCCAACTTCGACTATTTTAATCCGTTTCGGTAGTCTCATTTCAGTTCCCCTCATCTGCTTCAAAGGTCAGCAGTGGTGCCCCATCATCGACCAGAGCCCCGGCCTTATAGTACATCTGTGTGACAGTTCCATCAGTGGGGGCGGCGATGGTGTGTTCCATCTTCATTGCTTCAAGAATGACCAGTGGTGTTCCACGTTTAACCCAACCGCCATTCTCGACCAGAACTGCGATGACTTTTCCAGGCATCGGTGCGGTCAGACTACCGACCGCCTCCTCATGTCCAAAGGCATCGGCGTACGGGTCGTGCAAAGTCAGCTTGTGGCTGGTTCCGGCGGTCAGAATACTTAGTTCCATTCCACAACGGATCACCTGAGCATTCAGTTGCTGGCCATCGATTGTCGTCAGTAGCCTTCCTGAGGCGTTAATTTGACCGTTTGCATTAAGCTTCGCTGACGGTAGCTCAAACAGGTAGCCCTGGGGTCGGTAATGAACGGTGATCTGGAGATCAGATTCGCCATCGGTAAAGTTGAAGCAGTGGTGATTATCGCCATTGAGCCGCCAGCCTCCGGTCTGATGCCAGGGAGTAAAGGGATCGGTTGATGCGGTCGCCGCCTGTTGCGCATCAGCGTCACGGCTTAGCAGCAGATGGAGACAAGCCAGAACCAGCGTCTGGTCGGATGCCGGAGCTGGTGCCGGAATCAGCAGGTCGCGGTGCTGTTCAATAAATCCGGTGTCAAAATTTCCTGCGTTAAACTCGGGGTGGGCAGCGACCGCGCCTAAAAAATTGACATTGGTTGTGACCCCGACCACCTCGACCTGCTCCAGGGCACGCCGTAATCTCCGCAGGGCGGCGGAACGATCTTCATCCCAGACAATCAGTTTGGCGATCATCGGATCGTAGTGGATGCTGACCTCATCCCCCTGGCGAACACCGGTATCGATGCGCAGATGGGTATTTTCGTCCGGGAAGTTGAGATGTTGCAGATGTCCAATCGACGGAAGAAAATCGCGCGTCGGGTCTTCGGCATAAATGCGGGCTTCGATAGCATGACCACGAATACTCAGATCTTTCTGAGCGCAGGGAAGAGGCTGGCCGGCAGCGACTTGCAACTGCCAGGCGACCAGATCCTGGCCGGTAATCATCTCGGTGACCGGATGCTCAACCTGGAGCCGGGTATTCATCTCCATGAAATAGAAGGCGCCATCCGTATCGAGTAGAAACTCGACGGTTCCAGCACCGACGTAGCCGATTGTCTGGGTTGCCGTGAGTGCTGCGGTGCCCATCTTCTGGCGTAGCTCTGCAGTCATGCCGGGGGCCGGAGCTTCTTCGAGAACCTTCTGATGGCGGCGTTGTACCGAACAATCCCGTTCGAACAGGTGGACGGCATTGCCGAGGCTGTCAGCAAAGACCTGAATCTCAACGTGACGCGGTTGCTCCAGGTAGCGTTCGAGGAGCAACTGATCATTGCCGAAGCTGGAAGCCGCCTCGCGACGCGCACCCTCAATGGCGGTATCTATCTCTGTGGCATCTCGGACGACGCGCATCCCTTTGCCACCACCACCAGCGCTCGCTTTAACCAATAGCGGGAAGCCAATTTCGACAGCCGCACTGCGCAGGGTCTCAAGATCCTGTGCCTCGCCATGATAACCCGGGACTAGCGGGACTCCGGCTTGTTGCATAATCTCTTTGGCTGCACTCTTGGAACCCATGGCACGGATCGCTGCGACCGGGGGACCGACAAAAATCAGTCCTGCTGCTGCGCAGGCCTCTGCAAAATCGGCGTTTTCGGCCAAAAAGCCATAACCGGGGTGGATCGCTTCGGCACCAGATTGTTGAGCGACCTGCAACAGGCGGTCGATGAGGAGATAGCTCTCGGCTGCCGGCGCGGGACCAATATTCCAGGCTTCATCGGCCAGGGCGACGTGGCGTGAATTGCAGTCTGCATCGGAATAGACTGCGATGGTGCGCAACCCGTTCTGCCGCGCGCTACGGATGATGCGACAGGCGATTTCGCCGCGATTAGCTATCAGGAGTGAATCGAACATATTTAATATCCTTTTTGCAGGATGTCGTTTGGAGACAGAAAAATAAAAAACACTCGAAAAACTGTAATGTTAGCCACCAAGACACTAAGTCCTCCAAGAGAGGCAAAATTCTTGAAGTCAGGTTTCTTGGCGCTCTTGGTGTCTCGCCTAAAAGTGCCTAATTCTGGTGGTGGCAAATAGCCTTTGTTTGGGTTATAGGTCCGAAAAAAATGAGCGCAATACCCCTGTCTTAGATGTTCCTCTAGCTCTTTACCCACTCAGGGATTCTCTTCTCCAGAAATGCGCTCAACCCTTCACGCCCCTCATCACTTGCACGTGTTGTGGCAATCCGTTTCGCTGTTTCAGCCACCAATTCGGCATCTAATGGGTGATTAGAGACATCGGCGACCAGTTGTTTCGCTGCCGCCATCGCCTGTGGCCCGTTTTTCAGGAGCAGGCGGGTTAAGCGATCTGCTTCCTGTGCCAATTCTTCGGCAGGAACAATTTCGTGAATCAATCCGAGTTGGAGTGCGCGCTCGGCATCGAAGCGTTCGGCGCTGATAAAGTAACGCCGGGCAGCTCGGGGCCCGATAGCAGCAACCACATAGGGGGAGATAACTGCCGGGATCAGTCCTAATTTCACCTCAGAGAGACAGAAGCTGGCTTGTGGGGTCGCCAGCACCATATCGCAGGTGGCAACCAGACCAACCCCGCCACCGAAGGCTGCACCCTGAACCAGCGCCAGGGTCGGTTTCGGCAGGTTATTCAGTGTTTGCATGAGCTCGGCTAAAGCAACAGAGTCCGCGAGATTTTCGGCAGGGGAATAATCGGCCATCCGTCGCATCCAACCAAGATCGGCACCGGCAGAAAAACTTTTGCCAACGGCCGCAAGGCAGACCAACCGCACCTGCGGGTCGGCGGCCAGCTTCTTCAGAGCCGTGGTCATCGCGGCGATCAGAACGTCGTCGAAAGCGTTGTGCACCTCTGGCCGGTTGAGAGTCAGAGTCGCGCGCCCTAGATCATCGATGGTTGTCAGTAGCTGGTCGTTGCTCATAATCAAATTCTTTCTCTTGATTGTTCAGCTAGCTCCGATATGGCTAAGTAAATTTTCGTCTACCAAGGCTTGGTGGTTTTTCCGGGGTGAAGACATACACGAGTATGTCGAGGTCCGGAAAAAACGCCGTAACGCCGGTGGGCGGAAACTTTACGCCGCCATATCTACATTCTGAAAATACCGAAGTTGGTCTTTTCAATCGGCGCATTGAGCGCTGCCGAAAGCCCCAAACCCAGCACCATCCTGGTGTCGGCCGGGTCGATGATACCGTCGTCCCAGAGGCGGGCACTGGCATAATAGGGGTGTCCCTGTTGATCATATTGATCAAGGATCGGTTGTTTGAAGGCCTCTTCGTCTTCGGCACTCCAACATTCACCGCGCGCCTCAAGTCCGTCTCGTTTGACCTGAGCGAGGACGCCCGCCGCCTGTGCCCCACCCATGACCGAGATCCGAGCATTCGGCCACATCCAGAGCATACGTGGGCTGTAGGCCCGGCCGCACATGCCGTAGTTGCCGGCACCATAGCTGCCACCGAGCAATACTGTGAATTTTGGGACCTTGGCGCAGGCCACGGCCATGACCATCTTGGCCCCATCTTTTGCGATTCCGCCAGCCTCATATTTACTGCCGACCATGAAGCCGGTGATGTTCTGGAGAAAGATCAGCGGGATGCCACGCTGACTGCAAAGTTCGACAAAGTGTGCCCCCTTTTGGGCCGATTCGGAGAAGAGGATGCCGTTGTTAGCCAGGATGCCGACCGGGTAGCCGAAGATATGCGCAAAGCCGCAGACCAGGGTTTCACCATATAGCTTTTTGAATTCGTCAAATTCCGAGCCGTCGACGACGCGTGCAATGACTTCACGGACATCGTAGGGCTTACGACTGTCGGTCGGAATCAGGCCGTAGATCTCTTCAGCGGCATAGAGTGGTTCAATCGGTTCCCGGATGGTGAGCTCTGGTCGCTTAACACGGTTAAGGTTGCCGACAATCCGCCGTGCCAGACCCAGCGCATGGGCATCGTCGGTTGCGTAGTGATCGGTGACCCCGGAGACGCGGCAGTGGACATCGGCGCCACCAAGATCCTCGGCACTGACCACCTCACCGGTCGCCGCCTTGACCAGCGGCGGGCCACCGAGAAAGATCGTCCCTTGCTCCTTGACGATGATGCTCTCATCGGCCATCGCCGGCACATAAGCTCCTCCGGCGGTGCAGGAGCCCATGACGACAGCAATCTGCGGGATGCCTTTGGATGACATTTGCGCCTGATTGTAGAATATGCGTCCGAAATGTTCGCGGTCGGGGAATACATCTTCCTGCAGTGGCAAAAAGGCCCCGCCTGAATCAACGAGATAGATACAGGGAAGATGATTCTGCTCAGCAATCTCCTGAGCGCGAAGATGTTTTTTGACCGTCAGTGGCAGATAAGAACCCCCCTTGACCGTTGCATCATTGGCGATGATCAGGCACTCCTGGCCACCAACCCGACCGATGCCGGTGATGACTCCGCCGGCGGCAACTTTACCGTCATACATATTCCAGGCGGCAAATTGTGAAAATTCCAAAAACGGCGATCCGACGTCCAGCAGTTGCCTGATCCGTTCGCGAGGGAGCAGCTTGCCGCGCGCAAGATGCTTCTGGCTGGCCCGTTCGCCGCCGCCCAGGCGGATTTGTGTGACCTTTTCTCGCAGGTCTGCCACCAGGGCACGCATCGCCTCAGCGTTGTTGCCAAATTCTTCTGATTCGCATACGAGTGAACTCTTCAAGGTACTCATGAATATCCCGATTCTACCCCTCCCGCTGGAAGAGGGATTGTTGTCAGTTGTTCCTGGTCTCATCAAACAGTTCGCGGCCGATCAGCATCCGTCGGATCTCACTGGTGCCTGCCCCGATTTCATAGAGCTTGGCGTCACGCAACAGTCGACCGGTTGCGAAATCGTTGATGTAGCCGTTGCCGCCGAGGCACTGAATGGCATCCAACGCCATCTGAGTGGCTTTCTCGGCCGAGTAGAGGATCGCTCCGGCCGCATCTTTGCGCAGCGATCTCCCTTTGCGGACATTTGTCTCCCGCGCGACGGCGTAGATATAGGCGCGACAGGCGTTCATGGTGGTGTACATGTCAGCCAGTTTGCCCTGCATCAATTGAAATTCACCGATTGATTTACCGAACTGTTTACGTTCATGGATATAGGGGAGGACCTCGTCCAGGCAGGCGGCCATAATACCGAGAGGGCCACCGGAGAGCACGATACGTTCATAATCGAGTCCGCTCATCAGCACTTTGACACCACCGTTGAGTTCACCGAGGATATTTTCAGCAGGGACGATGCAGTTCTCAAAAACCAGCTCACAGGTATTGGAGCCGCGCATCCCGAGCTTGTCGAGTTTTGGTGAGGTTGAGAAGCCGGGAAAGTTTTTTTCAACCAGAAAGGCGGTGATGCCACGCGGGCCGGCATTCAGATCGGTCTTGGCATAAACTACCAGCACATTGGCATCCGGGCCGTTGGTGATCCACATCTTGTTGCCGTTGAGGATATAGCTGTCTCCATTGAGGACAGCACGCAACGACATGCTGACGACATCGGATCCTGCCCCAACTTCGCTCATTGCGAGGGCGCCGACATGCTCGCCGCTGATCAATTTCGGCAGGTATTTATCCTTCTGGGGAGAGGTGCCATTTCGAAAAATTTGATTGATACAGAGGTTGGAATGGGCCCCGTAGGAGAGTGCGACAGAAGCCGAAGCGCGGCTGAGTTCTTCCATGGCGATGACATGATCGAGGTAGCTCATTCCGGCGCCACCATCTTCTTCACTGACGGTAATGCCGAGAAGCCCCAGATCGCCCATTTTACGCCAGAGATCAGCAGGGAAGAGGTTGTCACGGTCAATCTCTGCCGCTCGCGGAGCGATCTCGGCGGCAGCGAAATCTCTGACTGTCTCACGCAACAGGGAGCTGGTGTCGTCAAGGTCGAAACTAAGTCCGGGGAAATTGATTACGGCCATGATTAACTCCTGCAAGGGGTTAGTGCAAGGACTTAAGTAGCAAACCAGATGCCAACCCCGGTTAAAAAATCGTTAAATTATCTGTTTCCATAACTGTCTGTAATTATTCGTTTAAAATTTATCTAAAGGTTCAGAAAGTCGACCTCAGCAGGTTGGTGTCAACGAATGGAGACGACTGTTTGCTGACAGCTGTCTCCGTTCGTTGACCCCGGTATTCTTTTGTTCAGCGCGTGATCGCCGCCGCGATGACAAGCCGCTGGATTTCATTGGTTCCTTCATAGATCTGGGTGATTTTGGCGTCGCGCATCATCCGCTCGACCGGGAAGTCGCGGGTGAACCCATAGCCACCGAAGACCTGGATCGCCTCGATGGTGACCCTCATCGCTACATCCGAAGCATACAGCTTGGCCATCGCCGACTCCTTGCTGTAGGGTTGACCGGCACTTGCCTTATAAGCGGCCTGATAAACCAGCAGGCGCGCGGCTTCGATCTCGGTTGCCATGTCGGCCAGCTTGAACTGTATAGCCTGGAAGCTGGCAATCGGCTGATCGAACTGCTTACGTTCGAGGGCGTAGTCACGGGCAGCTTCATAAGCGCCCTGGGCGATGCCAAGTGCCTGAGCGGCGATGCCGATGCGGCCACCATCGAGGGTCTTCATCGCGACCTTGAAGCCGCTCCCCTCTTCACCGAGCAGGTTGTCGGCAGGGATCCGGCAGTTGTCGAACACCAGTTCACGGGTTGGCGAAGAGCGGATGCCGAGCTTCAACTCTTTCTTGCCGAAGCTGAAGCCAGGGGTGTCTTTTTCGACAATAAAAGCGCTGATGCCGTGATGTTTCTGCGCGTTCTTGTCGGTGCGGGCAAAGACGATATTGATCTCGGCCTCACCGCCGTTAGTACAGAAGATTTTGGTGCCGTTGAGGATCCAACTGTCGCCGTCGCGCACTGCGGTGGTTTTGGTGCCACCGGCATCCGAACCGGCCGCAGTCTCGGTCAGGGCGAAAGCTCCCAGCTTGGTCCCTTGAGCCAGAGGGGTCAGAAATTCCTTCTTCTGCTTCTCGGTGCCGAACAGGTAGATCGGGTTGGCACAGAGTGAGAGGTGCGCCGACAGGGTCACTCCGGTTGAGCCGCAAACTCGTGAAAGTTCTTCAACTGCAATGGCATAGCTGATGTAATCAGCATCGGCACCGCCGTATTCTTCAGGGAAAACGATCCCGGCCAGGCCGAGCTCCCCAAGCTTGTCGAACATCAGGGCACGGTCAAAGCTTTCCGTTTCGTCGCGTTCTGCCGCACTCGGTTTGATCTCTTTCTCGGCGAACTCTCGGACCGTCTGACGAATCAGGCTCTGCTCTTCGTTTAATTCAAAATTCATGAGATGTCGCTCCCTTTATTGTATTTAACTGAAACTTCGCAAGATATCCCGCGCGATGATAAGTCGCTGGATTTCGCTGGTCCCTTCATAAATAGTGGTAATGCGCGCATCTCGCGCATAGCGCTCGACCGGGAAATCGCTGGTGTAGCCGTAACCGCCGAAGATCTGCAAGGCTTCATAGCAGGCCCGGTTGGCGCTTTCGCTGGCGAACAGTTTTGCCATCGATGCGGCACGGGCGAAGGAGCGGCCCTGTTCTTTCTGAAAAGCGGCGTTCATCACGAGCAGGCGAGCGGCCTCAAGCTCAGTGAAGGCGTCGGCAATCTTCCATTGGGTCGATTGAAAGTCGGACAGCGTTTTACCGAATTGTTTGCGCTCCAAAGAATAGCGGGTGGCGCAGTCGATGGCGGCCAGACCGACTCCGAGTGCCAGGGAGCCGATGCCAATCCGTCCACCTGCCAACTCACTAACCGCAATGCGGAAACCGTCGTTTAGCTGCCCCATCAATGCGGTTTGCGGTATCCGGCAATCGCTGAAGGTGATTTCGTTGGTCGCCGAAGCATGCTGTCCCATCTTCCCTTCTTTTTTACCGATACTCAGACCCGGTGTTCCCTGTTCTACCAGGAAGCAGCTGATCCCTTTCCCTTTTGGTGCACCCTTGTCGGTGACAGCCCAGACCACAAAGACTCCGGCATAAGGAGCACTGGTAATAAAGATTTTACTGCCATTAAGCACCCAGTCATTGCCGTCACGAACCGCGCTGGTGGTCATTCCGGCGGGATCGGACCCTGCCCCGACTTCTGTCAGGGCGAAGGCGCCAGCAGCATATTCACCAGAGCAGATCGCTGGAATGTAGTGTTGGCGTTGCTCTTCGTTGCCGACCGCCTGAATCAGTTCGCAGACCATGTTGCTGACCGACAGGGTGACTGCGGTCGAGGCACAGGCGCGGGCGATTTCGGTCAGGGCGACGGAGAAGGCGACCACCCCGGTTTCGGCACCGCCATACTCTTCACGGACGTTCAATCCCATGAACCCGAGCTCGGCGAGCTTTTTAAGATTAGCTAAGAAGGGTTGTTGATCGCCGCCCTGATCGAGTTGCGCCGCGACCGGTGCAAGTTCGACCTCGGCAAATTCTCGCGCCGTTTGCTGAATCAATTTTTGTTCGTCTGATAAGTCGAGGTTCATTCGCAACTCCGTTGCAGTGTGCGGGGTAAAGCCTTTAACTCAATCCCCTCTCCCTGAGGGAGAGGGCTAGGGTGAGGGGGCGCTAGCAAAAGAAGCTACCCCTCATCCGACCTGCGGCCACCTTCTCCCTCAGGGAGAGGGGACGGCATTGGCCCTTTTTGAGCCGCCTTGATTATTCGTGCTAGAGGTGAAAAATCACTTATTTATCTGTAAACTGTGCCGGGCGTTTCTCGAGGAATGCCAGCATCCCTTCTTTCTGATCGGCGGTCGCGAAGCAGAGACCGAAAAGATCCGCTTCGTAGGTGCAGGCGCGGGCGAGATCGATCTCCAGTCCATCGCGCAGCGCGCTCTTGACGAAACCGATAGCGACCTGTCCCTTTGACGCTATTTTTGCTGCCAGCTTGCTCGCCGCTGGCAGCAGTTCATCAGCAGGCAGAACCTTATTGACCAGGCCGATCCGGTACGCTTCGGCAGCATCGACCATATCGCCGGTCATCAGTAGTTCGCAGGCCCGGCCTTTTCCGATCAGCCGTGGCAGGCGCTGGGTCCCACCGAATCCAGGGATCACGCCAAGATTGACTTCGGGCTGACCGAAACGGGCATTTTCACTGGCCAGACGCATATCGCAGCAAAGCGCTAATTCACAGCCGCCACCTAAGGCAAAGCCGTTGACGGCGGCAATCACCGGTTTGGACAGCTCTTCTATGGTCGCTGCCAGTTTATGGCCAAGCAGAGCAAAATGGCGTCCGGCTACAGCATCAATCGGTTGCATTTCTGAGATGTCAGCCCCGGCGACGAAGGCTTTTTCACCCGCTCCGGTGAGTATTACAACCTTGACCGCCACGTCATCTTTGAGCGCGGTGAAGAGACTGAGCAACTCTTTGAGGGTTGCCTGATTTAATGCATTGAGTGCCTTGGGTCGGTTGATAGTTACGGTTGCAATACCATCGCTGCACTCGTAAAGCAGATTTTCAAAAATCATGAGTTTCCCCTGTTTGCAAAAGTAGGTTGCTAAAGCTCTGGAATTTCTGGTCAGCTTGACATCAGTACCGGTACCGTCATCTGTTTGAGCAACTGACCAGCCATCGGAGCCGGTGCTGAAGGCAGTGCCCCACCGATAACCAGCAGATCAATCCCTTCTTCAGCGACGCGATTGAGCAGGGCGTCACCGAACCCGATGCCACTGATCAAGCGAGATTCTGTCACCGCCGTGACTCCGTGTTGCGCCAGAAAACCGGCGAGTTTCTTCAGGGTCTCTTCGCTCTGTTCACGCTCTGCTTTGGTTATGGCGAAACTGAGAAGGTGCACTACCTCGGCCTGAGTCAAAAGAGGTAGGGCATCGTAAAGGGCTCGAGCCGAGGCCCGTCCTGAGCGCCATGCGATCATCACCCGTGATCCGACCTTCTGAAAATTCCCTGAAAAGGGGATGGTCAGTACCGGTCGGCCGGAGGTCAAAACCATTTTTTCAGGGAGGTCTCTTGGGGGCGCAGGCGGTGGCCCGGCATCCGTACCCGGTTGACCGACCATGGTCAGGTCCGCGAAGAAGGATTGGTAGTTCAAGCGTGCCACAAGAGGTGGATGTGACAGGTCTTCAACTTCGGGAACCCAGACGAACTCGACCCCCGCCTGACATGCTTGTCCCGCACATTCGGCCTGAACTTTCTCGCGATGACGCTTTTCGGCACCATGAAAAAGGTAGGGCATCGAGGTCGCGTAGAACGCACTCAGGCAGGCTTGCTGACGTTTCGCCAGATCGAGGGCGAGATCAAATCGCGCTGCGCTACGGGAGGTCTGGTCGAGATGCACCAGGATATTTTTATAGGCCATTTTTTCCTCCAGGGGTCAGGTGTAGTCAAAAAATCCTTTACCACTCTTTTTGCCAAGCCAACCTGCCTTGACCATCTTGCGCAACAGTGGGCAGGGGCGGTATTTGCTGTCGGCGAAGCCCTCGTAGAGAACTTCCATGATCGCCAGGCAGGTGTCCAGCCCGATAAAATCGGCCAGAGTCAGTGGGCCCATAGGATGGGCCACGCCGAGCTTCATCACCGTGTCGATCGATTCGGCATCGGCGACGCCTTCGTAGATACAGTAGATCGCCTCATTGATCATCGGCATCAAAATTCGATTGGCGATAAAGCCAGGGTAGTCGCTGACTTCGACCGGGACCTTACCCATTCTTTCAGAGAGTTCCTTGACCGCAGCGTAGGTCTCATCGCTGGTCGCAATACCGCGGATTACCTCGACCAGTTTCATCACGGGCACCGGATTCATGAAGTGCATGCCAATCACGAGTTCGGGTCGTGTGGTTCCGGCTGCAAGTTCGGTGATCGGCAGAGAAGAGGTGTTCGTAGCCAGGATGACTCCAGGCTTGGCGACCTCGTCGAGGGTAGCGAAAATCTTCTCTTTGAGGGCCATGTTTTCAGTTGCAGCCTCGACGATAAAATCGACTTCAGCTGCATCCTTGAGATCGGTGGAGGGGATCAACCGGGAGAGGGTCGCCTGTTTCTCAGCGGGACTGATCTTCTCTTTGGCAACGCTCTTGTCGAGCAGTTTACCGATAAAAGCCAGACGTTTTTCGATAAAATCCGGGTTGATATCATTGAGCACCACCTCAAGTCCTGCTTCAGCAGCGACCTGGGCGATTCCGCCACCCATCTGGCCGGCGCCGATTACCATAATCCGGTTGATCGCCATTTTTTCTCCCTTTTCTGTTTTTAATGAAATATCTAATCACCAGTTTCAGTGTTGTCGAAGTGTATCTGGTTTTGTTTCAGCTCTTTGCGATCTTCTTCTTCTCTTCTTCACGACGGCGCAGTTCGACCCGGCGAATTTTTCCCGAGATCGTTTTTGGTAGTTCGCTGACAAATTCGATTTCGCGCGGGTACTTGTACGGTGCGGTCTCCTGCTTCACATGTTCCTGAATCTCCAGAACCAGTTCAGCGGTGGGCTCAACCCCCGGTGCGAGAATGATGAAGGCCTTGACAATGGTGCCGCGTAATTCATCGGGTGAACCGACCACAGCGCTCTCAGCCACGGCCGGATGGCTCTGCAGAGCGCTTTCGACCTCAAAGGGGCCGATACGGTAGCTGGCGGCGTTGATGACATCGTCGGCCCGTCCGACAAACCAGAAATAACCGTCCTCATCCTTATAGGCCTTGTCGCCGGTCAGATAGTAGTCACCGACAAAGGATTCGGCGTTCGCCTCTTCATTGTCCCAATAGGTCCGCAGCAGTCCGACCGGTGGTTCCGGTTTGACTCTGACCGCGATATTGCCCTCTTCACCGTCGGGAATAATCTCTCCATCATCATCGACCAGATCGATCTGGAAGCCGGGGGTCGGCTTACCCATTGATCCGAAGCGGATCGGCAGACAAGGGTAGTTGCCGATCAGGTTGACCGACTCGGTCTGCCCGAAACCATCATAGATCGTGGTTCCTGTGGTCTCTTTCCAGATCTTGATGATCTCAGGATTGAGAGGCTCGCCAGCGGCCATCGAGTGGCGGATGGAGGAGAGATCATAGCGGCTGAGGTCTTCCTGAACCAACATCCGGTAGACTGTCGGCGGAGCACAGAAGGTCGTGATGCCACAGGTTTCGATCAGTCGCAGATGGGTGTCTGCGTCAAATTTTGCCGCTGCGTCGTGAAGCATGACGGCGCAGCCGATCTGCCATTGCCCGAACAGCTTGCCCCAGGCAGCCTTGGCCCAACCGGTGTCCGAAAGGGTCCAGTGCAGGTCGGTCGGTTTGAGATCCTGCCAGAATTTGGCGGTGATCAGATGACCGATCCCGTAGGACGCCTGGGTGTGTGGCACCATCTTGGGAAAGCGGGTCGTCCCCGAAGTAAAATAGATCAGCATGTTGTCGTCGGCCAGCGTCGCTTCAACCTGGGCGCGATCTAGATGCGGCGCAGCCTCGGCCATCAACTCTTCATAGGAGGTCCAGTTTGGTTGAGGGCCACCGAGGCTGATACCGTGTTGCAGGGTCGGGCACTGATCGCGAACCTCTTCGATCTTGTCAACATTCTGGTGCCAGACTACCGCTCCTGTGGCTTCGGCCTGGTTGATCCGATAGATAATATCTTTTGACGCCAGGATATTAGGAGCAGGAAGTGGGATAACTCCAAGCTTGAAGCTGCCGAGCATGACGGCATACCAATCGACCACGCGTGGGATCATCACGAAGAGGCGGTCCCCCTTTTTGAATCCGCGCGCTCGCAGCAGGTTGGCAAAGCGATTGGAGAGCCGCTGCAGGTCAAAAAAGCTGTACTTGCAAATATCCGAGCCGCTCCGGTCGGCGCAAACCAGTGCCAGCTTGGTCCGATCTTCGGCCCAGCGATCGATAACATCAAAGCCGTAATTGAAATATTCCGGAATATTGAAGCGGTAATCCCTGACTGCCTGCTCGTAATCGAGCATGTTGGGGCCGTTCAGGTTGACCGGGATATTGTCGTATCGCATCGCTAACGGCATAATTGTCTCCGTTTTCAGTTGAATGGCAAGGCGCAGTCTTTAATCGAGTCGCTCGATAATTGCCGAGACAGCTTCGCCGCCGCCGATGCAGAGGGTCGCAAGGCCGTAGCGCCCGCCAGTCTCATTAAGAGCGTTCAGCAAAGTTGCAACCAGACGAGCACCGCTGGCACCAACCGGGTGGCCGATAGCGCAGGCTCCGCCGTTGATGTTGACCTTGTCGCGATCAAGCTTAAGGTTCTTGATTGCCATCAGAGTTACCGCCGCAAAGGCCTCATTGATCTCAAACAGATCGATCTGCTCGAGGCTGAGGCCAGCTTTTTCGCAAACGCGCTCGATAGCGCCGACCGGTGCAACCGGGAACTGATCGGGGTGCAGGCTGTTGGTGGCATAGGCAACCAGTTTTGCTTTGGCTTTCAGACCGTATTTTTCGACAGCGGCACCGCTGGCCAACATGACGAATGCGGCTCCATCGTTGATCGTCGAAGCATTGCCGGCGGTGAGGGTGCCGTCCTTTTTGAACACAGGCCGCAGAGAAGTGACCTTGTCAAAATCGATCCGTGAAGGTTCTTCGTCAACTGCAACGGTGACATCGCCCTTGCGACTCGATTTGACCACCGACACAATCTCTTTCGCGAGAAAGCCATTTGCTGCCGCAGCTTGGGCGCGCTGATAAGAACTGATCGCGTATTCATCCTGAGCCTCGCGACTGATCTCCTGTTCAGCGACGACCACCTCGGTAACTTCACCCATGTGTCGGCCGGTATAGGGATCGCGTAAGGCGTCGTGAACCAACAGATCGACTGCTTCTGCATTCCCCATGCGCATACCGTAGCGTGCTTTCGGCAAGCAATAGGGCGATAAAGACATATTTTCCATGCCGCCGGCGATAACCAGCTCATCATCGCCGAGGCGGATCGAATCAGCACCTAGCATGATCGCTTTAAGCCCGCTGCCGCAGACCTTGTTAATGGTCAGGGCCGGGGTGGCATCCGGAATTCCAGCACTACGCATTGCCTGACGCGCCGGGGCTTGCCCGACCCCGCTCTGAATAACATGCCCGGCGATGAACTGTCCGACCTGCTCAGGCGCGACACCAGTTCTAGTGAGGAGCTCTTTTACGACCGTCGCCGCCAATTGCGGTGCTGGGACATCAGCCAGCGTCCCGCCGAAACTGCCGAAGGGGGTGCGCAAGGCCTCGATAATGAATACGTCCTGCATGGTTTTATCCTTTTCTTTAAAAGTCAGTTTTGCCACTCGTTCGCGGTGCTCACTCAAGACACCAAGCTCACCAAGAAAACCATTAGATCTTTTGTTCGATTCTCAAACAAAAAAGATCCTGTGCGTGGTTCTCTTGGTGCCTTGGTGGCTACCTCCGTCTTACCCCTCAAGTTTCGCCGTCAAGGCCGGGGCAAATTGTTTGATATCCGCTACCACCAGCACATCGGCCACCTCATTGATCGGCGCGTCCTTGTCGGTGTTGATCGCGAGGATGAACTCTGATTTCTTCATCCCGGCCAGGTGCTGAATCGCTCCTGAGATCCCGCAAGCTACATAGAGTTTCGGTGAAACCACCTGACCAGTGGTCCCGACCTGACGATCATGGGGAACCCAGCCGGCATCGACCACGGGTCGACTTGCGCCGTATTCGCCACCTAAGGCCTTGGCCAGGGCCTGAATCATCTCGACATTCTCAGGTTTGCCAACACCCCGTCCGGCACTGACGATGATTTCGGCCTTGCCCAGATCAACTTCGCCAGCCTCAGCCTGTTCGTAACCGCCGAACTCGGTGTTGCCGTCAGCGCTACTGCTCAGCTCTTCAACCTGCGGAGCTCCGCCGGGATCAGCCGCCATGAAGGCGCCACCCTGCAGGGTCACGACAGTCTTTGCGGTGGCCGACTTGACCGTCCGGCGCAGCTTGGCGTTGCAGGCCGGTAGCAGGTAGCCATCGGCGGTCACTTCGACAACTTCGGAGACCTGCGCAGCATTTAAGGCCAGCGCCACCCGTGGCGCCAGATCCCAACCGCTACTGGAGTGGAGAAAGACGATGGTGTCGGCGCCGGCTTTGTCGGCGGCCTCCAGAATCAGTTGTTTGTGCAGGGACGGATTGTACTCCCCCACTGTTGTAACATCCGCCAGATAGAGCTTGGCATCGACCTGCGGCAGTTGATCCTTGCTGCCGACCATAAAGAGGTCAAACTCGGCGTTCAATTGTTTGGCAAAGCCGATCAACTCATAAGTCGATTCCAGCAGTTTGCCTTCTCTATATTCACCAACCAGTAATGCTTTCATGGTTTTACTCCTTTATTTTAGCCACTCGCGCGCGTTGCTTGCTCAAGACACCAAGTTCACCAAGAGAATCTTTTGGTTTTTGTCTTTCTTGGTGTTCTTAAAGAACGGGCATCTTTTGCTTAACCACTGACAATTTTACGGTGCTATTTCGCCAAGACCGCAGTCTTCTCTTTTAGTATCCCGATTACCTTGTCGACCAGATCACTGATCTCTCCTTCGAGGATCAGCGCCGAACCCTTCTTCTCCGGATAGGTCAGCGACAAGGCGGTCAGCCGCGACTCTTCGTTAAGAAGATCGTTGACAGGAACCTCAAGCAGCTCCTTCTTCTTGGCCTTCATGATGTTCGGCAGGGTCGGATAGCGGGGGGTGTTCAGGCCGAGCTGACAGGTTACCAGCGCCGGGGTCTGTGCTTTGACGACCGCCTTCAGGCCTCCTTCGAGCTCACGCCGGACCGTGACCGCACCGTCCTCGCAGGCAAATTCAACGGCGGTAGTCAACGCGGGGATGTTCAGCAGTTCGCCGACCAGCACGCCGACCTGGCCGCTGCCGCGATCCTGTGATTGCATCCCGGTGAAGATCACATCAAAGCTCTTCTCTTTGGCAAAGGCCGCGATGGTACTGGCGATCTGAAAGGGATCTTTTTCATGGGCGGCATCATCAACCACATGCAGCGCCCGATCACAGCCCATCGCCAGCGACTTCTTGAGGGCTTCCTTGACCCGCGCCGGACCGATGGTCAGAACGGTCAGGTCGGAGTCACCGAGCTGCTCCTTGAGCTGGACGGCCTGCTCGACGGCAAACTCATCATACTCATTGATCCGCCAGGCCAGATCGCTCTCTTCGAACCAGGTGCCGCTTGCCGCGATCTTGAAACGTGATTCCATGTCTGGAACCTGTTTGATACAGACGAGAATGTTCATAAATTTACCTCCGTAGAAAATCTTTTTTAGCCACCCGCTCACGTTGTTCGCTCAAGACACCAAGTTCACCAAGAAAATCTTTAAACTCTTGATTTTATTCCTAAACCAAAAACTCCTTGCCTTTGGTCCTCTTGGTGTCTCGCCTAAAAGCGCCTAATTCTGGTGGTGGCTATATCCAGTGTCTATGCTTCAATCCGTTCTGCCAATATCTCCAGCAGATCGAGTGGTTTCAATTGTTCATCGAGGTTGGCGCCTTTTATGCCGTCTTCGAACATGCTGATACAGAAGGGGCAACTTGAAATCAGAGTCGGGGCCCCGGTCTCAGCAGCCATCCTGGCGCGAGTCTGATTCATCCGTTCACCGAGATTCTCTTCGGCCAGAATCCGTCCGCCGCCGGCGCTGCAACAGAAGCTCTCTTCACGGCTCTTCTCCATCTCGCGGACGCTGGCTCCTGCAGCCTTTAACAACTGGCGCGGAGCGTCGTAGAGGTCGTTGTGACGACCGAGATAGCAGCTGTCGTGATAGGTACAGTCGAGGCCTGCGCTCTCGAGTTTGAGCTTGCCGCTGTTCAGCAGTTCGGCAAGAAAGCTGTTGGCGTGTTCAACCGGTAGCTCCAGACCGAGATCGACGTAATCCTTGGCCAGGGTGTTGAAGCAGTGCGGACAGGCGCTGACAATCTTTTGTACGCCGGTCGCCTTGATCTGTTCGATATTCTCGGTGGCGAGCATTTGATAGAGATACTCGTTGCCGAGCTTACGCATCGGTTCGCCACAGCACTTCTCATCCTTACCGAGAATGCCGACTTTGACCCCGGCAGCAGAGCAGAGCTTGATGAAGCTTTGGGCGATTTTTTGATTGCGCCTGTCGAAGCTGGCGTAGCAACCGACGAAGTAGAGAATTTCGGCTTTTTCGCCTTTGCTGAGGTCGGCGACATCCAGACCTTCGGCCCAATCGGCGCGGGCGGCAGGTGCCATCCCCAGCGGGTTGCCGTTGATCTCGGTTCCCTCCATCGCCTTTGTGACTTCTTCGCCGGGGAATTCCCCTTCCATCAGTACCAGATTGCGGCGCATATCGATGATCTTGGGTACGTGTTCGATCGCCGCCGGACAGATCTCCTCACAGGCGCGGCAGGTGGTGCAGCTCCACAAGACATCGGTAGTGATCGTCTCGATCAGGCTGGTCTCCGGATCTGCAAAACTGACTTCATTGATCTGGTTGACCAGCTTCATCGGCGAGAGTGGCTTATCGGTGTTCCAGGCCGGACAGCGATCCTGACAGCGTTTGCAATAGGTGCAGGCGTCACCGTCGAAGATATCTTTCCAGGTCAGATCGGTCACTTTTGCCGCGCCGAAGCTTTCAGCCTCTTCATCTTCCAGATCAAGAGTCCGCAGCTTGCCGACCGGGCCCAGATCGCGAAAGAAGATATTGGTCGGGGTCAAAAGCAGATGCCGCAAGCGGGTGAAGGGGATGGCGCAGAAGAAACCGAGCACCAGCGCAAAGTGGAACCACCAGAGTCCGGTGTGGATAGCGCGTTGCCCTGCTTCTGTCATCCCCGCAAAAGGTTGGGCAAATAGTAGCCCGACCGGTGACCACCAGGAGAGATCAGTGCCCATTTCGGTTGCGGCCATGCGTGCGCCTTCAAGCAGAAAGCCGGTCAGCAGGATAGTCAGAAGCAGGACCAGCATTAAGGCGTTGTCAGAGGTGTTGGGCAGATCTTTGGGGCGCAGCAGATAGCGACGCACCGCTAGTCCGAGTAGCATGATTAGTGCGACCAGGCCGGCGAGATCGAGAACGATGGAGAAGAATAGATAGAAGTTGCCGGTCAGAAAACGGATGCCGAATAATGGATCGAGCAGGTCAGCCTGGATAAAGACCAGAGTTGTGCCGATCGTCAGCAGAACAAAGCTGAAGAAGAACAGTCCGTGAGCCGTCCCCGCACCTTTGACCCGCAACACCCTGGCCTGCAGAAAGACATCACGCAGTACCCCCAAAAGGCGTTCGCCGCGTTGATCGCAGCGCTCCAAAGGTTGTCCCAAGCGGTAAGTCGTCAGCCGTTTGCGAAGTCCCCAGATCATTACGCCGAAGGATGCAATCACAAGCAAGTACATCGGCATCAGTACCGCGTGGCCGACGTTCCAATAGAGTTCCCGGGTTAGTTCCATAGGTCCCATCCTGATAAAGATTCTGCCAGCCCCTTATGGGATAGCAAGGAAAATACCAACCATTATATTAGTTAAAACAGCCAGCTTTGCTCTGTCTTAAGTCACTGTTTTTGTTGGCTTGATATGGTTTTTTGCGATTCCGGATGAAAGCGGCACAGACTGTTCCATCTGTGACACCTTATCCTGTTGTTTACAGTTTTTCAGCGCGGGAGCAGGCCGTTGCTGAACAGATTTATATAGGCCTCGGCGATCTGCTCGATATTCAACTCACCCTCCGGCTTGAACCAGGTGCTGACACCTGCGCACATTTTGATCAGGGCGCGGGTATAGAGCTTTGGCTCATCCAGCAGCCAACCGTGTTCGGCCTTGCCAGCACTTAAGATATCTTCAACGATCCGCTGGTAGCGGTCTCTTTTAGCGACGACTTTAAGGTAGTTTTCCGGTTCCAGATTGCGTAGCTCTTCATCAGTGATATAGGTTTGATCGGGTCCGGTGACGTGGTATTCGATGTGGAAATAGACGGTTGTGCGAAGTTTTTCGAGAGGGGTATGAGCCTCAGCGAGTCGCTCGGTTAGCCGTTCGATCATGTCGCTCATGGTGTGATCCATAAGCTGGAAGAGGATCTCCTGCTTCGAGGCGAAATGATGGTAGATACTCCCCCCCTGGATTCCGGAGCGACGCGCCAGCTCACGCAAGTTCGATCCCGGATAGCTTTTTTCGCGAAACAGATGTGCCGCTTCTTGAAGAATGAGTTCCCGACGTGGAATGGTCTCTGTCATACATATCCCTTGGCAACCTAACGTTTGTTAGGTATAATATCAAACAGCATTATAGAGTCAAGTAGAAAAAACCACTGCGTCGCTCAGAGGCAAGTTGTACCAACTTAGATTAACACTACGGCTGTATGTGCTAATCTTGTATTCGTTTGTTCTCGGCACACTAAGGATTGACAGCTATGAAAGATATTGTGCAGGACTTACTCAAGCATTTGACCCTTGAACGTCTTGAAGAGAACCTTTTTCGTGGTGAAAGTCAGGATATAGGTAGTCCCCATGTTTACGGTGGTCAGGTCCTTGCGCAGGGCCTGTTTGCTGCCAGCCAGACCGTTGAAGGGCGTGATGTGCATTCGTTGCACGCGTATTTTCTGCGCCCTGGAGATAAAAAGAAACCTGTTGTATATGAAGTCGATAGGATTCGTGACGGCAAGGGTTATACGACCCGCAGAATTGTCGCCATCCAGAGTGGCAAACCGATCTTCAACATGTCGGCGTCCTTTAAAATTAAAGAAGAGGGGCTTGAGCATCAGTTCGAAATGCCCGAGGTTCCAGGACCCGAAGGGTTGCCGAATCTGACCGAGCTCGGCAGGCAGGCGCTGGCAGAAATCCCTGATAAGTTAAGTCGCTTTTTAGAGTGGCAGCGGCCCATCGAGTTTCGTCCCGTTCAACCCACCCACCTGCTTCATCCTGAACCAGCCCCCCCGGTGCGTGATATCTGGATAAGAGCCGCCGGGGTCTTGCCCGATGACCCGGCGATGCATAAGGTGTTGCTGGCTTACGCCTCCGATTATTCTCTTCTTGCCACGGCCCTGTTGCCGCATGGTTTAACTTTTTCGCAGAGTGTAATCCGTGCGGCAAGTCTTGATCACGCCATGTGGTTTCATCGCGATTTCCGTCTCGACGACTGGCTACTCTATTCGATGGACAGCCCGAGCATGTCTCATGGCCGAGGTTTTAGTCGTGGTAATCTTTTTACGCGCGAAGGTAAACTGGTGGCATCCGTGGCTCAGGAGGGGATGATCCGTCAGGTTTGAAACTTCAAACTGATGAACAGGAGGTCTCACGATGAGCGCAATTCATGAAATCACCGGCCGCTGCCATTGCGGTAACATCGAATACACTTTTTTTTCGCCAATCCCGAAGATTGAACTGCCGATTCGCACCTGTGATTGCTCATTCTGCACCAGGCAGGGGGCCTGCTATATCTCGCACCCCAAGGGTCGGCTGCAAGTGCAGATCAAGGATCAGACGCAGGTTAAGCCCTATCGTTTCGGTACCGAAACCGCCGATGCAATGCTCTGCGCCATCTGTGGAGTTTACCCTTTGATTGCCGCTGAGCTGGACGGACAGACCTACGCCGTGCTTAACGCCAACAGCATCAACGGACTGCATATCGATCACGCCGCTATTCCGCCCGCTTTGCATCTTGAGAGCTTCTCTGTTGAAGAGAGGATCGAGCGCTGGAAAAAGTTCTGGATCGGGCAGGTTGAGATCAGCGCAACCGCTGAATCCAAAACTGGTGAGATCGTCTCTATCCTGTGAATTGAAGTAAAAGGTGAGATGCCTGAATTTATCAAGATCGAATGAACCTCGTAATAACCCTGTAGGAGCAGCCATGGTAACCCGTAAAGATATTCATGACAGAGTACTCAATGCAACGAGCAAGGAAGAGTTGGCGACGGTCTATGGTGAATGGGCTGAACAATATGATACGGACCTTATCGATGAGATGGGCTACGTTGCCCCGGTTATTGCCAGTCAACTCCTGCAGGGGTATGTAGACGATCTGAACGCCAGAATTCTGGATGCCGGTTGTGGAACCGGACTTGTAGGGGAAAACCTGCATCAAAAGGGTTATCGCAATCTTGAAGGGTTTGATTATTCTGCGCAAATGCTGGAAAAAGCCAAAGCCAAAGAGGTCTATAACAGGCTCCACCAGGGGGATCTGACCGCGAGGCTCGACCTGGCGGAAAACAATTATGATGCGATCATCAGTGTCGGAACATTTACCAGTGGCCATGTCGGCCCCGAGGCTTTTGATGAACTGATCCGTATTACCAGGCCGGGAGGCCATCTCTGCTTTACGGTTCGGGATCAGGCTTGGGAAGAGGATAATTACCGCTTTGCGATGGATAAATTAGAAAAGAGCGGTGTCTGGAAGTGCGTAGAAGAAAAGACCACAGATTATATCCAGCAGGAAGGATCGAGCTGTAAGGTCTGTATTTATCAAAAATGCTTATAGATCAACGCTGTCTGGACTTGACGTGGAGGTTTGAAGATAGCTTTCAATCCAAGCGTATAATTTGTTTTCGGTCAGTTCATTGAATTGGATATGGTCAAACTTTTTATCCGGCTCTTTATCTTTAAAGGAAAATTGATAGCTGAGCATATCTGGTTGCTGATCATGTAATATCAGAATTATACGCTTACCGCTTTTCAGGCAATCGATAGTCACTGCGTCAACCGGCACACCCATCGCCCGCATTTTTTGATTAACACCCACCATCGGATTAATCTCTTTGAAATCCTGTTGAATGCGGGCATGAACCTTTGTTGTGATATCACATAATCTTTCTAAATTTTTGTTCTTCAATAGATTGTTCCTCGTGGGGCAAGGGTTAGAGCAAACCGACGATCGCCCCGGTCATGCAGGTTGCCAGGGTTCCGGCGACGATCGATTTAAGGCCCAGCGCTACGATATCGCTGCGGCGTTCCGGGGCCATCGTCCCCATCCCGCCGATCATGATCCCTAAACTACCGAAGTTGGCGAAGCCGCACATTGCATAGGTCATGATGAGTCGGCTTTTGGGGCTTAAGGCGCCCTCAGGCAGTCCGGCGAGATTCAAGTATGCAATAAATTCATTGAGAACGGTTTTGGTGCCGAGCAGGCTGCCGGCGGTTAACGCTTCTGCCCAGGGGATTCCCAACAGCCAGACAAAAGGGGCGAGCAGAATGCCGAGTATCCGCTGCAGGGAGATCGCTTCTCCCGTCAGATCCGGTAGCAGACCGAGCCCCAGATTGGCCAGCGCAACCAGTGCGATCAGCACGATCAGCATCGCGATAATATTGAGCAGCAGCGCCAGACCGTCGGTGGTCCCTCTGGTGATGGCATCCATCGCGCTGGTCGAGTCGTTGATATTTTCAACATCGCCAGCGGTCAGGGGACCTTCCTGAGGAATCATCAGGCGGGAGACGACAATTGCCGCTGGGGCACTGATGATCGATGCGGTCAGGATCTGCCCCAAGGCTTCGGGAATGACGTTCTGCAGGATCGCGGCGTAGAGGAAAAGCATGGTCCCGGCGATGGTGCTCATGCCGCAGGTCATGATGGTAAAGAGCTCGCTGCGCGAGAGTTTGCCGAGATAGGGTTTGATCAGGAGTGGCGCTTCAATCATGCCGACAAAGATATTGGCCGCTGCTCCGACACCCACCGCACCGCCGATGCGTAGCGTTCTTTGCATCAGGCTTGAAAATATCCGCACCACAACCGGCAGCACCCGCCAGTAGAAGAGGAGCGAGGAGAGGGCGCTGACCACCAGCACCAGCGGCAGGGCGCGGAAGGCCAGAATAAAGGCCGCACCGGGGAACTTCTCGTCAAAAGGGAGTTCGCCGCCGCCGACATAGCCGAACACCAGA
>JAJRQB010000122.1 GCA_024280485.1 Deltaproteobacteria bacterium
CAGGTGGCTGTCGAGGTTGCAGCGGATATGATGGTCGATGCCGACCCCCGCCTGCTTAAAGTAATACTGGAAAACCTGATCGGAAATGCCTGGAAATATTCGGGTTTACAGAAAGACGCTCGTGTCGAAATCGGCGCCATTGAGCAGGTAGAGGAGACGGCCTTCTTCGTCAAGGACAACGGGGCAGGCTTCGATATGACCTTTGCCGACAAACTGTTTCAGCCCTTCCAGCGGCTGCACCGTGCCGATGAGTTCTCTGGCACGGGGATCGGCTTGGCGACGGTCGAGAGGATAATTCACCGCCATGGTGGTAAAGTTTGGGCAGAGGCTAGCGTAGGGGAGGGTGCCTGTTTCTATTTTACCCTGGGGGAGAAGGGACGGGATCATGGATAGTCGGATCATCCTGCTGGTAGAAGATAATCCCAAGGATGAGATGCTCACCCTGCGCTCTCTGAAGAAATGCCATGTTGCTAACCAGGTTGTGGTGGTACGGGACGGAGCCGAGGCACTCGATTACCTGTTCGCCAGCGGTGACTATGCCGAACGCGATCTGAACGACATGCCCACCGTGATCCTGCTCGATATCAAGTTACCCAAGATCGATGGCCTTGAGGTCCTGCGCCGACTCCGAGCCGATGAGCGTTATCAACTACTGCCAATCGTGATTCTTACTTCCTCAGACGAGGAGCGGGACATTCTTGCAGGGTATGAGCTTGGAGCCAACAGCTACGTGCGCAAACCGGTGGCCTTCGCCGATTTCAGCCGAGCGGTTGCCGACTTGGGCCGCTACTGGCTGCTGACCAATGAACCTCCCCCAGTCAGGAAAGGCTGATAATCTTGGGCGACCTCCTGCGTGTACTGATCATCGATGATTCTGCGGCCGATGCTTTGCTGCTGCAACGGGCTCTACGTAAGGGCGGGCTTGAAATCGAGTCAACGCGTGTTGAAACCGCAAAAGCGATGCGCGAGGCGATGGCGGAGCAGTGCTGGGATGTTGCAATTTCCGATTGTCACATGCCCGAGTTTACTCCCGAGTCCGCCCTGGCTATCTGGCAAGAGGATGGACATGATCAACCGCTGATTATCGCCTCCGGGGCCATCGGCGAAGAGGAGGCCGTGGCCCTGCTGAAAGCTGGTGCCCAGGATTTTGTCAGGAAAGACAACCTGGCCAGGCTGGTCACCGCCATCGAACGCGAACTGCGTGAGGCAGAGGTACGCCATGCCCGCAGGGTGGCGGAAGAAGCTCTTCGGGATAGCGAGGAGCGACGATTAAGACTTCGTACTGAATTGGCCTGCGCCGCCGAGGTTCAACAGCAGTTGCTTCCCGATAACGTTCCTGCCGGCCCCGGCTTTGAATTTGCTGCCCGTTGTATTCCCGCCCATCAGATTGGCGGTGATTTCTATGACTGGCATGAGATGTCGCCCGGGACTGTGACCCTGACCCTCGGCGATGCCATGGGCAAGGGGATGGCGGCGGCCATGATGATGGCGACCGTCAGGGCTGCCCTGCGCGCCGTCGACCAAACCAATAGCCCGGCTACTGCGTTGCAATTGACTCAATGTGCCCTGATTCAGGATCTCTCCAGTTCAGAAACCTTTATTACCCTCTTTCATGGTCAACTCAATCTGGCTTCTCGAAAACTGACCTATGTCGATTGCGGCCACGGGTTCGTCTTCTTGCGTCGAGCAAATGGCAAGGTGGAAGAATTGCTGCCACGGGGACTGCCTTTAGGAGTGTTGTCGGATGAGATTTATCAGGAAGGTGACTTCACCTTTGAACAGGGAGATGCTCTGATTCTGTACAGTGACGGCTTGATCGATGCGGTGCCAGAACAGGCCTTAGATAATGAATCCCTAGGGGTTGTTCTGGATGGAGCAAATAACGCTTCGGAGATGGTTGAACGTTTGACCGCTCTGGTCCCTGATGAGGACGCAATGCCGGATGATTTGACGGTGGTGGTAGTGCTTTGTACCGGCGAAAATTGAACCTCTTAGATTTTGGACGATTGAGGCGACGTTCGGAATTGAGGGTTCATTTAAACTTAATGTACATATGGGTGCATATAGGGTGCAATTTGATCATTTAATATGCATCTTTTTCGTTAAGTTATGTAGTGGTTTCAGCTACTTAGGTATGTGTGAAAGAATCTCCCCTTCGGCACCAAATGATGATAAAGGCCAGCAAACTCAAGAGTTTGCTGGCCTTCTGTTTTTTTAGGTTGCGTCTTGGTTGCGCCCCGTAGCATCGAGCACTCCGGTTCGTTCATTTGGCTGTGTTGTAATAAGCAATCAGTTGGCGAATCTCTGGACACCGGGTTTCCACGGGGGTGTCTATCTGCCAACAGCTGGGTCGTACCTCGACATCCTGAGTCGCTCAGGCTTGGACGTAGAAAGGATGAACAAATTCTTTGGAACTCCAAAATAAATCCGTTCCCTTTTTGTCCCGTCCCTACACTCTTTTCACATTAACGGCGATCACCTTAAACTCAGGCGTCATGGTATCCTGATCCCCAACACAGCCGGTAATATGATTGATGGCAACCTGTGGGAAGTGAAAAGTCGTGTATAGCACCCCGGGTTTGACATCTGTTGTAACCTTGGCCTTCAAGCAAGTTTTTCCCCTCGGTGAGCTCACCTCAACCAGATCGCCATTTTGTATCTCTTTATTTTTTGCATCCTCCGGGTTGATCATAAGCAGATCCTCACTAACTAACTCGACATTTGGCGTTCTTCGGGTCATGGATCCGCAGTTATAGTGTTCAAGGATTCTTCCGGTGGTCAGGATGAATGGAAATTTGTCAAGATGCAGTAATTCTGGGGATGGCAAGTAGTTGAAGGAAAAAAACCTACCAAGCCCTCTCTTGAATTCGACATCGTGGAGAATAAGGGTTTCATTGCCTTGTTCATCCACCGGCCATTGTTTACCCATATCGCCAAGATTTTCCCAGGTAATCCCCTGATACGGGGCGACGACGCGGGTCACCTCTTCGAGCACGGTCTTTCCAGAATAGGGTGGCTGTTTGTAGCCCATAACGTTCATGAACTCAGCGATGATCTGACCGTCAGGCTTGGTGCCGCTCAAGGGTTCGATGACTTTGTTGACCCGCTGCACGCGCCTTTCGCCATTGGTGAACGTACCGTCTTTTTCGTAAAAACAGGAGGCTGGCAGAATCACCTGGGCGCGCTTTGCCGTTTCAGTCATGAACAGTTCCTGAACCACGAGAAACTCCAGGCTCTCAAGTCCGTTCCGGATATTTTCTGTATCGGGATCGGTCTGCATGATGTCCTCTCCGACAATCCACAGGGCCTTCAACTCTTTGGTGATCGCCGCGTAAATCATCTCGGGAATCGTGTAGCCGACCTTGGTGGGTAGGGGGACACCGTACTGCTTTTCATAAAAGGCCTGATTTTCCTTTTGGGTTACGTCGAGATAGCCCGCACCCTGATGCGGTTGAGCTCCCATGTCGGCAGCGCCCTGCACGTTGTTTTGCCCCCTGAGGGGGTTCACGCCTACTCCTCGTCGCCCGATATGCCCCGTCATCATGGCGATGCAGGAGAGCAACATCACCGACCGAGACCCCTGGTAATGCTCCGTCACCCCCAACCCATGCACGCTCATGGCACGATCGGTAGAGGCATAGAGGATGGCCGCCTGCTCAACCAGCTCTTTTTTGACCGTGGTGATAGCTTCGATTTCATCTGGATCGATGCTCGCGAGGTAAGTCTCGAATTCGGCGAAACCTTCGGTGCGTTGACTGATGAACTCCTTGTCGATCAGGCCATTTTTGAGGATGTAATAGGCCAGCAGGCTGAAAAGAGGCAGGTTCGAGCCAGGCCGTAGCTGAAGATGGACATCGGCGTACTGAACCAGCTCGGTCTTGCGCGGGTCGATGACGATCAGTTTATTGCCCTTGAGGATTTGCTGTTTGATCTGGGCGCCCACGACCGGGTGCGCTTCGGTTGGGTTGGAGCCGACCACCATGATGAGTTCGGCAAAGGGGATGTCGGAAAAGGAGTTGGTCGCCGCCCCGGTGCCGAAAACCTGTTGCATGCCGAATGCGGAGGGGGCATGGCAGACTCTGGCACAACCATCGATATTGTTGGTGCCGATCACCGCCCGCATGAATTTCTGCATGAGATAGTTCTCTTCATTGGTCGAGCGGGATGATGATATGCCAGCAATGGCATCTGGACCCTCGGCCTTTTTGATCCGCTCCAGATTCAGCTTGATGTAGGCATAGGCTTCATCCCAAGTGACTTCTACATGGACGCCATCCTTTTTGATCAGGGGCGAGCGTAACCGATCGGGGTGGTTGTAGAATTCAAAGGCGAAGCGCCCCTTCACGCAACTGTGGCCGGGGTTGACCATAGAAGTTTCGGCGGCCTCAACCCCGAGGATGGTGTTGTTCTTGACCGACACCATCAGGTTGCACCCAACGCCGCAATAGGTACAGGTTGTCCTCACCACCCGGTCGGCCATGGTGGTTTTGGTTGCGTAGCGGTCAGACAGAGCATTAGTGGGGCAGCTTTGCACACAGGCGCCGCAGGTGACACATTCAGATTCGCTAAATGATTGATCGGTCCCTTTGACGATGCGGTTATTAAACCCCCGTCCCTCGACTGAGAAGACGAATTGTCCTTGAACCTCGTCACAGGTCCGTACACAGCGGTAACAGAATATACACTGAGAAAAATCGGAGCGCAGGTAAGGATGATCGAGGTCCGGGGTGGCATCGGCATGAGTCAGCCGATCAGTGATCCGGCCATAAGGGGTGGTATCAACGCCCTGGTTTTTCAGAACCTTTTGAAAGGCTGTCGGTTTACAATCCCGCCCGGCCGCAATGTCCTCCTCGGGATAATCGCTCAGCACCAGCTTCAGCAGGTTTTTTCTGAGCCTCAGAACCTTTTCGGAGTTGGGGGAGATGAACATCCCTTCTGCCACCGGGGTATGGCACGCGGCCAACAGCCGCGCAGGTGTTTCCTGCATGGTCACCACCTCGACCGTACAAAGCCTGCAGGCCCCGCAAGGTTCCAGATTGTCGGCATGGCAAAGGACTGGTATGCACTCGTCCCCGATGGCCCGTCGGACAAAGGTGAGGATGGTTTCGCCGGGCAATATCTCGTAGCCCACATCATCGATGAACGTTGTCTTGCTCATGGCCGATCCTCTGGATAAGCAATGTAGGAAGAAAGCTCCTGGCTGAAAAAGGTCAGGGCGTTGTTGAGGGGGAGAGAAAGCCCACCGCCAAGGGCGCAGAGAGACCCCTGCTCGAGGGTCCAGAGAAGTTCAGTCAGCAACTCGTGAGGCACTTTTTCGTGGTTCTCGATGGCATTGCGAACCATCTCATAGGCACGTTGAGTGCCGATGCGGCAAGGATAGCATTTGCCACATGACTCATCCCGGGCAAATTTAAGCAGATGGCGCATAAAGCGGATCATCTCAAAATCTTCCGGAATCCCTACAACACTGGCGTGCCCCATCATGAAGCCCTGCTCCTCAAAGGATTCGAAATCGAGGGTCATTGTCTCGATTTTGCCAAGTGGAATAATGCCTCCCAAGGGGCCGCCGATCTGCAGGGCCTTGACGGGTTGTCTGAACCCGCCGCCCAGATCGGTAAAGATCCGTGCCAGCGGTGTCCCAAGCTCAACCTCGTACACCCCCGGCCGGTTGAAGCATGAGTCGAGGCAGACCAGTTTGTTGCCGGTGGAGTTGTCGCTGCCGTACCGGGCATACGCGGAACCGCCATGTACCAGGATCCAGTAGAGGTTGGCAAAGGTTTCGACATTACTCAAGAAAGTGGGTTTTCCATATAAACCGTCAACGGTAGGATAGGGTGGCCGCACCCTGACTTCGGGTCGCTGGCCTTCAATGGAATTGATCAGGGCGGTTTCTTCGCCGCACACATAGGCGCCCTTACCCTTGACAATGCGCATGGGGAAATTGGCATAGGTCTGGAGTTCATCGATAGCGGCCTGGACCCTGATCATCGCTTCGGGGTATTCGTGACGAACGTACAGAATCCCTTCGTCGGCACCATGGGCGAGCCCGCAAACGAGCATGCCGAACAGAACCAGATGGGGCTGGCGTTCCAACAGGTAGCGATCGGAAAAAGCTCCAGGGTCCCCTTCATCGGCGTTACAGACCACAAATTTTGGCGTGCCAGTAGCGGCGGCAAAGGATTCGAGCTTGAGATGAAGGGGGAAACCGGCACCGCCCCGACCCCTGAGCCGAGAGGCTTTCAATTCTTCGACCAACCTTTGCGGTCTGTTGGTGAATGTCAGGGCCAGTCTGTACATCGCTTCCAGATCAAGGGTTGCGGAGGTGAGCATAGTCTCTCTCACCATGCTGGCGATCTGGTAGTCATCGACGGGTGTATCTGCCTTCCCCGTGATGATCTCGGCAATGTTCTCGATGGCGTGGCCCGAATAGTTTCTGCCTTGGTACATAAAGCTGCTGTTTTCGTGGCACCGCCCCAGACAACAAACCTGGCCGATCTCATCCGCCGCGAAATGTCCGGTGAGACGAGTGTGGACCTCTTCTTGGGTGCCGGCTACCATACAGGCCGTTCCGCAGCAGACATGCACCTGCTGTTTCTGGTTTTCTTGCCGGGTGAAATCGTAGAACGATTGGGCGCCCGCGTCCACGGCTGGCATGAGGGATGTTTCGGTCAATGGCGAAAGGTGCTTTTTGAAAGACAAGCAGCTCAGATTCTTTGACATAGATTCTCCTTGGTGTCGCTTGACGGGTCGCCTCTTGCTGACCAGGTTGTCCAGGATGCAGCGCGATCGTCGTCACATCGCTCTTAAATCGTCATTCCCTGGCAGCTTAAGTGCGTGACAAATGTACATCGTGATAGCGAATAACCGCAACGCATTATGAATACTTTCTGTGAGGAAGGGATGACTTGCCAGGGTTATCTACAGGATGGCAGCCGCGATATGAATGAAATGATCGAAGGATTGCTGAAGCTCTCGCGATCGACCTGTGGAGAACTGCTCAGGGAGAGGATCGACCTGGATAACATGGCGAATAACCTGGTTGTTGAACTGTGTAAGTCTGAATCGGAGCGGCAGGTGGATGTCAAGGTGGCGGCCGATATGCGTGTCGCTGCCGACCCCGATCACGAAAGTGGTGGGCCTTTTGTGTTTATACCAAAGAGATCCGCTTCCCATTGCGCTTCGCATGGAATAGCTTTAGTCTGTCTGCTTGTTTTGTTGAGTGAATTGTCCCTGCACCAATAGTCCAAATAATTAAATGAAATGTATTTATAAACCAAAGAAAGGCAGGTTGTTGATGTCGGCACAAATTGTTGTCACTCGTGAGAAGTCCTCACTCTGTATTCAGATTCATCGCCCGGAGAAAAAGAATGCCCTGACCCAGGAGATGTACGCGGCTATTTCCGATGCCATCAGAGCAGGGGATGCCGATGATAGCGTCCGGGCCATCATCCTGCACGGTATTGAGGGTTGTTTTACCAGCGGTAACGATCTGGAAAATTTTCGTAATGGCCCCTCGCCTGATCGTGTCTATCCGCACAACCTCTATATCGATGCACTCAGTCATGCGCAAAAACCGGTCATCGCGGCGGTCAGCGGCATTTGTCTGGGGATTGGCACGATCATGCTGTTCCACTGCGATTTTGTCTATGCCACGGCCGACACCCGATTTTCACTTCCTTTTGTCAATCTGGGGCTCTCTCCAGAAGGGGGGACAAGTTACATCCTGCCGCATCTGATCGGCTATCAGAAGGCTGCGGAATTGATTCTTCTCGGCGAGCAGTTTGATAGTCAGGTCGCCGAGCGGATCGGCCTGGTTAACGAGATCGTTCCCGACGAAACCTTGCTGGCCAAGGCACTTGATACATCCGAAAGACTCGCGCAGAAATCACCTGAAGCGATCCGTGCTGCCAAGGCCCTGCTCAAACGCGGCATGAAAGATGCCGTGACCACCGCTATGTCGCGCGAACTGGACCTGTTTAACGAACGGTTGGCGTCACCTGAAGCTGGGGCGGCTATCGAACAATTTTTTACCAAGCGATAACATGTTCGGAAAACGTTTTGTCTCTGTCGAACTTATTGAAAATATAGAAGAAAGAATTAAGGTGTAATCTCCCCTTCGGCACCAACCAAAATCAAATCCCGGTCACGAAAGTGATCGGGATTTTTTGTGTTCGGAGTACGTGAATATAATGGGTGGTGGTAGATTTGGCAAGTTGTCGAAGGGGAGAGAGTTTAATCAGGCAGAGAGAATTTTGGGAACAAAACTGAGAAGTGTCAAAGACTCTGGAGGGTTCAAGAGAAGGATCAGCATGGGAGCATTTTTTTGATTATTTTTCTAGAGGGGACTCGTGGCTGTCTACGAGTGACTAGACGTATTCTTTATGTTCAGTATTGCGAATATTTTTCGAAGGAGGGGGGGGGGAGGTAAATAAGAAAATCCAATTCCATGCATCTTAAGTTACTGTTAATTGGGCAAAATTCATATTTTTTTGGGGCCTGACGGCTTGACTATTGGAGAAGTTAAGGCATTAATTTATTACGACTAAATAGTCGTAGTTTATTCTGAGAGAGTTTTGAGGTTGGCAGCTTTGGTTTGGAGGCATCATGAATCCAGAAAGAGGGGTAGTATTCGTTGCCAAGCAGCACAGTCTGCAAAATGATTTGCTGGTCTGCCATATTGATGAAGTTATTGGGTTGAAATGCGTCAGTATTGATGGCTTGGACAATTTTCGTTCTGCCGAGGCGGCCTGTTCTGATCACCTGAAATTAGTTCTTCTTGATTGTCTTGGATTGCAGGATTCGACGATATTGGAATCTGTCCAGTTCCTCGCTCCAAATGAACCCGGTTCCACGACCTTGGCTTTGATGAATCTAAATGCTGAGACTGCTGTTGAGAAGAGAGCTCTTGGACTTGGGATACATGGCTTTTTCTATGAGCATGATTCGATAGAGCTTCTCCTTAAGGGGATTAACGCAATTATGTCAGGCGAAGTGTGGATTACACGTAAAAAGATGCTTGATTGTTTGACGCGTGAAAAATCGAATTCGCAGTTCATTGTAAGGAAGCAGTCGATACTTACCCGTAGAGAAGAAGAGATTCTCCGTCTTCTATCTCGTGGTGGCACAAATGATTCGATCGCAGAAGAGCTCTGTATCAGTCCACATACTGTACGAACCCACAATTACAATATTTTCAAGAAAATTGATGTTCCAAATCGCTTGCAAGCCTCTCTTTGGGCTGCAAAGTATCTTTGATTTAACCTCTTGAAACTAAGCATTCATCCCCAACGCTCATCTGTGGTGTTGTGGCTTGTCCTTTTTTTGCTCAGAAACCCAACTATACGATTAAAGTAGTACATACCTTCCTGCCAAAACCTGTCTCATTAGTACGACTCTTCTGGCCGTTAAAAATCAAAAAATACGAATAAAAATAAGATTTCCATCTAATTTACGAAGTGCCTTCCATAAGGTTCATTAAAAGCAAGGCAGTCAACCAAGTTTTCTAACAGATATAGATACCGCTATTTTTTAGGAGGTGAGATGGCTGGGCAGGAGAACAGACGGTTGATGCGGTTTGATTTAGAAATACCTGTTCGTGTTGATCATATTTGTCAGATTGGGACAGAGGAAGATGACTTCCTGTTATCCCGTGATTTATCCGGCGATGGCGCTTTTGTTTTCACGAAGAATCCGTTGCCAGTGAATGCCATGGTCAGGCTGAATCTGATTATGGATATTAAATCATTGGGTGACCCAGCACAGAGGCAGTATTCGCTGATTAAAGTTCAAGGCACTGTCAATAGGTCCGAGTCCGCAGGAATGGCTATATGTTTTGGAAATGAATTTAAAATTTCACCAATCGAAGGAAGTATTAAGAAAAAAGGAGATACGAATATTTAAACCGTGATGTTTTGAGGCAGTTGCCTGGCAGGTACGGAATGTTAGAAGGGGGTCTTATGAGTAAAGTTTTAATGCTATTGATCAGTGGTGATTTTTTTAGCGCTGCATTAATTCACTACCTTGGGCTTCGTTTTCACTACTTATCATCCCTTCATCCTGAAGAGACCCCATCGTTTATTTTATTGCGGATTGCTGTTTTTGCCTTCGTACTTGTTCTTGTTACATCTCTGGTTGAGCTTTATAATTCACAACGTTCAAAGGATAAGAAGTTTGTTCCTATCCGCATCCTCATTTCTTTAGCGCTCTCATTTTGTACACTTTCGGTTATCTACTCTCAGTTGCCACAACTTAAGTTGACTCTTGGTGTGATGCTTATTGTGCTCGCAACCTTTGGGTGCTTGCAGTTGCTGTGGCATCTGTACTGTCCGTTATTGATGAAATTATCTGGAATGACAAAAAGAGTTCTTATTCTGGGTGTCGGACCAATGGCTCAAAAATTAGAACAATCGATGTCAATGACCGACAATAACTATGTTCTTGCTGGCTATGTTCAGCCTGATGGCGAGGTGGCAGCCGTGCCGGCAATGCAAATACTGACCTCCTTGGATGGCATGTTGGATACTGCTGTTCGAGAGAATGTGAAAAAAATAGTTATTTCTCTGAGTGAGCGTCGTGGAGTTTTACCCGTAAAGGAATTGCTACAGGCGCGATTTAGCGGCATTGAGGTTGTTGATGCGGCTTCATTTCACGAAGAATTGACAGGCACCCTGCTGGTAAAGAATGTCAACCCGGGTTGGTTCATCTATTCCGGGGGGTTTTGTCTGAATGACTTTAAACGATCAGTAAAAAGGCTGAATGACATTGTCTTGTCATCAATCGGGATTTTGCTGATTTCACCATTACTACCCTTGATCGCATTGGCCATTAAATTAGGTTCGCCCGGCAAGGTACTTTTCCGCCAAGTGCGCTTAGGCGTAAATGAACGCGAGTTTTGTATCTACAAGTTTCGAACCATGCGTCAGGACGCCGAGAGAGATACGGGAGCCGTATGGTCGCAGGAGAATGATCCGAGAATTACCGGAGTAGGTAAGTTTTTACGTAAATCTCGGTTAGATGAAATACCTCAACTTTTCAATGTACTCAAGGGGGATATGGCATTGGTTGGACCGAGGCCGGAGCGGCCTGAATTTGTATCGAAATTAAAGGAAGAAATTCCCTATTATTCCAAGCGTCATACCATGAAACCGGGAGTCACCGGTTGGGCCCAGGTCAAATACCCTTATGGCGCGTCCATCGAGGATGCACATGAAAAACTCAAATACGATCTGTACTACATCAAACACTACTCTTTATCGCATGATTTTCTGATCGCTCTGGAGACGGTCAAGGTTGTTCTGTTTGGTAGGGGAGGAAGATAGAAAATGAAACTCTTTGTTGCGGCTATTTCTGTACTGTTGAGCTTTTGTTACCCAGTCCTTGCTGGCGATTACATCATTGGTGACGGTGATGTTCTTCAGGTTTCAGTCTGGGGCGTACCTGAGTTAAGCGTCCAGGTCGTTGTCAGGCCTGACGGGAAAATCACGCTGCCAGCATCAGGGGATGTTGTTGCGACGGGAATGACTCCCGAAATACTAGGCCAGCAGATCAAAACTCTTCTCGGGAAATTTGTTAAGGAACCAGTTGTAACCTTAACCGTTGTTGAGGTGACGAATAACAAAGTTTATGTGGCAGGTGGGGGGGTGCCTTCGCGAGTTGTCAATCTGGCTGGGCGGACCACGCTCTTTCGGTTCCTTTGTAATATTGAAAATTTTGAAAATGCAGATTTGTTTGAATCTTATTTACTACGTAAGGGGAAGCGGATGTTTGCTAACTTTTATGCGCTTCTGATCAAGGGAGACATGTCTAAGGACTTGAACCTTGAACCAGAGGATATCTTGTATATCCCTAGTAACGAAACCAAAAAAATATATGTAGTCGGTGCGGTTAAGGAACCAATGTCCATCCCCTATCGCGAAGAGATGAAGGTGCTCGATGCGATCCTCTCTGCGGGTGGATTTGATGAGTATGCAAAGGAAAATGATGTGTCGATTGTTCGAAAAAACGAGAAGAAAATCAGAGTAAAAATTAATGATTTGATTGAGGGTAAAGATTTCAACCAAAACATTGAGTTGTTGCCAGGTGATTATGTAGTTATATCGGAAAGTTTTTTTGATGGGCAATTATAATTTATTTTAGGACTTCATATGTATAAAAAACAAAATGAATTATTTAAATATATCAATATCATTTTCAGAAGAAGATACGTATTTATATCTGTGTCACTTATTGTCATGACTTTAATGACTATTTATGCGTACCGTATGCCTAAAATGTACAGAGCAGATAGTACTGTATTAATTGAAAAAAGTATAATCGATAATCTAGTCAAGGGCATTGCTGTAAAAGTTGATATTAATGATAGAGTTAAGGTTATGAAGTATGCACTTTTAAGCAGGGAATTAATATCAAAAGTTCTTGAAAATATTAAACATAAAGTATTAAAAGATAAAGAAATTAAAATACAGAAATACGTCAATGAACTGCAGACTCGAACAAAGATTGATATTAATAGAGGGGACTTGTTCATAGTCTCTATTGAGGATAACGATCCAGCTTTTGCTCAGAAATATATAAATACTCTTGTTAGAACTTATGTCGAAGAAAATATTTCCTCAAAGAGAGAAAATACTTACGGAGCAAGTAGATTTTTAGAAGGGCAATTACAGATTTTTAAATCAAAATTGGACAAAGCAGAAAATGCGATTATCGATTTCCGTCGGAAACAGGGTGTTTATTTTTCAACGGACGAAGCCGTCGACCTTAAAGAAATCAAGGATTTCATGCGTGAAATTGAGGAGATTGAGCTTAATATTAATTCCATCGAAGCGCGTAGGGAACGTTTGCAGACTCAGTTAGCATCCCTTTCTCCAACGGTGGATATTTTAAGTAACGCCTTAGGAGTCAACAGCCTTGTAGCGCTTGAAAAGCGTCTGAGTATCCTCCGGTTAAGCTATACAGAAAATTACCCAGAAGTCGTCAGGCTTAGCTCCGAACTGCAAAATTTGAAGTATCAGGCGATTAACGAGAACCGTGATGTCGATGCCCAGACGACAATGCTGACCTCCGTCAATCCTCTATATCAGGAGTTACAGCAGCAGGTGTTCGAAGTAGAAGCTGAACTGAGCTCTCTGGGTGCCAAAAAACAAAATCTCGAAAGAAGGGTGATCCAGAGGGAAACCGAACTACGAGATGTCCCTGAGAATAAAAAAGAATTAGGCATTCTTGTTCAGGAGCGTGATTCTTACCGCCAGATCTATCAGGAACTGTTAGGTCGTATGGGCCAGTCTGAGGTTTCCAATCAGGTTGAGATAGCTGATAAGGCGGATACCTTTCGTATTGTTGACCCCGCGATTTTTCCAAAGACACCCATTTCTCCCAATATGGTCAGGATGATTCTTGTGGCTATTGCAGCAGGGCTCGGCTGTGGTTTGGGGATGGTTCTTCTTTTAGACAATTTTGATTTAAAAATCAAGGATTCCGGACATCTAGAGGCGCTGGGTGTCGAAGTTTTGGCAGTTATCCCCAGCATCGCCAGTTTACAAAAAACGGATGCGGGCAGGCGTCTAGATTACGTCATTTATAGTGTCAGCGGGGTCTATTGTTCAGGGTTTTTCGGCTTGTTATTTTACGAATATATGAACCATTTTCAGAGGTAACTTTTGTGCGAAAGATGAGTCTATCACATAGGGGAGACACATGAGTCGTATCGAGAAAGCCCTTGAGAGAGCAGCACAGTTAAAAATGGTAGAGGGTTCTGGCAAGTCCGTTCTTCCTGATGTCACCGGGACAGGGCTGGAGTGTTTGCTCGAAGTTGAACCTCTTGAGGTCAACAACCCGATGTTGCTCTCATCTGGAGAGACCAGTGCTGCTGTCAATGAGGAATACAACCGGCTCCGTTCCCTCATCGTCAAGTTATCCAAGGGGGATGCCTTCCGCAATGCCCTGCTGGTCACCAGCACGGTCAGCGATGAAGGCAAGACTTTGACGGCTCTTAACCTGTCTATTGCCTTAGCTCGTGAATATGACCATACGGTTTTGCTGGTTGATAGTGACCTACGGCGGCCTTCGGTTCACAGATACCTTGGTATTCAGCCCGAGGTTGGTCTGATTCAATGCCTTAGGGGGGAAGCCTCCTTGAGTAGCGCGTTGATAAAAACAGGAATAGGGAAGTTGGTGGTATTGCCTGCAGGTGGAACGGTCAATGACCCTGTTGACATTCTTTCCTCTAATCGAATGAAGGAAATTGTTCACGAATTGAAAAATCGTTACCCTGACAGGTTCGTCATCTTTGATTCCCCTCCGGCACTGAGTTTTGCTGATGCACAGGTTCTCGCAAATATCGTCGACGGAACCATATTTGTGGTCAGGGAAGGGGTGGTCAATGGAAAACAGCTCCAGAAAACTCTTGATTATTTTAATAATAATAACTTGTTAGGAGTTGTCTTTAATGACGCTGATATCCCTGCGTCAGAAATGTATTCCTATTATTAGATATTTTGGAGTCACCTATTATATGAAATATTATGCATTAGTTTTTGGAATAGTTCTATTACTTGTTACTGGCAATTATGCTTTTTCTAAAACCACAATTGAACCTCTAATAACTATTAGTGAGGCCTATAATGACAACATTTATTTAAGTGAAAAAGATGTTGATAGCGATTGGGTTACGACTGTATCCCCAGAATTTGTTCTTTATTATGATTCGCGAGAGCTCAAAGTCGACCTCGATTATTCTCTTTTATTCAAATATTATGGAAATCATTCAGAGGAGAACGAAAGTAGTTTGCGTGAGGTTCAAAGGGGGCTGGTGGATGCTTTGTTTTTCCCCAAAAGGGACTTTACCTTGGGCCTACGTGAGGAGATCAGTCGAGTCGTTATTGATGACCGTGTGCAGTCCGTTACTGAAAATGATTTGGTCAATAAGACAACTCTCTATCATTTTTCTGCCAACCCCCAATACCAGTGGCGTGTTTTATCCACCTTCAGTCTGCTTTTTGGTTACCAATATGACAATTACGATTATGTCTTGTCCGATGGAGATGACGCAGAATCGCACCTTTACCGTTTGAGCCTTGCCAAAAAGTTTGTAACCGAGACAGAAGTTAAGATCAATGGCTTTTACGAAGATTATCAAACAGAGACACAGAGTGATTATCAGTTGCAACAGGTATCCGGTGGTCTGATTCAGCGGTTTGGTCCCAGGTGGCGATTCGACGCTGAAGGAGGGTTTGTTTGGGTAGATTTTGATACTGGTCAGAAGCTCGAAGATTCGATCTGGGCTGCGAATATTACGGGGCGCGTCGCAAAGAATCTAAAAATTATTCTAGCCACAGATCGCGCGTTTTTTGTTTCTGTAGATGCTGGACTTATAAAACGTACCCAAACCTCAGTCGCACTTCGCTTCCAAGATGTTTTCAATGTCGAATTGAAGACCGATATCGAGAAAAAGGCCGATATCGTGCTAAGGACCGATAATGAGGAGATTGACGATAATGAGAAAAAGACTGAAGTCGAGCCGAGGAGCTATCTTGAGCTCAAATCTTATTGGAAGGAAGACCAGTATCTGACAGAAGACAGGATCGATCGATCCTTTGGCGGCCAGTTGGAGAGCGGAGTCTATCTGTCTCAGAATTCTATTCTGAGCGTAGAAGGGGATATCGGTCAATACAAATTTCTACCCGAAGATGAAGGGGTTTTACGCTTTGGTGCTGGTGTTTCACTCGAGTACAGGGGCAAGCGAAAAAGCCTTTCGCTGGCTTACACTTTCAGGAAAAGTAATTCAGATATTGATGAGAACGATTATGTCAACAATATCACTACACTAACAGTCAGCCTGAGGTTTTGAATATGTACACAGAGTTTTTTGGATTTACCGCTAAGCCATTTGAGTTGTTACCCGACCCCAAGTTTCTGTATCTCAGCGCGGGACATCGGAAGGCACTCAGTTATCTGCGTTACAGCATTCAGGATCGGGTTGGATTCACCCTGCTGACCGGGGAGATCGGTTCTGGCAAAACAACGCTATTGCGTAACACTATCAAGGAGATTAACGCCAGTACTCCTTTAGCTATGATAACCAACACCTGTGTCGATGCTGTTCAACTTCTGGCGATGATCAATGAGGACTTCGGTCTGGAGATTTCCGGAAAAGACAAGGTCGCACTGTTGAGAGAATTGAATGATTTTCTGCTCGCTCAAAGTGGTGCGGGTCTGCTCCCGGTTCTGATTATTGATGAAGCACAAAACCTCTCAGCAGAGGCCCTTGAAGAGGTGAGACTTCTATCTAATCTGGAGGCAGACTGTTTCAGACTGCTACAGATTATTCTGGTGGGACAACCCGAGTTGAAAGATGTCATCGCTCATCCCTGTTTACGGCAATTACGTCAGAGGATAAGTGTTGCCTGTCATCTTGGTCCTCTCAGCCGGGAAGAGATAGAGGATTATGTCTTCCATCGGCTGGATAAGGCAGGCAACCGTGATGGAATCATTTTTGAGGAGGGAACCTTTGACCTGATTTACGGTTTCAGCGGGGGAATACCGAGACTCGCCAACGTGATCTGTGATTTTTTGTTGCTCTCGGCTTTTGTAGATGAAAAAAAACACATAAATATGGATTTGGTGCGTGAGGCAGTAACAGAGCTGACTTTGGAGCCTGCTTCTAAAACAAAAATGAAACCTCAAGACACTCAAATCCAGAGCGTTGCAGTGACTCACTCGCAGTTGGAAGAGCGACTGACCAGGATGGAGAATGAACAAGCCCAGTTCAATTCTTTCCGGTCTGAACGCGCAGCGTTTCAGGAAAGATTGTCTAGCCAGGGCCGTCTCCTGGAATATCTTATCAATATTCAGCAGAGCCAATTTCGTGAGGTTGGGGAACGTCTGAAGGCGATCACAGCAAAGTTCGAGAAGGTGTTGCCTAGTCCTTCGGGAGAAATTATCAATTTTGAGGCTCGTAGAAAACCTTGAACAGAGAAAGTATTTGAGGGTGTGGTTTTGTCCAAAATTGACAGAGCGTAACAGGCGGATCAGGTTGTTAATTGAGTGCTTAAACGGTGTGGATCTAGGGGCCATTTAACGTCAGGGGGCAGCGTATATGTCGATAAAAAACTATCTGAGTATTGATGTCGAAGATTATTTCCAGGTTTCTGCTTTTGAAAATGTTTCGCCTCCTGAAACTTGGACCAGTCGGGTCAGTCGTGTCGTATATAATACCGAACTTATCCTCGCCTTATTGGCAGAGCGTGATGTGAAAGCGACCTTCTTTATATTGGGGTGGGTCGCAGAACACTATCCCGAAATACCACGTAACATTGCTGCTCAGGGGCATGAGATTGCCAGTCATGGTTATGGGCATCAGCGCGTATGCAATCTCGAACGTAAAAAATTTCGTGAGGATGTCCGTTCAAGTAAGGCACTTCTGGAAGATCTGACCGGGAAACCAGTTTATGGTTATCGGGCTCCGAGTTATTCAATTTCCAATGAGACAGAATGGGCGTTTGATGAACTGTTGGAGGCCGGTTACCAGTACGATTCCAGTATCTTCCCGATTAAGCATGATTTCTATGGAATGTCTGATTGGTCGAGATTCTCTAGCTATGCAGTTAAGTCGGAGGACGGGACATGGAACTCTGCTGAAACGGCACTGTCTGAATGTCTGAATATCAGGGAATTACCAATTACGACAGTTGAGATCTTTGGCCACAATCTGCCGATAGCAGGTGGCGGATATTTCCGTCTATTGCCATACCCACTGACCAAGTGGGGTCTCAGGCGCATCAATCTGCAGGATCAGAAGCCCTTTGTGTTCTACCTTCACCCCTGGGAGTTTGACCCACAGCAACCGCGCATGGAGAACATCAATTTTAAGAGTAGATTTCGTCATTATCTTAATCTGCATAAAACGAAAAAACGATTTATGGACCTGCTCGCTGATTTTGAGTTTACCCCGATATATCAGGGCCTTTTTGCCTCTCAATAGGAGGTAGTTATTCTATGAATATTCGTTTGGCCACAGAGCTTGATCAGACCGCCTGGGACGCATACGTACTTAGACATGAGAATGGTCTTGCTTATCATCAGTACGCCTGGTGTAGGGCCGTATACGCCGCTTACCATTTATCCGCCCGCTATCTTTTGGCTGAGCAGACAGGGAGGATTTGCGGAGTTCTGCCGCTCATAGATTTTAAAAAACCCTTTGTTGGCCATAGTTTCGTCTCTTTGCCATATTGTGATCAGGGCGGCTGTCTGGCTGATGACCCACTCACTGCGTCAGCACTTTTGGCGAGAGCTATAGCCATGTCTGGGGAGGACAAAGTCGACTCGATCGAGTTGCGACAATTAGGCCGTCAGAATGCTATCTCCTGTCAGGGGCAAACGTGCAGAAAAGTCAGAATGGTCCTTGATCTTCCTGCCTCATCAGACGTTCTGCTAAGCGGGTTGAAGTCTAAATTACGCAGTCAGATTGGCAAGCCGATGCGTGATGGTTTGACAGCCAAGCTGGGCGGATTGGAACTGGTTTCCGACTTTTATCAAATCTATTGCGAAAATATGCACAATCTCGGCTCGCCTGTTCACAGTCGCAAATGGTTAGAGTCAGTCGTACACCACTATGGCCGTAATGCAAGAGTTGGGCTTGTCTTAACTCCTAAAGGGGAGCCAGCGGCAGGTGGGATCATTCTTTTGCATGGGAAAACGGTCTCTATCCCTTGGGCTTCTTCTTTACGTAAATTCAACACAATGAACCCTAATATGCTGCTTTATTGGACTTTTTTGGCTTTTTCCTCTGAACATGGATTTAGTCGTTTTGATTTCGGACGTTCGACGCCAGGGGAGGGGACGTACCGTTTTAAAGAGCAGTGGGGTGCTTATCCGGTTGCTCTTAATTGGCAACATATCAATTTGAACGGACAGAGAAACTCTGTTGATTCTCAGCTTTCAGGCGTAAGGCCGAATCTGGAAAAAATTTGGATGCGCATGCCTATTGGTCTCTGCAACAGCTGTGGCCCGTTGGTAAGGCGTTATGTCAGTTTGTGAATCTGGATCCTTAGAGCAAAGAAGGGCACTATGAGAATTGGAAGAACGCTCACTCCGGCAGCTGCTCCCCTCTCTTTCGCGAATATTTTTTCGGGGATAAAGGCAGCTCTAAACGGTGACTGCGCTCAAGAGCGATTCAGGGAGGAGCTGCAGGGGTATTTTCAGGCTAAATACTGCTTCCTCGTCTCATCTGGCAAAGCTGCACTCGCGGTGATATTGGAAGCCATGAAAAACCTGCATCCAGAGCGGGATGAAGTCCTTATCCCTGCTTTAAACTGTTTTTCTGTCCCCTCCGCTATCGTACGTGCCGGGCTTAAAGTCACCCTGTGCGATATTGATGAGGAAACTCTTGATTTCGATTATGTCCAGTTGCGTGCCAAGCTCAATAATCCTCGATTACTATGTGTAATTCCCACTCATCTGTTCGGTCGACCGGCGGATATTTATCGTTTGAAAGTGATGCTTGCCGGTTCCGAGGTCATGATCATTGAGGACACGGCTCAGGCATTTGGCGGAGAATGCGCCGGACACAAACTCGGTACAATTGGTGATGTCAGTCTCTTCAGCCTAGGGCGTGGTAAGGCGCTGTCGACTGTTGAGGGTGGGATTATCCTGACCAACCAGGCAGACCTTGCCAGTCGGATTGAGAAGGTTCACGCACGCCTGCCATCCGGTAACAGGCTGCGCACTCTGAAGTTGGCCATTTATGCTCTTGCCATCACCATCCTGCAGCATCCAATCTTATTCTGGCTGCCGAACTCTCTATCATTTCTTAAGTTGGGGCAAACAATCTACGCTCCAAGTTTCGCAATACTGAAATTCACAGCTTTTCAAGCTGGACTTGCCTACGGATGGCAACAAAAACTCGCGCAGTTTAAAGATATCCGAAAGCGGAATGTCGCTGATCTGACTGTAATTCTTGACGATCTCAGGCAGGTTCATTATGGCCGCAATCAGGGAGAAGCCCTTAACCTGATCCGCCTGCCCTGGCATATAAAATCTCAAAGCTTGCGCTTGAAAATTCTAGAAAAAAGCAGACAATTCGGGCTGGGAATTGCCGCGATATACCCGTTTCCGATATCTCAAATTCCCAGCCTGAAGAAGGATTTTCAACCGGAGGCCTATCCGGTCGCAGAATCCTGTACCAGAACTCTGGTCACCTTACCGGTTCACCCGTTCGTAACTCTCAGGGATATAGCCCGGATTCAACAGTTTTTACGGAATCTGCACAAAGATAAAGAGGTAAGGAGATTGTGGCAGACGGAAGAGGATGATATCCCGGCGGATATGACTTCTCCTAAGTATTCGTTGGAAAAGGAGACCTGTTAAATGGAAAACCATCTAGCGATCCAGCTTAAGAGAATTTTAAAAGCTGTCAAATTCGACAGGCTCTATTTTTACCTACGCGCAAATTCTTACGTTAACAAAGTTACCGTTCCGGTTGAAAAAGATCTTTCTACACTAAGGCCGCTGCAGGACGAACTGGATCAGGCCGGGGTGGAAATAGTAAAGATCACTATGACACCCGGAGCGTTAATTCAAAATTACGAAACACGGCAGTCGCTTATCTTCCCTGATGCAGAGAGGCAGGAGACCGCCATAAACTATCTAGAAAAAGGATACCATGGGATTGCGTTGGTTCGGGGGAATCATGTGAGTGGAGACATCTGGTACACCAGCGCAGATCCTCACAAAGAAGGGGCGGTACATCCCGATCTTAAATGGCTCAAGATCGCGTGTGGGCCTAAGGATGCATATGCTTTTGATATGTATTTGCACCCCGACAGGCGAGGTAGGAATTCAGCGAATATGCTGCAGAATGGAATCCTGCACGAGATAGGGAAGCATGGATATACCAGAGCACTGGGTTATTTTTGGGCCGAGAATATACCCGCACTTTGGGTACATCGGACACTCCAATGGAGCGAACTGAAAAGGGTGAAAGTTACCCGGTTACTCTGTTTTCATCATTCCCATGTGAGTATTGTCGGTAAACGCAAAGAACGCTCTCGCTGGTTATATTTTAGGAACTGAGAGAAGAAAGTTCGAAGGTGATAGCTCAACAATTTGAGGAATTGAATGTCCGAGATATCAACAGGTTGTGTATCCAGTATGGACGATTGGCTTTCCATCTCCAGCGACTGGACCAAGCTTTTAGCTAAGTCGAACGCTGCTACATATTTTCTTTCGTGGGAGTGGTTGTTCTCATGGGCTGAAATCTGTATGAGCGCAGATCGTCAGCTACACATATTGGTCTTCTATGAAAAGGGTTCGTTGATTGGAATTGCTCCATTTTACATCTTGAAACGTAAGTTCGGAATGTTCCTTGTCCGAGAGATCCGTTTTCTTGGTACGCCTGAATCAGGATCTGATTTTCTAGATGTGATAACGCAGAAAGGGCGTGAAAAAGAAATTTCAAATGGTCTTTATGATTATTTGCACGGAGAGGGACGTTCTTGCTGGGATCAGTTGAATTTGTCAGACATGCGATCCGACAGCCTGTTTTTTCTTCACTTTAAGAATCGTCTTGATGCTGAAGGACGATATGCGGAATTAAGTCGAAGTGCATATTGTCCAGTAATGAAACTTCCGAGTACCGAGAGTGATTTATACGTAATGTTATCACCCGGATGGCGAAAGAAGTTCAAGCAGGATATGCGCGTTTCAAATCGTGATCATGATGTGTCACATGTTGTTCATAACGGATCTGAAGTTGAAAGGAAATTAGATTGCTTTTTCAAGATGTACGAAGAGAAAGGTGGTTGGCCAGGTGCTCAGCTATGTTCGATTCTGAAAAAACTTTCGCAGAAATATGCTGACCATATGCCATTTCAACTCGATTATTTATACATAGATGGCAAGCCGAAGGCTGCTCTTTTCCATTTTAAATTTAAGGGAATCATGTCCATGTATTTAATGGCAGTGGACAAACAACACAACCCAAAGATCAGCCTTGGCAACCTCCTGGTCGGCTATAGCGTCAAACGTGCAATTTTGGATGGCTATAAATATTACGATTTTCTCAAAGGGGATGAGCGTTATAAGTTCCACTGGTCCAACAGCGGTCATTGCACCCTGCAATTGAATGTTTGGCAGAAACGCCCTGTCGGGTATGGCCTGGCACTGGCGAAAATGGTGCGGCAGTCTGGAAAAATACTGTTGAGGTGACACTGGCTGCTGAATTGTCTATTGGCCGTACGGTTTTAAATACAGGAAGTTTGAACATATAGCATCGCTACCGAGGACTGTGAGGAAAGGGGAGACGAGATGCCGACGCGAGAAAAAATCAGGCAATTTATTATGAATGAATTGGTTGCCGATGGCAGTGGGAGCGAGTTGTCCGATACGGTTCTACTCATCGATTCCGGGGTCATCGATTCCCTCGGGATCATGTCGCTGTTGGGTTTTTTGGAGGAGAATTTTTCAATTCAGATATCCGGTGAAGATCTGGTACCGGATAATTTCGCCACAATTTCGACCATCAGCGATTTTGTTGCTCAGAAAAGCCTATAGCAGTCGGGGGGGATTGTGGACTTTGAATTGACGGATGAGCAGAAGGTCTGGAAGGAGACGATCATCAAGTTTTCCCGGCAGGAACTGGCCTACGACATCGCGGCGGTAGAGAAGAGTGGCGAGTTCCCATGGGATGCATGGCGAAAATGTGCTGAGATGCAGATTTTGGCCATGCCCTTTGCAGAGGAGTATGGCGGCTGTGGGGTCGATTTTTTGACTACTGTTCATTCCCTGAACTCCCTTGGTTACGCATGTAAGGATGCCGGTCTTGTTCATGCACTAACGACTCAAATCCTTTGTGGCTTGCAGATCGCTCTCTTCGGCAATGAGGCATTGAAGTTAAGGTACTTACCCTCGCTTTGTCGTGGGGAAAAGGTTTTTGCCCAGGCGATAACCGAACCAGGCTCCGGATCCGATGCCCTGTCAATGCGTACGAAGGCTGAAAAACAGGGGGAAGCATTTATTCTCAATGGCAGTAAGACTTTCATCACCAACGGACCGATGGCCGATGTTGTTATCGTTTTTGCGGTGACTGCTCCTGAGAAAAAGACCCTTGGGGGGATATCCTGTCTCGTTGTCGAAGATGGCATGGAGGGATTCAGTAAGGGGAAGCCCCTGGAAAAGATGGGATTGACCACGCTTCAGAACGGTGAACTCTTTTTTGATAATTGTGAAGTCTCTTGCGACAGGCTCTTGGGCAAAGAAGGCCAGGGGGCCATTATCTTCAATGAATCGATGGAATGGGAACGAAGTCTTCTTCCTGCAGTGCACCTGGGAACGATGGAGAGAATCCTGGAGATTTCAGTTAAGTATGCAAAAGAGCGTAGCGCCTTCGGAAAGGCCATCGGGAACTATCAGGCCGTCGCCAACAAGATCTCCAGAATGAAGATGAATATAGAGCTTGGAAAAGGAATCCTCTATCGCTGTGCGAGTTTAAAGGGCCGAAACAAGAGAGCGCCCCTGGACGCCTCCATATGCAAATTATTCATCAGTGAGAGTTTGAAACAGGCATGTCTTGATGCCGTGCAGATACATGGTGGCTATGGATTCATGTGCGAATACGAGATCGAAAGGGATCTGCGTGACAGCATCGCCTCAACCATCTATTCCGGAACATCGGAGCTTCAGCATAATATCATCGCACGATTTATGGGGTTGTGAAAATGGCGGATGTCGTTCTGCTACAGCAATATCTGGATGGGGCGGTTTTTGAAACCCCGGAAAAAATCGCCGTGACCGACGGGAACAATTCCCTCTGTTTCCGTGAGCTGTCGGTTTTATCCAGTAAAATGGCTCATGGCTTGAAGGCTAGGGGAGTAACGAGACAGGACCGAGTGGTGATCTGCCTGCAGCGCTCAGTCAGCTTTCTGCCCTCGGTCCTGGGGATTCTCAAGGCGGACGCTATTTATGTTCCCCTTGATCACAAGACCCCGGCAGAGCGATGGGCATACATTCTCGAAGATGCCGCGCCCAAAGTGCTCATTTGTGATAGCAAGACGATTCCCGTGGCGAAGGATGCCATGGCCCGGATCGGGGTAGAAATTCCGCTCATGGTCGTCTGTAGTCAAGGTGAAATTCAAGCGGAGTTTGCGGGGGAGGTCATGGGGCTTGAGGCAACCGGTTGTTGCGACGGAAGTGTTCCGAGCTATTTAAACCATGAAAACGACCTCGCATATATCTTGTACACATCCGGGTCAACAGGCCGGCCCAAAGGAGTGATGATTTCACATGCGAACGTTAAGGCATATATAGATTGGGCCACCGACTTTTTCAATATAGGTTCATAAGATAAGCTGCTTGGGACAGCGCCATTTCATTTCGACATGTCAACCTTTGATATTTATTGCTCGCTTAAGTCCGGAGCGACCTTTTGTATTGCAGGTGAGATTCAGTCTCTTTTCCCGGGAAAGCTGGTTGAATTTATTGAGCAGCAGCAGGTGACCCTGTGGAAAGGTGTTTCCTCACTCCTCATGTATATGTCGAGATCTGGAGTTCTCAAGCAAGGGTCGATGCCAACATTGAGACAGGTGCTTTTTGCGGGGGAGACTCTCCCGACTAAATATTTGATCGATTGGATGTCCGTATTTCCGGAAAAAACTTTCTACAATGCTTATGGACCAACTGAGACGACCGGTGTTTCTACCTGTTATCTGGTTAATAGTTTACCCGAAGGTCCCCATGTGCGGATACCGATCGGTGTACCCCGTCAGGGGACCAGGGTTTTTATTCTCACTGATGAGCATGTCGAGGTGCCCGTGGGGGAAGTCGGAGAATTATGTATCGCGGGTCACGGTTTGGCCAACGGTTATCTGAACGATCCTGAAAAAACCGCCAGGGCCTTTGTTTCAAGCTCGCTGGATGGCCCAGGCGAGCGTATCTATAAAACCGGAGATAGGGCCCGCCTGTTGCCGGATGGCAATCTGGAATATCTCGGCCGGAAAGACCGGCAGCTCAAGTTCATGGGATACCGGATTGAGGCAGGGGAGGTTGAACACGCACTTTTGTCGATCCCACAGGTCAAGGATACGGCCGTAGATTTGGTTGAATCGAGGCTCAACGAGGGGGTTCTTGAGTTGGCGGCCTTTCTGGAATCTGATGAAGACATTGATATCGCGCTGATTTTTTCCGAGATGAAAAAGAGGCTGCCGAACTACATGATCCCAAAACGTTTCATACGGGTTGCAAAGTTGCCGCGTTGTGAGCGTGGCAAGATAAAACGGGGTGCCCTTATGGAGCATCATTCGGCCATATGAGCGGGGGCAGGATGGACAAGATTGCAGTACAAAGGATCATAGATCTGCTGAAAGAGATAAAGGGAATCAATACCTTTTACGATCTACATGTGCATCCCTTTGAAGTGATGTATGCCCCCTTACGGTACCACGCTTCGCCGGAGACCAAAGGGTTGTTCAGTGCCGGGACCTCAGAGTATCTATCGCCCGTAATCAACGATCTGGACTTACGAAAGAGGACGGTCAGGGCAGAAAATATCACTCATAAAGGTTGCTGGCGAAATTTGCCCTTCTGAATTCAAGGCGTGTGTACGCTCATACCGGTCCGAGGGTTATGGGTGACCAGATGGGATTGAGCGCAATCGACAAAATTCTCTTGCTCCCCATTATGGGCATCGAGGGTGCCGGTGACGGGCAATTGAGGTCGATGAAGGAGATGTTTGGCTCCGATGATCGTTTCTTATTTGGTTATTGCCTGCCTAACGACATTCCTGACGATAAGGTTGCAGATGACGTCAAACGAGCCATGGATAGTTACGATATCCAGGTCTTGAAAATTCACCCTGCGGTAACAGGCATAGATCTCTCCACTCAAAAGGGAATAGCGCGGGTCGAATCAATCCTTGATGCCTCCCGACAGACCAGGCTGAAAGTGGTCATTCACGGTGGCAGGAGTCCTGATTGCGAAAACGTCGAGACCATGTCCTACGGAACCGTCAATGACCTGCAGCATGTCGATTGGTCGATCACTTCTGAAACGATCATTATTGCTCACAGCGGGTGCTTTGGTCATACCTTCGGGGAGGTGCAGGGCGAGGTGCTTCCCATGTTAAATCGTCTTCTCCGGCGGCATTCAAATCTGGCGGTAGATACGTCCGGGGTCGGGTTTGAGGTCCTTTGCCAGATCTTGAAGACTATCGATCCGCAAAGAATCGTGTTTGGGTCTGATTCACTCTATGAAGTGCAATGGTCGGTAATGGTCAAACTCTGGTGCGCCTTGGAGCAAACTGTGTCGAGGCCAGAAGATACTTTGCTCCGTATTGCCAGTCGCAATCCCGCCAATTTGATCAGCATGGCGAAGAGCTATGCACAGCAAGAAAATCGTCGGGTTGGCGGTGTCTGCCAAAGCGCAGGCGGTCTTGGGCTTTAGCCCGACCCTGGAACGATGGATAAATGTTTTGGAGATCAAAAGGATTGAAGAAAGCCAATTTCTTAGTCATGCCAGCGCTGTTGCTGATCTTTGCGGCACTGCTTTTAGCGGATAATAGAATGGGTCACTATTCTCGAATGATCTTAAGGGAAGCGATTGAAAATGATCTGGTGAATATCGACAAGTGGCCGGAATCTAGAACTTTTGATGCTATGTATATTCTTGGTGGCCACCATAGGTCACAGAAGTACAAGTTCGAAACTGCTTCGAGGATTCATAAACAAAAGATCTGCCGAAATATTATTTTTTTGAGTGTTGAAGATACCACTGCATTTGACCAAAATTTATCAAGAAACTTTACCAATGATGAATGGTCATTGTTGAAAATGAAAAATATGGGTATTCCCGCATCTGATGTTATGGCATTGACCATGGAAGAGGGGATGCTAGGGACAATGAATGAAGCTGAAAATGTAGCTAAGTTGGTCATGCGGAGGGGGTATGCAAGTTTATTAATAGTTGCAGCTCCTTATCATTCACAACGAGTGAGGATAAGTTATGAACATTTTCTTAAAAATTCTAATATTGATCTCGTTATTTTAGGTTCTGGTGAACAGGTATATTTGAAAAGTTTAGTTTTGGAGTGGATAAAGTTGAAACTGTACAAAATATTTCTGTTAATTGTTTAGCCGATATTGGTGAAATAAACCATGTTCTGGCAGTGAGTTGAGCGCTTCGTTACACGTCTACAGAATTTAAGAGGTGGCAGTGAAACTACTCATTACTATCGATACCGAAGAAGATAATTGGTCGCGCTATCGAACAATTGAGAACCCTGTCGAGAATATTGAGCGTATCGAAAAACTTCAAACCCTTTTCGATCGCTATGGGGTTAAGCCAACTTACCTTCTTTCCTATCCGGTAGCCACGAACCCGAGGTCGGTTGCTATTCTCAATTCGATTCAGGTGGAAGGGCACTGCGAAATAGGGTCTCACTGCCACCCTTGGAACACGCCACCCTTCGACGAAGAAATCAATGAACAGAACAGTATGCTGTGTAATTTGCCGGAGGAGTTACAGTACGAAAAGCTCAAATCCCTGCATGAGGTGATTTGCCATAATTTTGGAACTCCCCCCGTCTCTTTTCGTGCCGGAAGATGGGGCTTCAACACCGAGGTTGCCCGCTCCCTTACGCGCCTCGGATATCGGACTGAATCTTCAGTGACCCCCTACTGTGACTGGGGCGAATATAGGGGGCCAGACTTCTCGACTCACGACCCTCAACCTTTTCGGTTCAATCCCGAGAGCCTGTCCCCGCAAGCCGGTGGCTCTTTATTGCAAATACCTGCCTCGATCGGTTTTTTGCAGCAAAATTTTCAATTTTGTCATCGTCTGTCGCAACAATTTGAAACCAGTTTTTACAATAAAATGCACATAAAGGGGATCCTTCGTCGCCTGGGATTGTTGAATAAAGTGTGGCTTTCACCGGAACACGCCGATGCCGCTACGATGATAAAATTTGCACAGCGGATGATGAAAAAGAACTACCCCTGTTTAAATATGACCTTTCATTCCACAAGTTTACTGGCGGGGTTGAGCCCTTTTGTTACAACTGAGCAGGACGAAATACGTTTTCTGCAAAGGATTGAACGCTTCCTCAAATTCGCATCTGCAGTTGGTTTGGAGTCAATGACTTTGGCTCAGTATGAGTCCTGCGCATGATCAGGACATATTTTGAATCTGGCCTCGCTGGTCGTGATGTGTTTTGCATCCTTTTAGGTGGCATAAGATGAATTTAAAAAATCGGGTCATGTCTGGATTGCGCTGGACGGCAGGGATGCGCTTCTTGTCGAAGATATTTACCTGGGCAGTGACTATTTTTGTTATCCGGTTACTCTCACCTGCAGATTACGGATTGATGGAACTCGCCGGTGTGTTTGTGGCATTTCTTGTCATGATAGGTGAGTTGGGACTTGGCGCTGCGATCGTGCATCGAAAAGACCTCGATACTGATAGTTTGAAATCGCTATTCAGTCTCATTTTGTTGGTAAGTTTTCTGTTTGCTCTGCTGCTCTATGTCAGTGCTCCTGCGATCGCCAGCTATTATAATGAGTCGAAACTTGTGTCTATGCTGCGCTGGTTGGTTTTGGCGTTCCCTGTTTTAGGCTTGGCTGTCGTCCCTCAATCTCTTTTGTTGCGGGAGTTGAAATACCGCAAGATTGCCATTATTGATTTTTTGTCTGCAATTGTTGGCGCAGGAGCAACACTTATCTGTGCTCTTAACGGGTTAGGGGTTTGGTCCTTAATTGTAGGTTATTTATCGATCAGAATTACGAAGACAGTCGCTCTACAAATAGCACAGCCATTTCTTTATTTACCTAGATTGACCTTCAAGGGGATGGGCTCAGTCTATTTGTATAGTGGCAATGTAACCCTGTCGAGAGTTCTTTGGTACTTCTATTCAAGCGCAGTGGCGTCCTTGCTGATAGGCAAGTTTCTGGGTTCCGATCTCCTCGGGGTTTACGCTGTGGGTCTTTATCTGGCATGCATGCCTATGGAAAAGGTTGGAGGTATCATTAATCGCGTGGCCTTCCCTGCATTTTCCAGTATTCAAGATGATCCGAGGTTGGCTGGTGCGTATTTTCTCAAGGCGGTCAGAGTCCTAAGTCTTATCGCAATCCCGATTTTTTGGGGAATGTCTAGTATCGCTCCTGAAATAATTGGTGTTTTTCTGGGCGAGAAATGGAGTTCAGCCGCTGTGCCGCTTCAGATAATTGCGCTTGTGGTTCCTCTGCGGATGATCAGAAACCTGATGACGCCAGCGATGCTCGGCCTTGGACGCTCAGATATCAATCTATTAAATGAAGTTGTTGCGGTGTTGCTCATGTCGATTTCATTTTACCTAGGCACTTATTGGGGGGTTCTTGGTGTGAGTCTTGTTTGGCTCTTTATATTCCCTGTCGTGTTTACCGTTAATTTGTCAACAATAGTAAAGACTCTCAATATCGAATCATTGGATGTTCTGCGGGCCATACAAAAACCAGTTTTATCAGGACTCATCATGTGTCTTGGCGTGAACATGATGAGACATACCCCTTGTAATGATTTTCCTTTAACGCTGAAAATGATCGTTTTTATTGTTGCAGGTTCTATTGTTTATAGTCTAGCAACTATTACTATTAACCGAATTGGCTTGAAAGAAATAAGAGGCCTTATTGTAAAATGAACTAACGATCTGATGACACAGGAGACATGATGAGTAAAATATCTTCATTTTTTTTGTCGTTGAAAAGTAAAGGGATCGCCCCCACGTTGAACACAATATATAACGGCTATTTTTTGGTTAATAAATTTATTGTTTTTTACCGAGACTTGAGTCGTGAGCTACATGACACAGAAAATGATCCCTCGATCGTCTTAAAGCAGGTCACGCTGGAAGACCTTCAACACTTACGTGAAAAATGTATCGATCTGCCCCCCGATTTTTATTGCGACTTATCCCACAATTTTAAAACCCCATGTGTGGCTCTGGTTGAGGGTGAGTTGGCCGCGATTCTTTGGATCGTCTCGCCCGAGGAACAGAGCCGTTTCCTTGAGTTAAGGGATGGTGACGTTGAGTACAACTATTCGTTTGTTTTGCCCCGGTTCCGAGGGATGCGACTGGCTGGTCACTTGATTTCATTCATGATCAGATTTTGTCAGCAGAAAAATTCACAACGGATGTTTGCTGTTGTCAGTGCGACCAATGTCCCGCAGTTCAAGCAGATGCTTGATATGGGATTTGTCCCGGTAGAGGCGTTAACCCATTTTGGCTTGAAGCGACCGAAGGCGACCTTGAAATATGTGAAATGACAGGAGCCCAAACGATGACAGCATTTACCTTTACCATTGTCGTCCTGACTCACAACAGACGCGATGTCCTGTGTGAACTCTTGGCTGAATTGAGTACCCTGCAACTCTTCAATCCTGAGATTATCGTGGTTGATAATGGTTCGGTTGACGGGACCTCTGCCATGGTCAGGGAGAGGTTCCCGACCTTTGCGGTTGTCGAAACCGGAGTCAATCTGGGCGCTGTCGGTCGCAATGAAGGGATGAAGATTGCGAGGGGGCAATACATTATCACCATAGATGACGATATTCTGGGATTGAACGATGACAGCCTGGCTTGCCTGCGTACTTTTTTTGAACAGCACGCCTCGACCGGTGCCATCTGTTTCAAGGTCCTTGATTACTATCAAGGTTCGATATGTAACTGGTGTCACCCTTGCAAGCCGGAAGAGGGGGCGGACCTCATCTTGGAAACGACAGAAATCTCAGAAGGAGCCGTCGCATTCCGTAAGGAGTTGTTGGATGTTACAGGGCTGTACACAACGGAATTGTTTATCAGTCATGAAGGAGCCGATCTGGCCGCTCGAATACTCGACAACGGGTACTCCATTCATTACCTCCCTCAAGTGAGCGTCACACACAAACACGCCAAGGCCGCACGCTCCAGCTGGCGAAGATATTATTTTGATACACGCAACGATTTCTGGCTTGTTGTCAGGAATTATCGACTGAGGTTCCTGCTGCTCCATCTTGCCCGTCGTTTGCCGACCACCTTTATCTATTCCCTGCGTGATGGCTTTCTCGTTTATTGGTTCAAGGCCGTCTGGAATGCTTTGCTTGAGTTTCCAGAAATGTTACGTCAGCGAAAACCGATATCCAGGCAGACTCATAAGAAGATGAGTCAGATCAATAAAAAACGTCCGGGCTTTTTCTACCTGTTCAAACGCCGATTTTTCAAGCGGGATATAAAGATATGAGCGCGGGCCCAGGGCGGGAGCTGATTCCGGTTCTCTTTGTTTTGCCCTGTCTGGGGACCGGTGGCTCGGAGCGGGTGGTGATGAACCTCTGCCTCGAAATGCAGGATGAATTTCTGCCGGTTGTTGTGGCCTTCAGGGATGGAGAGTTGGCGGCACAACTCCGAGGTTCCGGCGTGGTGGTGCATGTGCTGAATCGGCGCGGTGGCATTGACCTTAGGTTGACGTTTTCTTTGTTGAAATTGATTCGAAAATATCAAATAAGGGTCATCAATACCCATCATTTTGTCTCTTTGTTCTATGCCTTCTGGGCAAGTCGGTTTGCCGGGGTTCCGATCGTTCATACCGAACATTCCCGCTGGGAAATGGAAAATCTCTCCAGGTTCTGGAAATTGTGGTTCAGGTTGTTTTTGAGCCGGCTGGAAATGGTGACGGCCGTGTCGCGTGGTGCTTTTGAATATTTGATCGATCATTTGTCGTCCGATAAGAAAAGAACGACGCTTGTTTTGAATGGCATCGATGTCGAGCTGTTTAAGAAGGGCGCGGAGCAACCTGTCCTCAGGCACGAACTTGGCCTGGCTGATGACGATCTCGTCGTCGGCTGTGTCGGTAATCTGCGGGTTGAGAAGAATCAGGAGCTTCTGATTCGAGCATTGGCCCTGTTGCAAGGACAAGACCGGAACGTGAAAGTCCTGCTGATTGGGGATGGACCCAGTCGAAGTTTTCTGGAAAATCTTACCCAGGAGCTTGGTGTCGAAGATAAGGTTCTTTTTTTGGGGATTCGGCATGACGTGCCCAGGCTTTATGGTGTGATGGATGTCTATTGTTTGCCCTCACGTTATGAAGGGCTGCCACTGACGCTGTTGGAAGCAATGGCGGCCGGAACACCGATAGTTGGCACGGATGTTCTCGGAATCAGTGAGGTGATTCAGCATCGGCAGAATGGCCTGTTGGTTGCCGATAACGATCCTGAGAAGTTGAAGGACGCTCTGATAACTCTCGAGCAGAACCTGGCGCTACGCACGGCATTGGCAGAGTCCGGGAGAACGCGGGTTGATGCTGCGTACAGCTTCGCGGCCTTTGTCTCCGGCTACAAATTACTTTTTATGCAGATGACTCAAGGTTGTTCTGACGCAGAGAATTGATTCTCGAGCAGATTGGATGTGGGCTTATGCTGTTTTTTGTCGTGGTTTTCTGGTGGTTTATGTTTCTGCTCTTTTTTGCTTACCTTGGTTATCCGATGTTTATTTACGCGGCCGCCACATTTCTTCACAAACCAGTCAAGGCTGGAAGCTCCCTGCCGAAATTGACGATATTGATTCCTGCCTATAATGAAGGAGATGTGCTCAGGCAAAAACTCGAAAACACACTGGCACTTGATTACCCTCAAGACCTCTTGCAGATCATTGTTATCTCAGATGCCTCAACGGACGGCACGAATTCGATTGCTGAATCCTACGCAAAACAAGGGGTGCAGTTAATACTTAATCAACAGCAAAGGGGGAAGACGTTCGGTTTGAATCGCGCAGTAAAGATAGCTCAAGGTGAGATCCTGATTTTCACGGATGCCGATGCTTTTTTTGATAAAGACTCTATACGTTTGCTGGTCAAAGGCTTTAACGATGAATCGGTAGGTCTGATTACCGGGAGTACCCGATATTTTTCACAAATAGAGGATGGTTCTGTTGTTTTGAGCATGGGAATTTACACGCGTCTGGAGAGGTGGTTGAAAACATATGAAAGCAAAATCGGTTCCTGTGTCGGTGCCGATGGCGCTATATTCGCTCTGCGGAAATCCCTATACCGCCCGTTAGGTAACACGGATATCAATGATCTTGTTATCCCATTAAATACTGTCAGGCAAGGGTACAGGGTGATTTTTGACCCAATGGTGTTTTGTCGGGAAGGGCATTCGACCAGTCTTGCCGATGAGTTCAACCGCCAGATCAGGATATCAAATCGCACAGTCAAGGCTTTGTTAAATAATCGAGACCTGTTGAGTCCTATGCGGTGCGGACATTTTTCCTGGATGCTGTTTTTCCATAAATGGCTTAGATTTTTGTTCCCGATTATCCTGATGTTAACCATCATCCTGAACCTGGTTCTGGTCTTTGTTTTTTCTGAGTGGGCCTACCTGATGCCGCTTGTATCGATCGCACTATTGCTGATGCTTCCCTTTCTTGCTAAGTCTGCAGAGGGCATGCTTATTGCGGTCCTTCGCTCGTTTGTCATGACGAATATAGCGATTTTGATCGGTTGGAAAAAAGCGCTGCGGAATGAAGTAATCGTTACCTGGGGAGACACGGAACGCTCTGGATAATCCGGGGCCGGCAGCCGGATCTGCAGTTGGTTCAAGGATCGTTCGACAGTCTGCTGAGCATAAAGTATTAGTCGCACAATATTTCTACGACTATCATCTTAATTGCAAAAATCGATAAATAAGTATCAGATTAGTATGTCCGTCTCATTTAAAAAACTGTCAACAGTGGTTTAGTTATAGTGGCGTTTAGGCAGGTAGTCCCAACGTTTCTGCCGCCAGGTGCCAATGTTCGGAACTGTAGCTGACCTCAGGATGAGGTTTGAGGGGACCAGATGAGCGAACAGCTGATCCTGACCAATCATGCCGGTGCCGACCGAAGCCGTACCTGGGAAAGAACTTCGTTCCGGCCGCAATTCGAGAGGTTCTCTGCCGTCGAGATCATCGACAATTGCTACAAGGCATTCCAGCTCTTTCGTCTCCGCAAGGAGTATCAGGTCGTGGTCCTTGGTGGAGGGGCACAGTACGACCTGTTTTATCTGATTCTGCAGCGGTTATGGCCGTTGCATGTCCGACCGGTGGTTAAGATTGATTGCCTCTGGTATCGGGCATCCCCACTGAGGCATTTCTGCAAGAAAATGCTTTTTCGATGTCTGGACAGAGTTGTCGCGCGTTATGTGGTCTGGTGCCAACGTGAAATCGATGATTACTCACAGGCCTTCGATCTACCAGAAAGCAAATTCATCTTTATCCCTTATCACACAACCATTGATGACATCTTTGAAATCAAGGACCGCGGTTATCTCTTTAGTGGCGGTAACTTTGCCCGTGATTATCAGACCCTGGTTGAGGCTGTCCGAGGACTTGCATTGCAAGTAATTATCGCCTGTACGAACAGCAGGGCCGTTGAACAGCTTGATCTTCCAGACAATGTCACGGTTGTCGGTGTCAGCGATCTGGAATTCAGGAAGCTGATGGCCGAGTCCGGGATCAATGTGCTTGCACTGGATTCGTCATTATTGCATTCGGGCGGTCAGCAGACGTTTTTAAATGCCATGGCCATGGGAAAGCCGGTCATCGTCACTGATCCTGAGGCTGGACGCGGATATATCGAGAATGGTGTCGACGGTATTCTTGTGCCGGGTGGAGATCACCGCAGTTTACGGGTGGCCTTGTTGTCTTTGATTGATGATCCAGAGTATGCCGCTCGGCTTGGAACTCGCGCCAGGGAAAAAGCGCAGCAGATGGATACCGAAAGTCATCTCGCGGCAATTTCCGATCTTGCCCTGGGTGCCTCGATTCAAACCGTAAATAGCCTCAATCCTGCGGTTTAATGCCGATGGATAACTCGACTCAAGAGATGTGCGGACGTATTGCTGAGGGCATAAGCCAGAACTGGATTCCCGCTGGAAATGAGATCAACCCTGATTTCGGCAAATTTTCGGTCAAGCAACTTCTGGGACAGGGTGCAACATCCCTCAGTTATCAGATTCAGTTTGCTGCTGAGGAGGGTGCCGGTCGGAGTTTCTTTATCAAGAAATATACTGATGAGACAAGGACGGGTCTGAGCCAGTTAGAGAGAGATTATAAGGCTGGAAACTGGCTGTCAGCCGAAATCGGCAGTCAATCTGCTCTCAGCATTGATGCTCCAGTGTTGATGATTCTGGAAGACCGGGTTTTGGTGACACCTTATGTGTCTGGCCAGAATTTAAGCCCATATTTTTTCAAGAAACTGCGTTGGCATTTTATTTCAAAAGGTGATTTGTCTGAACTAAAGGGTATTGCCGGTGACATCGGCAGAGGGCTGGCGGATTTGCAAAATCTTCCCATAGAGACTTCCGGCCTGCTGTTCGACAAGAGCGATCCGCAACTCATGTTCTCCCGGCTTAAGGTTGAACTCGAAAATTTCCGGGTCTTCTATTCAGTCCGGAATATTTGTCAGGGCCTGGTCGAAAAAGTCATAAGTCGTATGGAAGCTTGTTTGGAGGAATACCTCTTAGGTGAGCCAACCTGTTGCTTTCAGCACTGTGACTATATTTTGCAGAATTTCATTTGGGGGGATAACGGCAAGCTCCATTTGTTCGATTTCGCAAATTCAAGAGTCGGCACCCCTTACTTTGATATTGCGCATTTGATCAATTCTTTCGAGGATCTGACTTATTTGAAAACGGTTTCAGGTTCGATTGTCGATCAATTCATACGTGCTTTTTTACAACCTTTTTTGGAAAAAGACTCGTTCAAGACAAAGTTGCTCTGTGTGACAAGGGCTTATTTTCAATTACATTCCGGCAGAATTGTTTTAGCTGGGAAAGGCGTAGCGAGGAAGAGGTCATGGCGTAATACTGTCATGGTCGATCCAGAGAAAAGGCTCAAGGAAAAACTATTGGTGTTTCTAGAAGAACTTGAAAGCTGATAGGGGTACTTAGTTCATGGATAATAATAAATTTCAAAAATTTGCGGTTTTTGGTCTTCTCTATGTGAACCTGGGCAGGCCTCAGGACGTGCTTCCTTTTGTCAAGTCGATTCATCCGGGTATGATCTTTGGGTTATTGGTCATCTGTACACTTTTTCAATCCAGAAAAAGCAGCGATTCCGTTAGCGATGAGTTTTCCCATGAAAAAAAATGGTTTTTGGCTCTCGGGATCATGATAATCCTGTCTACATTTTTTTCGATATATTTTCGTGTAAGCGTTGAATTTATAATTGAATATTCAAAGGTGATCGTTCTTTTACTGGGACTTGTGAGGGTACTTGAGGATGAGCGAGATTTCACCCTGTTGGCGACCGTGTTTTTATTCTCGGTACTGACCCTGTGTTCGCCGATTGTTCTAGGCGGACTGAGCACGGATCGAGTCTCCATTGGTACTTTTTATGATCCTAATGATTTAGCCATGTTCGTCGGTTGTTCTATCCCTTTTCTGTTGTACCTGTTCCACACCCAAGGTTTTAAAGTTAAATCAATCACCCTCGTAACCATTGCTATTGCCGTTATCACTGTCATTGCGACTCAATCGAGAATGGGTTTCATTGCCTTGGTTCTGAATGGACTCTTTTATTTGCTCTTTAACCTCTCTTCTCAGCGCAATTCGTTTCGTAAATTAATTATTTGTTTTGGAGTCGTTTTTGTTTTTATGACCTTTGCCGGGGACATATATTGGAATAGGGTCAAAACAACCATTGAACAAGGGCAAACCGGTTCCGGACGAACACTCCTCTGGAAAAGAGGTTTGCAGATGGTCATAGCAAACCCGGTATCGGGTTCTGGACCAGGAACCTATACCTCCGCTTATGGACGCATGCTGAGGGATGGATACTTTGAGCCTGTTGGGAATGAATATGACAGAGCATGGAAAACGGCCCACAACAGCTACCTTATCGTTGCTGCAGAGCTCGGAGTCGCGGGATTTGTTTTTTTTATGATGATTATATGGAATTCACTGACTCGGTTGAATCAAGTCCGGAAACTCTGCGCCGAAGAAAAGGATAAAATCCATATCCAAGTTCTGGCAAATGTGTCGATTTCCAGTTTTTTTATTTTTATTTTTTGTTCTTTATTTCTGTCGCAGGCCTATTCGTCATTATTTATCACGCTTATTGCTTGTTCAGTTCTTGTTAGGAAAATTTATAATAGCGAAAGAGTTGCTGTTGCCTGATGCGAGATATTTTAAAATGAATTCTATTCCAAATATAACTGAAAGCAGGGCGTTGAAAGCTTTTTTAGGCCTGTTGTCTCCCCGCTTTAAAGTCCTGGCTTATCATTCTATTTATCCTCAGAGCAGAGATCCGTTTGAGGTTAGTGCCGAAATGTTTCGGAAGCAAATGGAAATTCTGGTTGAAGAGAAATGCCGTATTATCTCACTAGAGCAAAGTTTGGATGAACTGCGGTCTGGACGAATTACGAATAAAACGATTGTCATCACTTTTGATGATGGCTTCAGAAGTTTGCGGGATCATGCCTTCCCGCTCCTCGAACAGTATCAGTTCCCGGCTACGGTGTTCGTGCCGTTTGATTTCATCGGCGGAATCGACAGTTTTTCATATGAGAAACCACGACAGAATTACAAACTTTTATCTCAGGCTGAAATAGAATTTTCGATGGGAAAAGGATTTTCATATGGGTCACACACCATGTCCCATTCAGATTTAACCCGCTTGTCAGATGAAAGACTCAGCTATGAATTGAATGCGTCTAAAAGATACCTGAATGAAAGATTAGGCACAAAATTCTCGACCCTGGCTTATCCTTTCGGGATGTTCGATGAACGTGTTAAGCGGGCTGCAATGAACGCCGGTTACGCGTGTTGCGTCTGTTTTGGCAACATCCTAAGTAACAGCAAATACACATCCTTGTCAGAAATGAAAAGGGAGAAAATTCTTGCTTCGACAAGCCTTGATGAGTTTAGGGCCCTTATCAATATAAAAAATGATCTACCGCGTAAAATTCGCCATCACCTGAAGTGAGATATTCGAAGCAGTCTGCCGGTACGGGGTATGCGATGAAGCTAACACAGTCCATGATTACTAATGGTTCTGCCAAGGGGCCAAAGAGATTTAAGGTTTTACACTTGATCGCTTCGCCTAAAATCGGCGGCGCAGAAAAACTTCTGTTGACAGTTGCTGACAATATTGATGCTGAGCGTTTTGATGTTTCTATCGCCGTATTCATCGATTCTAGAAAAAAACATAATGCTTTTTTTGATGAGGCCAAAGGCTGCAAAGTCCGGCTCTATCCTGTTGATATCAAAGGCCCTTATGACGTCAGGCAGTTGATTCAAATTTATAGAATTATCGCCACTTTTAAGCCGGATGTGATTCACACCCATGGGTATAAGACGAATATTCTCGGTTTTCTGATGGCGCGTTGTTTTATGATACCCATCATCGCAACCGTGCATGGCTGGTTGCATTCAACGAGAAGGACCACGCAGTTGTACAACCGCGTCAACCTCTTCCTGTTGAGGCGGTTTGATCAGGTGATTGCGGTTTCATGTCAAATTGAGACGGTTTTGCTGCAGCTAAACGTCTCCACTTCACGCCTTATCACTCTGCGGAATGTTCCCGCTGCCCCTAAACGCTTTGAGATTAATACGGCTGCGCTGGTAGAGAGATTTTCTCTTGATCCAAAGGCTAGATATGTCGGGTTTGTCGGCAGACTTGAGCCGGTAAAGGGTGGGGAGTTCTTAATCTCTGCTGCGGTAAAGGTTCTCGAGCGTTACCCTAATGTTCAATTTCTGATCGCTGGAGAGGGCTCTGAGCTAAGCAGGTTGGAAGCGATGGTGGCGGAGGTTGGGCTTTCTCGTCGGGTCAGGTTTTTAGGTTTTTTGGCGAGACCGGGAGATATTTTCCAGTTGCTGGATCTTTATGTACTGCCATCACTCGACGAAGGGATCCCCTTGTCTTTGTTGGAGGCCATGGCGGCAGAGGTTCCTGTTGTGGCAAGTTCTGTCGGTGGTGTCCCTGAAGTCATTGAGGATGGCATTAACGGTCTTCTGGTTCCTCCAGGGGAAACTGAATTGCTGGCTGAGGCTATATGTCATGCGCTCAATGATCGAGCTGGAGGAGTGCAAAGAATAGAGGCAGCCAGAAAAACCATAGACGAAAAGTTCAATATCCTCAGTTGGATTGAAAGTCTGCAGGCCCTTTACGTTAATTTGAAAACCTGAGTCCATTGAATGTTTAAAGAAGGCCGAACAACAGGGGGGACTCAACTTGAGTCCCCCCTGTTGTCGATATGCAGGGCCCTGCTTAGAGAATACGCAGGCCGGTAGGTGCAGATGGTGCCGTTGCCGAGGTGCTGTTGATGAGTAGATCATCGATCCAGAATTTCTGCGCCTTGGGGGTTCCGTTATGGAAGTAGGGGGCAATCATGATCTGGTTCCATTTCAGATTCGCGTTCGCGCCAGTGCGGATCATGACGTCGTGCAGGGACATCTTAAGCTGACCATCCAGCCAGTATTCCATCACCCCGTCAGCGACTCCAACCCCGTTTACGATTGAGTTCATCTTGAAGTGGACCTTAACCTGGTACCAGCGATTGTTTTGAACCGGAAGCATGTCAACGTCCCAGAGTTTGCCATTGATTTTTGCGCCAGTGTTGCCCCAGCAGATGCCATCCGCGTATGTGTCGGATGTCCCATTACAACCAAATACGCCGCGATTTTCACTGAGGTTAGCCAGGTTGCTGCCGATATTTGTTTGGTCGATATTCAACGCATCCTGAAAGCCGAGACGCTGCCATCCTTGGTGCATTTCGATGTAAGTTGTTCCATGGGATTCTGCAGGACCTTTAAATGCATGATCCAGGTTTGTCATCAGGTAAAACTCATGCGGGCCGGAATCACCGGCTATCCAGCTCCAGCCTGATTGATATTTGACGTTGTAGGAGAGGGTGACCTCGTCGGACTCCGTAAACTGGTGCCGCAAGGCACCGGTGGTTGGCGTACTTGCACCGCTTGCATAGGCATATTCGAGGACCTTGCCTTTTTGGGCGTCGGTTACAATGAGCGGAGATGTTGAGCCTGCGTCATACCAGCCTCTGGTCGCAGTTGATGCATTATCAAAGGATTCCTGCAACAACACCTCAGCTGATGGACTACTGCCACCGTCCCCCGTATCTCCAGCCGTGATTGAGGCGATGAGGTTGTCGGTAGTCTGAGCACCATTATTATCGGTGACGATCAGGGTGATCGTATGGGTCCCGACGGCAAGGTTGAGGGTGGCTATCGGAGAATTTGACAGAATGACTGAACCCTCTCGCCATTGGTGAGAAACGATTGTGCCATCAGGGTCGCTAGAGCCACTTCCGTCGAGCTGGATTTGCTCGAATCCGCTGCCATCGGTGTCCGTTAAGGTCAAATCGCTGCCCGCAATAGCAACTGGTTGAGAGTTCGTCGGTGTTGGATCGGGTGCTGGGACAGCTGCTCCTGAAAGCCCTAGGAAGTCGATGACTTCGGCCTCTGTTGAGGCAAGAATAATGTCATCGAACCAACTGATATTATTCGTCCAGCCGACCCGTGATTGATAACCCCAGTACCAGAAATCTGCATCGAAGGTTGAGCTGTTCCAGCCATTGACGTTCAGGTTGTCATTATCCCATGTCAATTCATTCCCATCCCGCCAAACGCGCAGGTCTTTATCTGCCGCAGAGACAAAAATGACATAGTAGTGCCAGGAGGTATCATTCTCGTATGCCGACGAACTGTAGTCGGGGTAGGGGTTCGCCCCTGAGTCGGCGCAGAGCGAATAGGAACTGCCGTCAAAAAAACAGAGTGAATTCCCGTAGTGAGACAGCATGGTGCGATTGCCGCCGACTTCGGGAAAGTAGATAAACTTGTCCTGTTCGACCATTACGTAATCAGCGTTGTGCCGCCACCAGAAGCCTGTCCAGAATGAGCCGACCGCTGGTGAGGTCCGATATTGGGCACCAAGTTCTATAATCTTGCCCGGCCAGTTAATCTGGAAAGATTTTCCGGTTGAGCCATGAGCGTCACCGGAATCACCATTTATCCCTATCCGGTTACACTCCGCCTCGTTGCTCCAACTGTAACTCGACCAGGGAGCGGGCGGGTCTATACAGCCGTCATAGTCGGCCTGAGAGTCAAAATGGTCACCGATATAAACCTTTGCCTGCGCGGATAAGGGCAGGCCCATGAATAACAGGACTAAAACTATGGCAAGGAGTAACCCTTTATTGATGCGATTGAGCTGGGTGACGATGCCTTTACCCGCATTCTCAGTTAAGTCACTGAAAGTATTCTTCTTCATATATAACCCCTTATTCTTGCAAGATGACAAGATCCTGCTGTTTAACAAAAAAAGCTTCTTTTTTAGTGGGTTAACCATCAACTTACCATAATTTTAATCTGTGGCAAGGTCGAAAATTCAACCCCGAAACCTGGGGAAATGAAGACATTTCCCCAAGTCAAAGATCTGTTTTTGGGACTACTCCTTTATAACCATGAAGTTGTCCAGCCTTGCATTTTTCTCCCTGCCTCTGAAGCTTATGCTGTGGGCCCCTGCTTCAAGCTGAATGCTGAAGGGATCGAACTGTGGGTTGTTGTAGGAGCCAGATCCGCGGTTGGTGATCTCATCGTTGCGCCAAACGTTGAACTCGGCGGAGTTCCCACTTGGATTCAGGTCCCAGATGAATTCAGATCCGTTGTCGATACTGACATAGAAGGAATCTGATCCATTGTTGTTCGCAAAAACCCTGGCAACAATTTTGTAGGACCCCTGTGTCCCGATATTGAACTGAAAACTTGCAGTCCCACTGTTATTGCTGGTGGACTGGATATATGAACCGTTCTGCGCTGACGGATCGACCAGCTTCTGCATTGCCCCACTCAATGTTCCGTTCTCCGCTTCGACTGTGCCTGTCGGTTCAGGGACGACAGGATTTCCTGCAACCTTTACCAGCGCGAAATGGTCGAGTCTGGCATTCTTCTCTCTGGCGCGAAAACTGACACTGTGCTTGCCGGCCTGTAGTTCAACAGTATATGGATCGAATTGAGGGGCGTTAAATGAACCATTGCCGCGACTGGTTACCTCATCGTCACGCCAGGCATTATATTGACTGGCAGTGCCGGTTGGGTTGAGATCCCATGTCACTTCACCCTGACCGTCAATCGCGACGAAGAAGGAGTCGGAGCTGTTGTTAGGCGCATAAACCCTGGCGACAATCTTATATGTCCCGCTAACAGGGACGTTGACGCTAAAGCTTGCACTCCCTTTGTTGTTTTTTGTGGATTGGATGTAGGAGCCATTAGATGTCGACGGTTCGCTGACAACCTGCATCGGGCTTGTGAGCGCTCCGCTTTCCGCTTCAATATGACCTGCAGGCGAAGGTGGTATTGCGTCATCGGCCATGCCGTTGCAGTTTTCATCTATCCCGTTGCCGACAATTTCTGTTGCTACCGGGTTGATCTTCGGGTTGTTGTCGTTGCAATCAACAGCCTCGGTCCAGAGTCCGTAACCGTCCAGGTCGAGATCGTCATCGTCACTCAGACCGTTACAGTTTTCATCGATGCCGTTGTAGGGGATTTCAGTCGCACCCGGGTTGATCGCCGGGTTGTTGTCATCATGATCGGTCACAATGCCGTAACCGTCC
>JAJRQB010000123.1 GCA_024280485.1 Deltaproteobacteria bacterium
AGGCCGGACAATCGCCTACTCTGGCGATACCAGTTGGAATAACAACTTGATTGAATTAGCGAAAGGGAGTGATCTTTTCATCTGTGAGTGTTGTAACTACGATGAGAAAAGCCCCGGTCATCTGGACTATCTGACCCTCAAGAAGCATGTGGCAGATCTGGCTACGAAGCGCATCATCCTGACCCACACCGGTCCGATGATCGACAAAAACCGTCGAGCCATCGAACTTGAAATCGCCAGTGATGGCCTGCAACTACAGCTTTGAACTCAGATCCTAAAGAGGAGTGTCCTCAGGCATAAACCATTCAACCGCCAGCCCAAGCGGTATAGCCAACAGCAAAGTTAACCCACCGCGAACCACGGCAAAGGGAAGTCCAAGAAACTCGGCCTCAATCGGCAACATCTGGGGTTTCAAGGCATAAGCCGCCAAAACAATCGCAATGACTGCCCAGCGTGCCCCAAGACGTCGCAAGCTCATCAACAACGGAAAAATAACATAAGCCGGTCCGATCAGCATCGCTCCACAGCCAACTGCAATCAAGAGCCCTTTTATCCCGCCCTCTCGCCCTAGAACAGCGGCAACCATATCGCGACCAATCCAGACATGAAGTAGCCCGACGAGTGAAAAAACTGCAATTATCAGTATCGTCACAGAGAAAAAAAGGTTGAGACCGGCATGTAACGCGGTTGCGGCTTTCTGCGGCGCGTAAATCCAGGCCCACAAATAAATGAGACACACGAACCAGAGCATCCGCTGCTGCTTGACCCAACGAAATATTGCTCCTGAGCGACTCACAAAAAGCCTCCGAGCAGAAGGCCGGAAAAGAGGGCTGCACCTAATGTCAACCCATTGCGCAACAGGGCGAATCGCCAACTGAAAACTTTGGCCTCAAACGGCAGAGTGATCATCCCTACAGATATCCATGACATGATAAAAGCAGCCACGGCGGGAGGCCAAGCCCCATTGGATAACAGGGTCCCCGCTATAGGATAGGATGCCAAAGGCGGACCGATAGAGATCGCACCAGCCAAACCTCCTACCAACAAAGAGACAAACCTGTTCCCCTGTCCCAGCACCGATTCAATTAACTGCGGCGGCAAAAATTCCTGAAACAGCCCGACCAGAGCAAAGATCGCAACAAGCAGAGGGAGCAGACTCAGCAAAGATGAGGCTCCGACCTTTATTGAATCCCGAGCTTTTGCCGGGTCGCGTCTAAATGCCCAAATGTACACCAGACCAACCAGAAACAGATAAGTCAGTCCAATCCCTCTGATTCCCATAAGACCCTTCTATTCACAAACATTTTAAACATCGTCGCACAAACCAGTAAGCTGGCCAGTCATCAACTATATATGAAAACCGTTGTTGACAGCAGAATGAATTCAGGTATAATCTCGACCGATTTAGTTACATATTAATCTTTTAATCCCCCACTAAAGGAGTAAATCTCGATGAAAAAATTTGTCTGCACTATCTGTGGTTATGTTCACGAAGGTGATTGCGCGCCCGATAGCTGTCCTCAGTGTAAAGCCCCCGCCAATAAATTTGCCCTGGTGGATCCTAATGCCGCTCTGACCTGGGCCGATGAGCACCGGATCGGAGTTGCTGAGGGTGTTGATGCTGAAATCCTCGAGGGCCTGCGCGCTAATTTTACCGGCGAGTGCACTGAAGTCGGGATGTACCTGGCAATGAGTCGTCAGGCTGATCGTGAAGGCTATCCAGAGGTGGCTGAAACCTACAAGCGGATCGCTTTCGAAGAAGCTGAGCATGCTTCCAAATTTGCCGAGCTCCTTGGTGAGTGTCTGGTTGCCGACACCAAAACCAATCTGCAAGCCCGTGTAGATGCTGAGCATGGTGCCTGTGCAGGCAAGAAGAAATTGGCTACCCGTGCCAAAGAACTTAACCTTGATGCCATTCATGACACTGTTCACGAAATGTGCAAGGACGAAGCCCGCCACGGTTCTGCCTTTGCCGGACTTCTCAAGCGCTTCTTCGCCTAAGTCGTCTTTAAAACATTGCTTAAACGGGCTGAGGAGAAATATCTCTTCAGCCCGTTTTTTTATAAAAACATGAGATTTCACTCCAAACAGGAAAACACCTGTTAAGATTAGACTGCCCTTACTTTCTGCCTGCTCCCGTGGAATCTGATCGTGTCGACAGCGAAGCCTCATAAAAATATATCTAGTTTAATCAGACTGCTAACCGTTCTGGCTTTTTTTTCGGCCATTGCTATTATCGCACTAGCCAGTTTTGGCATGAATCGCATCTACACTCACCAGGTTATTAATATGGCAGAGAAAGAAGCGATCCTGATCAGTCTCCTCCTGGTTGATCATAGCCGCGATACTCTCTTTGACCACAACGACTCAACAAAACTTCATCTCAAAATAGAACCTTTAGAGATCAGCTTACTGAACAAGACTTTAGGTGAATTTCTACACCCCTTCGATATTGTCAAAATCAAGGTGTTCTCGCCTGACACCCGGGTAATCTATAGTACTGATAACGTAATAATCGGTGAGATGATTCCACAAAACGAACGTTTGATGCGCGCACTATCTGGTGCCAGCGATTCACACATAGTGTTCAAAGAGTCAGTACGAGACCTCAAAAATGAAACGACTTTCGATGTCGATGTGGTCGAAACCTATACTCCGATTATTGTCGATGGGAAGATTCTGGGTGTCTTTGAGCTCTATATCGATGTCACAAAGTTCCGCGATGAGATCCGTACAGGAACGCTGCAATCACTCTTACTGCTCTCCTCAATATTACTTCTGGTCTACATTATCGCCTTCGGCGTAGCTCGCTCCGGCATGAAACAGGTCGCAGAAGCAGAAGAGCGCTTGCGCAATCAGGCGATGATCGACGCTTTGACCGGCGTCTTTAATCGTGGCGAACTGATGTCACGTGCCGAAGAGGAGATGGCCCGCGTAACCCGCCACGGATCTGATGGCGACAACGGTGAGTTGAGCCTGATCATGCTCGATATCGATCATTTCAAGCGCGTCAACGACACCTATGGTCACCAGGCTGGCGATGCGGTGTTAAGCAAAATGTCCGAGCGCATAAAACAAGGTCTTCGCCTCTACGACATCATGGGTCGTTATGGTGGTGAAGAATTTCTGCTGCTGCTTCCGCATACAGATCTCACCAACGCCTGTGTGGTGGCCGAACGGGTCCGCACCAGTGTTGCGGAAAAACCATTCACTTTCAAAGAGCAATCCTTGGCAGTCACTATCAGCCTTGGCATCTGCTCAATCACACCTGGAATCAACCTGACCGACGCAATCAACAGAGCCGACCAAGCTCTTTACCGCGCCAAACAAAAGGGTCGAAACCGAGTTGAACATCAATCACTTTAAGGCAACACCCTAGACAACTGACCCCGCCATCAGTATCCTTCAGCCTTGCTTTTCAGGGATATGCCACGATGTCCGTCAACACCCATCTGCACGGCTTACTGATTACAGTGAGTGCCGTTCTTATTCTCAGCCCTGATGCCTTGTTGGTCAAACTGATGCACACCGACGCCTGGACCATGCTTTTCTGGCGAAGTCTGTTCTCTGGTGGAATTCTGTTCTGCGGGCTTGCCTTTGTTTATCGAACTCGGATCTGGAGCATATTTGCTCAAACAGGTCGGCTTGGACTGATGTCTTCGATGGTTGCAGCTGTCGGCTCTCTCCTTTTCGTCGGTGCCCTCTATCGCACCACAGCAGCGAACACCTTGGTCATTTTTGCGGCAACACCCCTCTTCGCCGCGTTCTTTGGCCGGATTTTCATTCATGAAAAGATCTCACGCCATACTTTAGTCGCAATTATTGCTGTGTTTGGTGGGATTTCATTGATTTTTGCTGGAGATTTAACCGATACACACCTGACAGGCAACATGATGGCGCTCGGTGCGTCCAGCCTCTGGGGCATAAACCTTGTTGTTTTACGGCAGGCCAGGCAATTAAATATGATTCCGGCAGTTGCGATGGGGGGCTTGCTTGCAATCCCTTTAAGCCTGTTATTGGGAGCCGATCCGACAATAATTGATCAACATGATCTTATTCTGCTCAGTCTACAAGGGGGTCTGGTTTTACCCGCATCCTTTGCCCTGATCACTGTCGGGTCACGTTACCTCCCTGCAGCCGAGGTGAGTCTGATTCTGCTCCTTGAAACCCTGTTAGGCCCCTTGTGGGTCTGGCTGGTTGTCGGAGAATCTCCCGGAACTATGACCCTGGGAGCAGGACTCATCATTCTACTCAGCTTGATCCTCCATTTTCTTGCCGGGCTGCGTCGACAACCGATCGACTCTACTTAGCCCTAATTATCAGCTTCCCTGTAACTCTACATAACGGCGGCGATAAACAGTCGGAGAGACGCCGACAATCTGCTTGAAAAGGCGTCGGAACGAACTGGTATCTTCGTAGCCAACAGCTTTGGTGATTAGATCTATCCGCGTTTCTCCATTCTCAAACAACCGCTTAGCCGCTTCGATACGTAAACGTTGCACATACTCGAGAGGAGTGTCTCCCGTTGCTTTTTTGAAGCGTCGCAAAAAAGTGCGTTCGACCATCTCGGCCATTTCGGCCATACGGACAACGCTGGTCCGCCTGGTCAGATTCTTCTCAAGGTAACGCTGAACCTCGGCGATCTTTTCATCACCATGATTTTTTTGACGTCTGAAACGGATGTAAGGCGCCTGATTGCGACGGCCACGATCGATAAGCATCATGCGCGCACAGCTATCAGCCAATTCAGCAGAACCATATTTTTCAAGAATGTAGATCGACAAATCCTGATGCGCGCTGGTTCCAGCGGCACACAGGTAGTCTTCCCCATCGATCAGGATCTGATCAACCTGCAACTTAACTTTCCGAAAGGTCTGACGAAACCTGTCGGCCAGCTGCCAATGCGTGGTTGCTTCCCGCCCATTGAGGATACCTGCTTCGGCAGCCAGAAAGGCCCCGGCACAAATGCTCGCGACAACAGCCCCGCGTTTATGTTGCGCCTTGATCCAGGCGATCGCTTCTTTCTCCTGTCTGAGCGCCTCGATATTACCCAATACAGACGGGAGAATAATCAAATCAGGCGTGCGACAATCTCTGATTGAACGGTGAGGGACCAATGGCTCCTGACTGAAACAAATCACCGGGCCACCATCTACAGTCAGAACCTCCCATTGACAGAACGGCTCAGTATCTGCCTTATTCCGCTTCTTATGGTCCCAATTCGCCACGGTAAACAGATCTAAGGGACCAGCAATACTTGAAAGTAGACAATTGTCAAAAGCCAAAATTGCAATACTAAGCATGATACAACCTCCCTGTCGTTAATGACATATCAGACAAGATAGCTGGCTAACACACTGATTTCAAGTGAGATTTATATTTTGGTGTTTTTTTGTTCGTGCAGACGTAATTTTCTGACAGAAGCCTCAATGGCTGTGATCATGATCGTCCTGTTCATGACCAGGATGATCATGATCATGGTATTCACTCTGGATAGGATGCTGATGTTCACCTGTTTCATTATGACGGTGGATGTAGCTGTGCTCATGTTCATGCTCATGTTCGTGCGGATGCTGATGGGCCAGCTCGCCATGCCGATGATTATGGTCATGAAGGTGTTTGTGCGGATGGGCATGTTCGTGACGGTGTTGCAACTCTCTGATTTGCAACGCACACTGGTCGCGGTAGGTATAATCGAGACCGTTCAGAGTGATCAGGTTCTTATCGCTCAAAAAATCTGATAAGGGATAATCAATAGCTATCTGACCGCGATGCATCACCAGAACTCGCTCAGTGAGCTGGCGGACAAAGAAAATATCATGACTGACCAGCACCAGGGTCGCATCGATTTCACGGATTATTTCGAGAAGTAGCTCTTCCCCCTGGGGATCAAGTCCCGCCGTCGGTTCATCAAGAATCAATAGTCGCGGTTCAAGGCTCAACACGCTGGCCAACGCCAGCCGTTTGCGTTCCCCCCCTGAGAGATGCAGCGGAATGCGCTGATCAAAACCGTCTAATTTAACTTTCTTTAGTGCCTTTTCGACTAAAACCCTGACCTGATCTTCGCTATAACCATACTGCCGTGGTGCAAAGGCAACCTCATCGTAACAGGTGGGGCAGACCAGTTGATCCGCGCTGTCTTGAAAAACCATCCCGGTCTGCTGCCAGATCATACGCCCCTTGCCGGCATGAATCGGCTTATCGGCAAAACGGTAATCGCCACGGAAAGCGTTCAGTCCGAGCAGGCACATTAACAGGGTACTCTTACCGGCACCATTTTCACCAACCAGTGCAACCCGCTCGCCCCGCCTGATCTGCAGATCGATTCCTTTCAATGCCGCGGTGCCATCCGGATAGCGATAACTCACCCCACGCATATCGACCAGAACCTCGTCACATTGATTTTTACGCCTGACTTCAGGAACCGGATGAATTTCTGGATTAATTGTGACTGTGGGTAACGCCGGGTTTTCAGCAAATCGAAAAGAGAAATCTAGCCCATGCTCACGGAGCGACGGACGATGCTCGACCAGTTCTTTAAGCAGATAATCATGGTGAACATGACCCCGATCGAGGACTAAGGCCCGTTCACACAACTCATAGAGAAAAATCAGATCGTGGCTGATCAGCAACAGGGTGCCGGGAAAATTTTGCAGCAGACCGAGAAACACCTGTTCCTGAGCAGGATCAAGGTTCGCAGTCGGTTCATCAAGAATCAGCAAATCGGGCTGCATCGCCAACAGACCGGCCAGTGCAGCTCGTTTCTTCTGCCCGTAGCTCAGCGCATGTGGTGGTTTATAGAGCAGTTCGTCCAGACCAACTTCAGCGATGACCTGACGCACAATCCGGTCGACCTCTGCTTCACTCAGCCCTTGATTTCGTGGGCCGAAGGCGACATCTTCATAAATACTATGACCAAACAACTGATCATCTGGATCCTGAAACAGCAAGCCGATCTTCAGGCGCGACTGGGCCAGGTGCTCCCCTTCGAGCGACTGGCCCAGGTATGTGACCTCCCCCTGTCCTGGAGAGAGAAGACCACAGAGCTGCTTGACCAGCGTCGTCTTGCCGGAACCGTTATGTCCGACCAGTGCGATCCGCTCGCCCGTATTTATCCGCAGATTGATACCCGTCAGAGCCTGTGTCCCATCGGGATAGGTAAAGGATAAATTTGTGACCTCCATCAACATCTGCTGAGTTGGCAGTTCGCTTTGAATCTTTGCCTGTTGATGCATGATGTTCTAGCCTCCCACCAACAGCAAACGGTCACAACCCAGCAACAGTATGCCGAGGGCAAGGCAGAGGGCGGTTTTGTAATAGTCTGTGGTGGTCGCCCGAAAGCTCACCGGCTGTGGCCAATGCCCCTGATAGCCGCGCGCCATCATCGCGGAATAGACGCGTTCAGTGCGCTCAAAACTGCGGACAAAAAGCATTCCGACAAAGTTACCGACAGTCCGCAAGGTCGCGATATTGGACGTCTTCAGAAAGCCTCGCACCTCCATACCGATCTGCATGCGCCGCGCTTCGTGGACAAACACATAGAGATAGCGATGGGTAATCAGCAGCAGTTCGGTGATCCGCTGCGGCACCCCCATGCGTGACAGACCGGCCAGCGTCACCGGTAATGGCGCGGTCGCCAACAAGGGCTCCATCAACATAGCCACAGTCGTAGCACGCAGAATAATCAGTACCGCCAGATCAAGCCCCCGTAGGTTAAAACTGAGCCACTCCAGCTGACCGAAGATCAAGAGCAGATCGTCGGGCTGACGAACCGCAGTTAAGGGGAGCATCAGCAGAAACATCGACAAAAAACCACTCATTCCGAGGAGGCGTTTGAAGCCCCGCCGCCAGGGGATACAGGCAGCACGATAGCCACAAAAGGCCAGCAGAAGTGCGGCCAGGGCTGTTTGGTGATGTTGGAGGGAAACCACCACAAAGGCAAGAACCAGAAAGCTTGCCAGTTTAAAGCGCACATCCCAGCGATGTACGGTTGACATAGCCCCGGTCTCAAATTCAAGTTGCGGAACCGACCAATCACGCTCTTTCCCCCCTTCCCCCTTACGCATCACCCCGAGAAGCATCCGGAAGCCGGAATAAACTGCCAGCGGCATGAACAGCAGCAGTAGCAGCCAGTATCCAGAAAGATACAGGGGTTGACTCACGGCTTTTCCTTCATCACAAAGGGGATATCGAGTATTTCCGGCTTAACCTTGAGCAGAAAAGAGACAACCATCGCACTGACCCCTGCTTCGATCAGAACCACCGGGATGTGGGCACCAAGCGCCAATTTGGCAACGCCGTAGAAATCTTCGCCGCCGCTAGCGAGGAGCACCGCCAGCAGGAGAGCCGAGAAGATCGTCGCACCGCCACCACACAAGGCACCGACCCAGATCCGTTGTTTACGGCCCGTCCCCTTGAAACGATAAAAGACCAGGCCGGCAAGCAACGCCGGCAAACCCATCATCAGGAGATTCGCGCCCAGCGCAGTCAACCCGCCAAACTGAAACAGCAGACACTGTAATACCAACCCGAGAGCGATCGCCAGAAAGGCTGATGGTCCGAGTAAGGCCCCGACCAGACCGGGAATCAGCAGATGAACGCTGGTCGGCCCGAAAGGGAGATGGACCAGTGAGGCGACAAAGAAAGCCGCCGTCAACACTGCCACTTTCGGCAGGTCTTCACTCCGCGTGCGCTTGACGCTCCAGGTACAGATCGCGGCACTTGCGGCATAGCAACCAAGTGCGATTGTCGTGGGGAGAACCCCATCAGAAATGTGCATACAGTCAAATTTCAGAAAAAAAAAGCTAGTTAACAGTGTCGGACATCAATCTTTGAAACTCAGTTTTTTTGTTGTTTTCGAGCGCTGATCATCATGCCGATCCCACAGAGACCGAATATTACACCGACTCCACCAAAAATCTGCTGCCAGCCAGGCTCTTGTTCAGAACTCCTGGTTACTGCCAGTTGACGGCGGGCCTGACGTAATTGCTGGTGCAGTTTCTGATTCTGCGCTTCCAACTCGCTGATGCGAGCCGCCGGATCAACCGCAGATTCCAGCGCCAAAACGGGTGTTGCCAGACAGAAAAAGGTCAGTGTCAGCAGAACAACGCGGCAAATAATTGTCATTGTCCCGCCTCAATCTCAGCCTTGTTCAGCAAGAAACTATTCCGGTGGCCCATGCTGGCAATAATATGGATTGTCAGGTCTGATACTTTCGGGATCTTGCAATCATAGAGTCCCTGATCATCGGTCGTTCCAGAAACCAGGAGTTTCTCTGTCGCGTCCCGCAGTTCAACCCGCCCCTCGGTCACCGGGCGGCCATCGGGGAAATAGCTTTCCGTAAAGATTCTGCCCCCCTCAGCGTAGGCGAACAGATTGACCCTGTGGGCGAGTGTACTGTTGGCCAACAGCAAACAAAACAAAAATGCCAGTCCAATAATTTTGAATGTGCGCATCTTTGTTACTCCATCACATCACTGCAGGTCGGTCGCGTAAACCCAGAAAACCGCGCCGATCTCGACTGCTTTATCGATCCCGTCATATTGCAATTTCCAATCCGCTTCACTCAGTGCCGCAAAACCCCACCACCCGCTCTTCGGCATCGCGTAGTGAAACACCCCCTGTGCGTCGGCTTTAACCACCTGGGTCACAAAGGAATCACTCGGGGCATGCAGTCGACCCTGCTCAGCCCTTTCATTCAGATATTCAACTTCGAGCTCGGCATAGGGGAGTGTTTTTCCCTTTAACAAAACCTGTCCAGAAAAAAGGTTGCCCCTCCACAAGCCATAAGGCCGAGTCAGAGGGATTATCTCGGTCTCAAGACCCACCGGTTGATCCCAGCTCGATTCCAACCCGAAGGCGTTCACGCAGACCTTGGTGTAATGGACAATGAACTTATCTTCGGCAGGCTCCCAATAGGGGGCCGGTTCAAGGTAGAACGTGTAATCCCCCGGTCGGCGGATCTGATAGTCACTTTTCCAAAAGGTGAAATCCTGCACCTGGCCGCCTGAACGACCTGCTTGGCTTTTGAGTGTCGTCACCAGATCGACTCTTGTCCCGCCACTCAAAACCCCAAAATGGCGAGGTTTCATCATCTCCATATAATGACCTTCATGGGGATGAATAAACTTGAGTTGCAGCTCGATACTGCGGCTCTCTCCTTGGTTGACGATATCGTCCGAAGGGAGAACAACCCCAAAATGAGCAAGTCCGCAAGAAGCAAAAACCAGCACCAAAGACCAGGACAATAGCAGATGAGCTAAATTATTCAGCATGTGAAACCTCCGGGCGTAACACTAATCCAACATTCGTGCCACCCGGATGTTAAGGATCGAAAACTAGACTGTCAAGCAAAAATGCTACGATTTTAAAATTCGTGTTACCTGACCGCGAGTTGCTGTTCAAGCCGTCGTGCCAGCAGCGAACAGCCAAAGGTCAACAAAAAATAGAGCACCGCGATACAGATCCAGATTTCGAAGGTCAGGTAGGTCGCCGACATCAACTCCATCCCTTGGAAGGTCAACTCCTGAATTGAGATGACCGAAACAATCGCCGAATCCTTGATGGTGGAGATAAATTGACCCGCCAAAGGTGGAACCATCGGCCGCAGAGCCTGCGGAAAGATAATCTGGCGCAGAATCTGCCAGCGTTTAAGCCCCAGAGCGGCCCCCGCCTCCCATTGCCCTCTGGCAACCGCCTGCAGACCGGCACGGACAATTTCAGCGATATAGGCCCCCTCAAGCAGAGCCATCGTCATAATCGCGGCGAGAAAGGCTTCGAGTTGATCAATCGGGGCAAGAACCAGACGCAAAAGACTCTGCCCCGAATCCGGTAGCTGTCGCGCCAGATCAGGCAGGCCCAGTTGAGGCAGAATTTGATCACTGATGAAATAATAACCGATAAAGATCAGTACCAATGGCGGCAGATTTCGGAATAAAGCGACAAAGCTGCCGCCAACCAACCGATTAAACAGATGCTTGCTGATCCGCAGCAAGCCGATAACAATACCCAGCGGTAACGCCAGCAACAGACTCCAGATGCTCAATCTTATAGTGGTCAAAAGACCCTGAACCAGCAGATTCGGAACATAGCGCCCGGTTGCGTCATCCAGGTAGAAAAAATACTGTGGGATAGCCGCCCAGTTCCATCGATAAACCAGCTTTTCGTCAATCCGAAACGCCAGTAGAGCGACAGCCAGCACCAGCACCAGGAGCAACACCAGATCAATGTTGCTCCATTTTGTTTTTCCGCCCGGCAGCAAAGACATTTACTGCATTTACCCCTGCCACTTCTGAGTAGTGAACCAATAGTCATAACGTTCCTGTAACCAGCCATCGGCTTGGCGCACCCGAATCCAGTTATTCAGAAAATTGAGAAAATCGACATCGCCCTTGCCAAGCGCTATACCGATCGGCTCCTTGGTGAAGGTCTCACCGGCGAGCGGCAAGTAGAGACGTTCCGGGTATTTCAGACTCTGAAACTCAGGAAAAGGTTGCGAGGAGATCATCGCCATCGCCCGCCCATTCAGGACCTCCTGCAAGGCCTGCCCTTCATCATCAAACAAGCGAAGATCGGCCTTCGGCAGATATTGCTTGGCGGCTTTCGCAGCTGTTGTCCCGATTCGGGCAACAATCGTTATCTCGCTGCGGTTAAAACTGGCGATCGCCGTTTTCCCCGGAAGTTTGCTGCTGGCTACGATCGACATCCCTGAGAACTCATAGGGCTCGGTAAAATTAACCTTCAGGTTTCGTTCGGGGGTGATCCCCATCCCGCCGATAATCACATCAAACTTACCGGTCAAGAGCGCGGGGATAATCCCGGACCACTTGGTCGGGATGAAATCGATCTCGACTCCCATATCTGCCGCCAGTTTACTGGCTACATCAATCTCGAAGCCGATAAACTCACCCTTTTTATTCTTCATCGCCCAGGGGACAAAAGTAGAGAATCCAACCCGCAGGCGATTCTTGCTCAACACCTGTTCAAGGCTGCTATCTTTCGCCAGATCCTGTTTTAAACTGGCGGAAAACGCTATTGTTATTGTGAAAAGGAAAAAAACTGATAACAAAACAACTGTTTTTAAAGCTGACATCCATTCTCTCCTTGATAAAAGATTATGTCCCCGGGCTGTCCAGGCGCCATTCCAGCAAGCGTACTACGGCGGAAAGCGAGAGGGTTAAACAGAGATAAATCAGGGCAATAGTAAACCAGACTTCAAAGGTTAGAAAACTTTCGGAGACTAACTGCTGGCCGCGCATGCTGAGATCATAAATAGCAATGGTTGAAACAAGCGCCGAATCCTTGATCAGCGAAATTCCCTGACTGGTCAGTGGTGGTGCCATATTACGCAAGGCCTGAGGCAGAACGATATGCCAGTAACGCTGAGGCGGCGCCATCCCCAACGAAGCAGCGGCCTCCCATTGGCCAAGCGGAATAGCCAGAATACCGGCTCGAAAAATCTCTGAGGCATAAGCGCCCTCGAACAAGCTGAGTGCCAGAACCGCGGCGGCAAAGCGTTCAATGCCGAGGATCGGCGACAGCACAAAATAGATCAGAAAAATCTGCACCAAAAGCGGCGTATTGCGCACCAGTTCCAGATAGAAAAGTGCTAAGGCACGCGCCACCGGACTGCGAGTCAGGCGCATCAGAGCGACAAGCAGACCGATAACCATCGACAGAAGCAGACTGCTCATGACAACCTTCAGGGTTATCAACAAACCTCTCAGCAGTGGCCCAATCTGCCAGACGCCCTGCTCAAAGGTTCCAAGATAACGAGGAATCCGATACCACTGCCAGTTATAACCCAGGTTTTCAGCACCCAAATAAAAACCACGGCACACCACTGCGACCATCAGCAGGAAGACCCCGGTTTGCAATATTTTACATAACAACTGTTTATCAGGATATTTCAGTCTGATTTCTCCGAGGTCGTTTAAAAACTCTAAAAATCTATCAAGCTGCAACGGCAGGAGACTCTTCTCTTCATGAGTAAAGCAAAAAGACGGTGATATTTCAATAATTTATCGGAAATTCACGTTTGTGGTTACCCGTGACCCTGCTTAAAAAGCAGTTGGCTCAGACAACAGATTTCGTTAAAGTACCTTTTCGCAATAAATCTGCTCCACTGGAAGGAAAATGGAATGAAAAAATACCAGCTCTGCGCCATCGGTAACGCCCTGGTCGATATGGAATTCAAGGTCGAGGAGAGCTTCCTCAACGCTTGCGAGATCGATAAAGGGGTCATGACCCTGGTAGAGGAACAACGCCAGGATGAATTGGTTGCCGCGTTAGAAGGACATCCCGGCAAATGGGCCTGTGGCGGATCAGCTGCCAATACGGTGATTGCCGCCGCTCAGTTCGGAGCAGATTGTTTCTATTCCTGCAAACTGGCTGCCGATGAAACAGGGGATTTCTACCTGCGCGACATGCGCGAAGCCGGGGTTGCCAGCAATGCCGACAACGGGCGTGGCCCGGGGAAAACCGGCAAATGTCTGGTTATGGTCACCCCCGACGCCGAACGGACGATGAACACCTACCTCGGCATTTCGGAGAGTTTTTCCGTTGCCGAACTCGATGCCGAAGTGATCGCCGCTTCCGAATACCTCTACATCGAAGGTTACCTGGTCACCTCGCCGACCGGACGCGCAGCGGCGATTGAAGCCAAGCGCCTGGCCGAAGCGGCCGGCGTAAAAACCGCCCTGACCTTCTCCGATCCTGCGATGGTGCAATTTTTCAAGGATGGCTTGACCGAGATGGTCGGCACAGGCGTCGACATGCTCTTCTGCAACGAAGCAGAAGCCTTGGCCTGGACCGGTTGCGCAACCCTAGAAGAGGCTGTTAGCGCCCTGCGTCAAATCGCCAAAAACTTCGCGATTACCCTCGGCTCCAAAGGAGCGCTCCTGTTCGACGGCGAAACGCTCCACAAGATCGCCCCCCATACGATCACCGCGGTCGACAGCAACGGTGCCGGAGATATGTTTGCTGGCGCATTCCTGTTTTCGCTCAGTCGCGGTGACAGTTTCCCGGAAGCCGGCAGGCTCGCCAGCCTGTCGTCAGCGAAAGTTGTGCAGAGTTTTGGACCACGCCTGCTGAAAGAGCAACATGCGGAGTTACTGGCTGAGGTTTTTGCCGGACAACCAACGGCAGCGAATGTCATTTGAGCGCCTTATAAAAAAACAGGTGCCGTTGGCAAAGAAAAAACGGGCCGGTCAAATTGACCGGCCCGTTTTTCATTTCTTAGTTCTAAGTCAAACCCGACCCCGTGAAATTTCCGAGTCGAGAATAACTATGATGTTAGAGACAGTTTAGCAGTTTGGGGCTGATAGACAGTCGCCTCGATTTGAATTTCATTAATTCAATTCTTTGCTCTTCGTAACAATTGGGGCACAGACCATGACTGAGCGCAGCATCCGAGTATTCACTGAGATGAATATCCAGTTGTTGCCAGGACTTTTTATTAACATGGATCTTCTTGCAGCAACTGCAGATAGGGATAACCACTTTGAGATTTTTTTCTTCCTCGGAAGGTATCTGTCGACCGTCGCGTTTGAGCATGAAATCAATCATATGTCTCCCTCCAGATATAAGAAGATTTCTTTGCATGGAGCCTGAGGTAATGATCGCCTCATAACGGGTCGTCAATGTTGCCTGGCAAAAGGAGCAGATCAATCCTTAATTTTGTGCGATGTTAGCATGGCTTCACTCCGAATAAAAGTAACAAAACACAATATATAGTGATTACTGAGCAGAGGAAACACAACATGTTGTTGGTACATTGTGCGTAAGTTGTGAAGCATGCTGCTTAACAGGCAGTAATCACTCTGTTTTTATTACCTCTGGTGCGGAATGTTTATAAATCAACTGTTTGTGTAGAAACTCTACAGTTTGTACTTAGCTTTCAAAAAGGCATAAAGAAGACGGCCCCTCGCCTCTCCTGATAAACAGAAAGCCCCCGTTCCAAAGGGAACGGGGGCTTTCTGTCTGAAACGTTCGAGCGCAAAGGGAAAGGCTCTTTGATCTATGGGCTCATTATCTCACCCGAAAATCAGCCCACAAGATCGCATCCAAGGCCTAATCGTAGATCAAAGAAAATCCGCCCCTCTGCCTCCTTAGATGCCATACATCCTTGTTTTTCACGCAATTAAGTATGGTGTCCCCAGAATTCGATATCCAACGCGCGGCCCGCTTCTACTACCTGCAGAAGATGTGCTTCGGCGGCAAGGTCGAATCCCGAAGCTTCGGGATTGCCCCGAGTAGCCCGCCGCGTCTCAACCTGACCCGCATTGAGGAGGATCTCAGTCAGGCCCACTTGCGACTCTCGCGGGTCTACATCGAGCATCTCAGCTGGCAGAACTGCATCACCAAATACGACCGTCCGAACACCTTTCACTACCTGGACCCTCCCTACTGGCAAACCGAAGGCTACGGCGTGCCATTCGAATTCGAGCAATATCACCAGATGGCCGACCTGCTCCGCAGCATGCAGGGCAAGGCTATCCTCAGCATCAACGACCACCCCGATATACGTCAGGTATTTTCTGATTTACCAATGGAGACGGTCGATATAAGCTACACCGTCGGCGGGGCCAATAAACCCGCCAAACGGCAGGAACTGATTATTCGGAATGGGTGATGCGGAGGGTGGTTGTTATGAGATGTTGTGTTGCTGATGATTACGGCTGGTGCGACGAGGTCGATATTCTCGTAACGCATGAGGGCGAGGACTATTGCATCTTTCATGCGCCTGCTGAGTGCGAGGAAAAGCTTGCCAAGTGGGATAATAGTTTCGTTTTCCGGCTGATTAGAAAGGAAAGCGAACAAAATGCGAGTTGCAACTTAAGCGGCACAGTTTTCCCATTAAGAATCAATTTTAGGGAGTTTGGTCAATCGAATAAACTCCCTCATATTGACTTCTCTTCTACCTTTTTCGCTGAAAGAGTATTCTTTCGAAGGGTGGTCTTCGGTGGATATGTAGACTTTAAAGATGCTGTTTTCAATAAAGCCGCACATTTCGATACGACTATTTTCGCTGGGCGTGGGAGCTTCAGTGATACTAGGTTTAAGGCTGATGCGATCTTTAAAAATAGCACCTTCAGCGAATATGCAGATTTTTCTGACGTCTTCTTCGATAAATACACGATATTCCTTGGATCTACCTTCGACAAAGCTGCAGATTTTACTAAAGCCATTTTTGGTCAAGAGGCGTCCGAGAGTGGTACGAATTTCAGTGGCGCCACCTTCGGGGTTGATGCTTTCTTTGAAAATAGTATTTTTAATGGTGACGCAAATTTTTGCGACTCCACTTTCAGAGCAGGTGCGGACTTCAGCGGGGTAAAATTCAAGAAAGACGCTAACTTTGAATCAGCCACCTTTGTTGCCAGTTCATTTTTCAGCCCGGCCTTTTTTTCTACAGTTTCTTTTACTGAAACTAAGTTCGAAGTAACTGCATATTTTAGCCAAGCCGTCTTTGTTGCCGGGAATTTTCAGAACTGTCACGTAGGAGGTCGACTAGAGTTTGATCGTGCTGACCTGCGTGGGCTTTCTCTTCTTGGTTCGCCAATAGAATCCTTCCGCTTCATCTCCTGTGACTGGCCAACAACGAATACCCGTAATGTCGTTTATGATGCGCGCGAAGTGAAGGGGCGTGGCTATTTTTCAATTAACAATGTGGATAAAAGCAAACTGGCACCGTTTGATGATTTAACCGATGTGCCGAAACCTAAACATCTGGAGGATCTCTTTCGTCGCCTGAAGAAAGTTGCCAAAGATGAGAGTGATGAAATGATGGCCTCCGACTGGCATTACAATGAAAAAGAGATGCAGCAACGGCGTTTGTCGACGTCCAACAAGGGGTTGAAATGGTCTAAGAAAGCGTGGCGAACCATTTTCCTTCAAGGGCTTCTGAAGGCTTATAAATGGGTCAGTGGCTATGGTGAAGATCCACTCCGTGCAGCGTTTTGTTTTCTGGGACTGATAACGATCCCACTTTTTTTCAACGGGCTTGTCACTCCCACGCCTTTCCCTGGAGAATTCAACCACTATTTGCCATTGGTTAAATCGAGTATCCCTGCTAGCGTAATTAGCGCACCCCGCTTGGCAGCTTTTTGGCAACTTATCATAACCATCCAGGCGGCCCTTTTTGCTTTTGCATTAAGAAATAAATTCAGAAGGTAACTCAGATATGGACAACATTGATCTTTTCAACAAAACAGTAGGTGTGATTTTTTCTGATCTGTATGAAGCACATCCTTTGCCTGTTAATTTCGACATCCCCTGTATGGAATCACGAATTGCATCAAAGCCAGATAAGCAAAATCCAGAAGAGTTCAACTATGCTTTTGATGTTGCGGATCAATGCTTTTACACGTTCGATTTTTTACAGAGAACAGGTTTTATTGAATGTGGCAGACTGGACCTTCAGCTGAGAGCTGCAGAAGATGTTAAGTTCACACTCTCAGGTTACAATGTTTTGTCTGATGTTCCATTTGGTGAAAGTACGAAATCCTTAGGTGAAGAACTGGCAGAGGTTGTGAAGGAAGGGGCAAAGGGCAGACTTAAAGAGGTTGTTGGTAAGGTTTTACAGCCTTCAAACGCTGTAATGGCCATGGAGGCTCTCAAGACCTACTTTGCACAGTGATGCCTTTTTCAAGAAATTTTGATCTGATCAAGACACTATAGACGGCGGATTTTCGCAATTATGACAACCATAATTTGCGGCTTGCTTCATTTTGATCCAAACTTTTGGGCGGACAAAAGGTTGGGCGCCTGTCGGGGCGCAACCCGACGACTCGATGTTTCAATAACCTGAAGAGCTACAAAAATACCCCCCCTCATCCGGCCTTCAGCCACCTTCTCCCTCAGGGAGAAGGCCCCAACCAAAACTAGACACCACAGGGTCAGGTTCAATATCTAAACTTTCAATGTGCAAAAAGGAGACAGATTTACTTTCTCCACTTCCTTTTTAGACATCAATCGTCAAAAAAACTGTCGCACCTTCTCCCCTGCCACGAACTTCCCAAATAATCGGTAATTCCCTGTTTCTCTTCTGACCCTACCAGCCGGAATCACCGGATTAATCCGCATCGCTGCAGCAAATGATCGAACCCGCTCAAGGGTCGGCTGCCGACACAGGTCAGCCGCTTTCCAGGCCTCACTCTGGATCAAAGCTTCACCGGCCCATTTGTCAGCCTCGCCTTCCAGGGAATTTGCCTCCGCCTGATCAAGATCATCAAAAAATGCATCGCAATCATCACTGTCAAAGTGCAAGGCGATGTGGGCCAGTTCGTGGCACAGGGTGAACCAGAAGTTATCGAGGCGATCATGGCGCAGAGTCAAAGCAACCAGCGGTGCACCACCCGGCATCTTGATTGCGGCACCATCAAGGTGGGTATGAGGTAAATGTCCTTCGACGACAAAGTGGATGCCATGCTTGTGCAAAAACTCTCTGGCCAGCAGCGGGCCGTTATCCAGATAACTGAGTCGCACCAGATCACCGATAAAATCCAGAGTGATGGTGCCCGGCTGGTAGGCGGGTAGGTTTTGCTCAAAGGCCAGCAAAGAGACGCGAATTTTCCAGGCGGACAAGGCGTATCCGTCTGACTTGCCACCGGACCTCACATGCTGTCGCAACAGCGCCGGCTCCAGGGCATAGTCGCCGAGCGGCGCGGCCCAGCGGGTAAGATATTCCTCGGCCCGTTCCTTGACGACAGGCAAATCCCTGTCAACCTCGGTCAGCCAACCTCGGTTCAGCATCGCCTTGAGTGGAAAATGATGCCAGTCGATCCCTTCTAAATGCGCAGGAAGTTTTGCCTCCGGTTCCTGAAGCAGGACCTCGGCGGGAATCCCCAATTCGTCGTGTAGCTTACGCATCACCGCCAGACTCAAGGGCCGTTTGCCAGAGAGGACTTCGGAGACCTTGCTGCGACTGCCGAGATAAGGAACCAAATCCTGCTGCTTGAGCCCCGCTTGATCCATACGAAAACGGATCGCTTCGATGGCGGTCGGTAGTTCGATGGGATGAACTTCCCGCTCATAGAGATCGATCAGAGTGGCCCAAAGCTCCAGGCTCTCTCCTTTGGCAGAACCCGCAGTGGCGTCCATCAACAGATCGAGCTGTTCAAGGGCGGCTTCATATTCGGTTTCATTTTTGATTATTTTAGGAATCATCAGATTGTCTCCGCATCGATAGCGTCATACTCTTTGTGGGTACCAACAAAACGGATCCTGATTACCCCATGTTCGTAATTGATCTTGACGATAAGTCGGTACTTGTTGCCACAGATATTAACCACCACCCGGCTGTCTTTCAGAATGCTGGCACTGCGAAACTGCACCTTGATATCGGCCGGAGTTTTCCACTCTGCAGCCTTGGCTTCTGCATACCAGGCCTTAAATGCCCCGGCAGAATCTGGATGCCTCTCCCAGAATTCTCTGAGTGTGCTTTTTGCGATGACGTTTTTCATAATTATATAGCAGTTCCCAAAAGAATAACAACAACAAATGTTCCCACCGAGGGAACATTTGTTGTTTAAGCAGCACAGAATCTATAAACAATAAAAGCCGCCCCTCAGCTTCAAACTGAAAAACGGCTCTCGATTTTATTTTTTATATTGCCTTGAGCCCCCACATCTCACCCCCTCAGAAAATATGATTTTGATTTATAACCCGTTTTTTGAGATATGAATTCTAAAGCGGCTCTATATCACGCGTTTGAGTGATATGGCTAAATCAATCTTCCCATATCACTCAAACGTAAGTTATAGGTTCAAATGGCGGATCTGAAACCTCAGTTGGAACATGAACCCCGATTCTGCTTGTCGAGGTATTGCTGATGATATACCTCAGCACGCCAGAAGGTACCCGCCGGAGTTATCTCGGTCACAATCGGATCGGCATGTCGACCTGAGGCGGCTTCTTCTTTAAGACTCTGTTCAGCGACATTCCGCTGTTCTTCATCAACATAAAAGATCGCGCTACGATATTGAGTCCCGATGTCACCGCCTTGATAGTTGAGGCTGGTCGGGCTATGCATCTGCCAGAAACGTTTGAGCAACTCTTCGTAGCGGAGCAACTCTGGGTCAAATTCAACCTCGACCGCTTCGGCATGACCGGTCTCTCCGCTGCACACTTCTTTATAGGTCGGATTCGATGAAGCCCCACCCATATAGCCGACGGCGGTGTTCAGCACGCCAGACAGCAAGGAAAACTTTTTCTCGATCCCCCAGAAACAACCTGCGGCAAAATATGCTTTCATCCCTTAACCTCCCTCATTTTACGTCCGATAATCTGTTGGGCAAACTGTAGCACGGTGCGGCTAGCACCCATTTTAACTGTGCCTTCAACTCATCGTCATTCAGCACGGTAAGCCATCCTTCATTGCCGAATGACCAGGCGACTTATCAAGCATAGGCCTACATGAGTCTCAATATCAACAGGTTGAGCAGGCCGATCACAAAGCCGAGCAGGCCGCCAAATATATTGATGTACTTAAACTGCTCCTGCATGATCCCCATCAGTAATCCTTCGACCTGCATCAGATCAAGCCCGTTGACCTTGTCTTCTACCATCTGTTGAATATTGAGGGTTTCAACCAGGCGAGGAGCTTCCTTCTTGAGCATATCTTCGACCAGTTGACAGATACCGATTTCAAGTTCCTGCCGCAGGTCGTTCGGCAGACGTGCCGAGAGCAGACCCAACGGCTTGCGATAAATCCACTCTTCGCTCTGTTCGAGTAATACAGTTTCAAGGGCTTGCCGTGCCTGGGTTGAGCGCAGCAATTCGATCAAGCGGTCAGCTAGCTGTTCGCGCACGCGTTCGAGGGTGCCGTCGGGCAGGCTGCTGCGTAGTAAACTGTCGAAAGACCGATCTTTCAGACGGTCAATGGCGGTCTCGGTCAGACCGAGGACAGCTTCGGTGGTTCGCCGTGACTGAACGGCAACAATCGCCTGGTCACGCACAAAGCGACGCAGGCCACTGACTTTTTCGTAGGAGAGATTTTCCAGATAGGCAGACAACGACTTATCGAGCAGACCATCAACCCGTTCACGCAGCATCGTCGCTAACTGCTGCTGGGTCTTCTCCTCCTTGAGCCAGGCCGCGATCTCATCACCGGCCTTATCAAGAAACTCCGGGATCTTGTCATAAATCTTGTTGAGATCCATGAAACCACTCAGCATACCGGCCAAGCCGCCCAAAGAATCGAGGAAGGAGTCGATGGCACCCCGCCCCTTTGCGATCAGGCGTTCGCGGAAATCCGGGTCGTACAACATGCCACCGAAACGCTCGACCAACGGCGGCAGCTCACGCTCCAACTGATTCAATAACAGCTCAACCAGCTCAGGTGGCAGCAGTTCGCGCAACGGACGTTCGCTGGCAAAGAGGCCCTCGGTTTTATGATCGACGTAATGGCCAACAGTTTCAGCTAAGCGCGGCGACTGAAAAAAATCGCTGAGTTTATCATCAAGATGCTGGTGCAGGATCTGATAACGCTCGGGAGTCAAAAAGCGATTGATATCTCCGGCCAACAATTGATCGCCCTGGCGCTGTAGATATTTCCGTAAGCGAGATTCGAAACCATCGGTCTGCAGGTAATCGAAGATCAGCTTGGCAAACTTACCACGCAGCAGATCGACCAGTTCTCTGAAGCGGAGACGAAAACGCTTAGGAACCAGGGTTTCAAGAGGCCCCAGCTCCCGGTCGAGGAAGTGACCGAGCTTACCGGTTACCGCCAGGCGTAACTCCTGCTGGATGCTATCTTTAGCAAAAGCCCGTCCGACATCATCGGCGGTCAAGAGATGATCGCCAACCATATCGCCCATCCTGCGCGCCAGTTCGTCCCTTTTAGCGGGAATTATCCCAGGCGTTAGCGGCACCCGAAAGCCAAGCAGTCGCCAAGCCTTTAAGGGGCGAAACAACATGCGGATCGCGATGTAATTGGTGACATAGCCGATCACCGCCCCGAGCAGGGGCGGCAACAGATAGGGGAGCAGTTGTTCGATAGTCATTCCAGTCACAACAAGCCTTTACTGATCCATCTCGATAATTGAATGATCACCAATATTCATCCGACGCGATGATCCGACCAGGCTAACCGAGTCACCCAACAAAGTTTGATCCAGAATCATATTACTGACCTGGTTGTCGGCGTTGATTATTGAATCTGAAATAATACTTTTTTCGATTCGGCTCCCGGCCGCTATTGAAACGTTCGGCCCGAGGATAGAATCTTTGACCACAGCCCCTTTTTCAATATGCACCGGCTCAATCAGCACCGTATTCTCGATGTCACCGTGAATATGATGACGGCCTTTCAGCAGGTAACGATTAGTTTCGAGCAGAGTTTCCGGTTTGCCACAATCGAGCCAGGCATCGATCTCGGGGGCTCGCAGGCAAAGGCCATCGTTGATCATGCGCATGAACACCGCAGGCAGATAGTATTCTCCCTTGACCGTTTCGCCAGCGGCAATCGTCTGCTCAATGGAGTCGATAAAGCCGCGACCGTTCTTCAGGTAGTAGAGACCAACCTGGGCAAGACGGGAGATCGGTTGTTCAGGCTTTTCGACCATATCGACAATCTGGCCGTCGCGCACGACATTGACCCCGAAACGCTGGTAATCCTCAACCTCTTTGGAATAGATCAAGCCGTCAGCACCGGCACAAAGCTCGGGGATACTGGTTAAATCGGTGACAAAGATAGTGTCATTGAACACGACCAGCAGATCCTCGTCTTCGCCAATCGCAGACGCAGCCAGGGCGACGGCATGAGCGGGACCGAGACGCTGTTGCTGGACAAAATAGCGGCATTTCAATGCAGGAAACTTACGCGCCATGAAATCTTCGATCTGTTGACCGTTTTCGTCAGTGATAAAAAGATATTCGCTGATATTCAAGGGTTCCAGGCGGTCGATGATATGTTCCAGAACAGTTTTACCCGCAACGTGGACCAGTGATTTCGCTTTGGTATGAGTGTGGGGGCGCAAGCGGGTCCCCTTGCCTGCAACCGGGAGAATGACTTTCATTTATCCCTCCTGCGACGATATTGATCGTCTATTGAATTGGTTTAAGTTCAAGCGGGGCACCAGACTCTGCGCGCGCCGTTATTGATAACTTTTTCAGGTTTAGCCCTGCATTCTTGAAGTAAGTCTTTAAAACTTTAGCCCGCGTGGCCGCCAGCTCTGAATCGTACAAATCCCCTTCACCGCTCGCGGCACGAACTATAAGGCTCCAGCTCAGTCCCGACTGTTTCATCAGGGTGGACAGAGCATCAAGGGGTTCGATTCCGCCAGGCATCGGCAACGCCGAACCTGTTGCAAACAGGGTTCCGACCGGAAAGCTGACCAGCAAAGAACCCTCTGCAATCTGCGCCCCTGGTATTTTTGCAAATTCAGCACGCAACATTTGTCGACTCATGCCGACCTCTTCAATCGGCGGAACGTTAGTGGACGCCCCTGGAGCACAAGCAGACAACAGCAAACAGATCAACAGCAAACAGAAGTTGCGCATAGCTCTATCCTTCAACATGATGACGACCAAAACCCTTGCGACAGGCAGAAAATGCCGGATGCTGTAACAGATAATCGACCAAAAAATCGGCCGCAAGGCCGTTAATAATTCCGCTGATCAGGGCGAATAACAGAAATACCGGCAAGAGCAACCAGATCGATTGATGTTGTACAACCACCAGACTGGCAATCAGCAATTGGCCGCAGATATGCCCGACAGCACCTAATATTGATAGCCCAACCAGGCCAATCCCCCGGTTAAGAAGAAGTGCCCCCACACTCATCAGAAGGCAAGCTCCCGCGCCACCAAAAAAAGATAAAAGAAAACCTGGGCCAAACAAGTTGCCGATCAGCAAGCTGCCGATAAAAATACGGCTCAAACTCAGGACCCACATCGCCCTCAGTCCGTAAAATGACAGCGCGGTCAAGGCCAGGATGTTTGCCAGCCCGATACGAAACCAGGGGAGCGGGTTCGGCAACAATGCCTCAAAGGTGTGCAGGCCGACAGCCAAGGCAATAAATAGCGCCATAAAGACCCGCTGCCGTGTTTGTTCCAAGGTCTCTTGCTTATCGACTGAGGAGATCATAACTGCGCTCTTCCCCTTCAATCCGCACGACCACAAGGTTCGGCACACAGGCCAACAGATCCCCGCTACGGTGAATTTCCCCCATGCTGACGCAAATTTTGCGAGGACAAGGGGACGAAGTTACCCGCACTTTTCCGGCGGAAATCTCAACCTGAGTCTCGCCCAGAGGGCCATGCAACACTATCGATCGCTGCTGTGAGAGCGGCGCCGTAAAAACAATTTTATCCCCTTCGAAGATCACAACATTCTGACCCGCAGGGCGTCCGATGGTTAACCACAGGCTGGCGACTGCTGCCAGAAAGATAAATGCAATAATCCAGCGATCGGTTCTGGTTATCCGTACCCAGAGTGAACTTAGCGCCATTGAATCTGGTCCTTAAGCCCACTGGTCGTTGCGGTCTGTCCAGCGGCGTCAACGATCAGACCCTCAACCTCCAGAGATTTCTCCAAAAAAGCCAGTCCCTTTACCGGACCGAGAACAAAGACCGCAGTTGCAAGGGCATCGGCTTCGGCGACGGTTCGTGCGACAACGCTGACACTCTGACACCCGCGCGCTGGCATCCCGGTCTGTGGATCGAAAATATGATGATAACGAACGCCCTGATCCATAAAGAAACGTTCATAATCCCCTGAAGTCACGATTGCGCGATCTCTCAATTCAACTGTCGCCAAAAGTTCACCCAGGTTACGCGGATGTTGAATGCCAATCTTCCAGGGACGCTCGCCGTGCCCACCCAGCAAGCCGATATCACCTCCAGCATTGATGCTCGCCGATTCGAGGCCGGCGTTACGTAAAACATCGATGGCTCGATCAACCGCATAACCTTTGGCAATCCCGCCGAGATCAAGCTGCGTGCGCGGATCGATGCGCTCGACCTGCGTACCAGAGATGGATATGGCGTCCTCTGCAGACGCTGGGAGAACCTGTTGAATGTCTGATAGCGCAGGAACCCTGGGCGTGACGGCCTCAAAATTCCAGAGTTTTACCAGGTCACCCAATCCCATGTGAAAGGCACCACCTGACTCCCGCGAAATTTCTTGCCCCAGTTGCAGGACAAAAAGGACCTGTGGTTCGACTTCAACCGCTGTTGATGCTCGATTGATTGCCGAGATCTGACTCGTTTCAACTCTGGTGGAAAACCGTGCTTCCTCAGTGCGCATAGTGCTAAATGCGTCTGATATAGCAGTTTCTATGCTTTTTTCGTCGGGACCAACCGCTTTGATCTCAACCAGAGTCCCCATAATCAGTGCCGTACGTGCGACCTCTGCAGAGGGCTTGGACCGCAAAGACCAGGAGAACAAAAGAATCAACAATAGCGCCGCAATCAGCGCCAGTGGTCGCTTCAGCACGCAGTCTCCGATTCAATTTCACCGATCAGCTCGTATTCTGACGCATCGGTAATACGCAGATCAACAATCTGTCCGATCTCGGCCTGGCCAGCAGTAATCAAACAACAACCGTCGACATCCGGAGCCTGGCCAACACTGCGTCCTTTCAGCAATAGATCGGTCTCTTCACTAAAGCCCTCAACCAGAACCTTTTCAATCTGGCCGATCCGATTGCGATTGAGTTCCAGAGAGACACCCGCCTGTGCCTTCATCAGTCGGTTCAAGCGGCTCTTCTTGGTGCGCGCTGGGATTTGACCTTCAAGCCGGGCGGCACTTGTGCCCTCTTCACGTGAATAGCTGAAGACACCTACCCGCTCAAAATGCCCCTCCTCAACAAAATGAAGGAGCTGCTCAAACTGAGCGGCGGTCTCACCAGGAAAACCAACTATAAACGAGGTGCGTAGAGTTAAATCCGGAATTTTCTGACGCAAGCGTGCTAAGAGGTTATGCACTCCTGCCGAATCGAGGCGACGATTCATCTGTTTCAGAATCTGATCATCAATGTGTTGCAGCGGAATATCCAGATAGTTGCAAATTTTATCTTCACTGGCGATCAAATCGATCAACTCAGTCCTTATTCCGTCCGGATAGGCATATAAAAGGCGAATCCAGTCAAGCTTTTCGATTTTTACCAGTTCGCGCAGCAGCGACTCAATGGCGGCACCATCCTCGCGGTCAGCACCATAGGCGGTAATATCCTGAGCAATCAAGTTGATCTCACGCACCCCTTTTTCAGCCAGGGCTGTCGCTTCGGCAACCACCGAATCAACACTTCTTGAGCGTAAAACGCCGCGCAACTGAGGGATAATGCAATATGAGCAGTGATTGGAACAGCCGTCGGCGATCTTTATATAGCTGGTATAAAAGGGGGATGAATTGAGCCGCGGAGTACTGTGGTCATACAGATAATCAGGGGTACCGATCTCGGTTGTCGTCTCGGCAAGTCCGAGTTGGCGCTCGATCAGCTCGACGATCCGCGGTGCGTCACTGGTTCCCATGAAGAGATCAACTTCCGGCAGTTGCTCGGCCAATTCTTCCTGGTAGCGTTGCGGCAAACAACCACTGACGATCAACATGCGAC
>JAJRQB010000124.1 GCA_024280485.1 Deltaproteobacteria bacterium
AAGGAGAATCGATGAGGAAAAACCGCAAAACCTTGACCAAAGTGGACCACTTAACTTAAAACAAAAACACCAGCGTCGCTTCGCTCTAAAGGGTGGCCGGTTTGCTCCGGAATCAGTGGCACAGTTTCACCGGAATACGCACCATCTGCTGGAGAAGCACCCCACCGGGAGTTTACTCCTAGTGGATTGACGCGAGACACCGCTGATGTTTGGGACAGCGCATTGCAAAGCGCCTTTCAGTTTTGGGATAGGGCCGCTGTTGAGCCGGGCCTTACACATGAGTTTAAAGGGATTTGCAAACAAAACATTGAGGTACTGCACAGGCTTGAAGCCGGGCCCCGAATTATTTTGTAGCCTAAGGTCTAGACCCGTTTTTTCGGACAGGCTGCTAGCGATCACCTAATGATACTGCCTTTTGTTCCACGTCGTTTTTGAGCCAAAATCTGAGTGGATCCAAGATTGCTGAATATCCTGCATTCCAGTGGCTAATTGAAAATATACGAGGACAAATAGTTGATAGTTGGGATGTGACCCTGAATGTCATTCTGAATGTCAATTGTAATTGCCGTCCGAGTGCAGCGCCCTGTTAGCGGTTCGGCATTTAACCTCTGCTGAATATGCAGTTTTCCAGTTCTGAAAATACTGTCATATCCTCTTTAATGTATTCGGATAAAGTAACTTTAAACTGCTCTGCATTTATGCTGGTGCTAATATTGCATTAGTTTTTAATTCTTCCTGTTTCATCTTTGAGGTTTTGATTGTAGATATTAGTTACATATTTATCATATTCTGTTTCGTTAAAATCAAGGTTATTACTAGTGCAATAAGACTTTAAAACCTCTTTGTCATAGAGATAGTTCTCAATCTCCCATCTCTTTAATACCCTGTGATTTTGTGGGTTATTTTGCAAATATACCTGTCTATCATTTTCATCATTCGACTTTCCAGAAGACATGTCTCTATCTTTTAAAACTAGAATTTCTATTTCTGAAAATACTTTCGTCAAAATTGCTATAGCAACCTCACTTCGTTGATCTAATTCTGTATTTCCACCGCTAGATATAAACAGCGTGTCATGGTGCTTTTCTGAGAATATATTGTTGAAAACTTTCGCATCTAAACCTCTTTCTTGACCGCCTAGCCCAGGCGCATCTCTACCCTCGCAATATATAATTCTTTTTGGGCTGACGAGACCAGTTAGGTCATCAAGTGCTGTTTCAAATATTTTCATCCATTGTGTGCGTGTTTTTGGAGCAGGGAAGATAGTATGGGGAGTAGCTGCTAAATCAATTCCTTCTGGAAAGTGAATTATTTGACATTCACCATTGAGATCATCTTGTAGGGCACGTAAAAATCCAATGCTATGTGTAGCAATCCAAATTTGGCAGTTTTCCCCTATCAGTTTATTTATTTCAATTAGAAGTTTCTTTTGTATTGCTGTATTTATGTGTAACTCGGGCTCGTCAATTAAAAATACAGTATCTGTATACTCATCTTGTCGTAAATAGAGATCTAATAATATATCTACGACTTCTTTTTCACCAGATGATAAAACATTGAAATCGAATTCACTAGGGTGATCTGGTTTTATGAAGTACAAAGTACCTTTTGAGTCTTCAATATCACCAATACTTGTTATTTTTAGATCAAGACAATTTTCTATGGCACTATTTAGGTCTCCAATGATTTTTGCTTTTGCCTCGCTCGGACGGCAATCTTCAGAGTTTAAATACTTGTTGTATCGTATATTTAAACGTCTATAGTTTTCTTCCATTTTGTCATCTAAATCTGAAGAAAAGGATGCTCCATAATTATTTAAACGAATTTCTTTTGTGGCTCGTGCCTGAGAAACTTTTAAATTGCTATTATAACGATACGGGCTTCTAAATGAAAAAATGGTATTTTCTTTTCCGGTTGCTCTCCTTTCACTATGAACTTGATTGAAAGGTCCTTTATCAAACATAATTTCAACATTCGTATGATTGAAATTAGGGGTTTTATGCATCGAATGATATTCATGATCCTTGCCCCCCTTATTGCCTAGCGGAGTATGAGCGTTATTGTGAAATAGCATGCCGTCGAGAACGCTACTTTTTCCACAGCCATTCGCGCCAACAAGAGCAATAATTCTCTTTGGATTATCACCAAAGTCAATTGTTAGATCGTGGAATCTCTTGTAGCCATTTTTTAATTGTATTTTTTTAACTCTCATATGCTATCTACCATTCCCTTCAAAATGACAAATGATTATTACTGCTAACGAGACTGTAGGAGAACCCCAAATCGCTGAAATATACTGAGTTTCAAGATGTAGGGGATGCGGGGTTCCATGACCTTCCTGAATGTAGGGTATTTGAGATTGTCGGTTGCCCCTTGTCACTGCTTTTGCGAAACAATCTGAACAGTCAGGCTGGCTACACTCATAACTCATCACTTACACCGTACAACCAGAAAAGAGTTCCGTCGGGTTTTTTACTATGCTCATATATCTTTTTCGCTTTGTAATTCCAACCTGTTGGTAGCTTTAGTTCTTCATCCTTCCACGCTTTTTTTGTTCCTTGATATTTGCCTTCCCACCAGTCAACGACATGTGGGTACCAAGTTTCGGCGAACACGACGCCATGAGTTTTACTGGGTTTAATTTTATGACGGCTATGTATCTGATTTATGAGATCAGCGTTCATTCGTTCAATGTCAGCAGTGATCATCTTTATGTGTGATGGAGCATATATATTCTTGCATTCAAGCAAAAGGTCAAACTCTTTAGTGTGTAGATAGACATCGAGGTGGTTCTTTTTTTTGGTGCTTGGGGGAATAGCAAAGGGCACTTCCATAAAAGCAAGTCCACCTGGATTAAGTTTTAAGAAAGCTGTAGCGAATTGAAAGGAGAGATTCCTTTCAGTAGTGTGGTTTTCGCCTTGCCACGGCTCATAGTTTTCCAACCAGAGATTAAAGCGATATTTAGCATCGTTTATGATAGCTTCGACTTGACTAATCAAAATAGCAATCCTTTTTGTCAACATTGAATACTCACGTGGTGTGAATCTCGCCTAGTATCCTGAACGCACCAAGCTTTGTCAAAACTTAGAGCATTTAAGATCAGATCGATTGCACAAGTCTTGAAACTCCAAAAAGCTATTGAACTAAGGTCGATTGAATCGAGTAGCAAAAGGACCTAGCGAGTATCCTCTTTTAGATCTGCTGGACCCTTTCCCTTAAAAGTAGCGAGGGTGAACTATGGAATGCTTTTCTATTGATGAGAGTGGCTACACGGGATTTGATCTTCTAAATTCTGACCAAAGGTTCCAGGGAGCCTCTGCCATATCGATCAGTGACGAAATGGCTACCAGCCTTATCAAGGAACACTTTCCTCGCTTGATGGCACCTGAACTCAAATATCGTTCCCTGGCACGTCGGCCAGCAAATCGTGATCGATTACTAAATTTACAAAGAGATGCACTTCGTCACTATAAGTGCATCTCTTATGTTTGCGATAAACGTTACCTGCTGGCGCTGATGTTCATGGATTACGCAGTTGAACCCTATTATTATGAACGGGGCATTGATTTTTATGAAGACGGGAACAACTATTCACTAGCTTCGCTACTCTACCGTGTTGGTCCCGGCCTGTTAGGAAAAACTGCATTCGAAAACCTGATGACTGCATTTCAAATAGCGATCAATACTAAATCGAGGGGAGCCATAAATGATCTCGTTGTGTCTGTCCAAAGAATCAATTGGCAGGCACTCCCTGAAGCACTTGGTCCTCTGGCACTTGGCGCGCCTGAATGCTTGGAAGCTATAGCTACTCCTGGGTTGACATCTGATATAGCTTTTATTGTTCTGCAGTCCTTGATTAGCAGGACCGAAATCATGGCTGAAGGCAATTATCGAGTTGAGCATGACAGGTCAACGAATCTACTCAAGTACCATTCTCTCTTAGAAAAATTCATATCCCATGATCAGGAAATTGAATTTAGGCAGACCAAAATCGCGAGCTGGAAGTTTCCTCTAAAACTGTCAGAAGTGACTCAAGTCGATTCAAAAGAAAGTCCTGCAGTTCAAATTGCAGATGTCTTAATAGGTGCGGCAGTTGATGCCGCAAGATCGTTTGTATCGCAGAATAAGTCTTTAATCACCTTAGAGGACATGATTAACCTGTACACCGATAATCAATTCATCCACATGCTACCCTCTCTAGATTTTGATGAACAAAAGGAGTTTCGGCGCAACACCCAAGCTTCAGAATTAATAGATTATTTTGGAAAACACTTTTAAGAACAAAGAACTGAACCAGCCCTTGCCCTTTAGATACTTTCGGCCAAGCTATGGGCTGCTCGTTGCAAAATTTGAGAGTACGGAGGCAACTATGTTTCTGCTTGGCGTGTGCTCTTCAGTTGACTCAGCAAGGTTTGCGCGCGATGAGTTGAACGACTGCACCCCGTCCGGTGTGCAGTCTGCCCTCGATAATTTCACGTTCGGTCTCCAGCGCATGTTCAAAGTCGAGACCGGCCAGTTCCAGCTTCAGCCCGGCCAATGACATCATCAGTTCCCTGACTGGTGGACCACCGGTGCTAGTTCGAGTTGCGCCGGGGTGTAAACTTACAGTATGAACCTCTGTTCTGATTTTCTGCGAGACATGGCAGAAAATTGAAACAATTATGTTCCATTTTTCAAGCTCGATCGCGTACTCGGACAGATCGGCCACTTCAGTTGTGATTTGTACTCCACGTTCAGTGGCCAGTCGTTGCGCCTTTGCCATAGACAAAATCATCGGTCAGATAACGCTTATCCCACATTGTTGATTTCCTTTAAAAATCAATATCGACTTCGAGGGAATCCAGAAACTTGTTAAAGGCGGTGAAGAGCTCCATCACCCCTAAGGCTTCCACAATTTCCGCCTCGCTCGCACCGTTTTTCTGTAACGCGGCAAACTCATCATCAGGAATTCGCAACGGGTTCGAATTCGCTTTTCGAGCGAAACCGATCAAGGCTTTTTCCTTGGGTGTGAAGTCGGCATTCTCCAGATCATCCAGAATCGTTTTCAACTCTTCATCGGTCACCCCGATCGCATGTAGTGCGCCGGTATGTGCGGCCACACAATACGAACAACTGTTATCTTTTGAGACATGCACCGCGATGGTCTCCTTGAGCTTACGGCTCAGGCTGCCTTCCATCATCACGGCTTTAACTTTGTTCCAGTTCGCATGCAAAAGAGGGGGGTGATGCGCGTAGGCTTTGAAAAGATTAGGGACCATGCCGAAAGCCCCTTCGATCTCTGCAAAGATAGTCGTAACTTTTTGCTCGGTGTTATCGTTTGTCGCTAGAGTGATGCGTGCCATATCTGTTGCTCCTGTCTTTGAGAGAAGAAAGCTATTTATCATTTAAACATTTTTCAGGGTTTCGGGAATAGTGAAACAGCAGATATTGGGGGGTCAGGATTCTTTGAGTGGCGGGGACTTCTGTGTGCGTAACAGTTTATATGAGAGCAATAACAAGATCGTCAGCAAGGTGCAGAAATAACCGACGAACCAGGGGAGTGAATCAATGAAAACCTGGTTCTTCAATAGCTCTTCGGCGATTGCTGGTTGGGTTGCTACGGTCTGCTTCCGCAAAAGGGCGAGCAGCAAGGCGTAGAAAATACCGATTCCGCCGTAACCTAAATTGAGAAATAAACCCTTGAAGCTGAGCACCGTAGCGCGTTGTTCCGAACTGGTCACCTGGTTCAGGTAGTGACTCAGGAAAAAGCCGATCAGAAACATACAGCTGAATAGAAGCAGCGCTGGCAAAAGCCCGACCCAGGGCCAGACGAAACAGAGTCCGACGAGGCCGAGCAGAATCATCGCTGCAGTCAGCAGCAGATTGAACAGCGGGGTGCGAGTTTCGGTTAAACGGCGCGCCAGACTCGGCATGACAAATCCGAACATAGCCAGAAGTGAGCCGAAGACACCAAACAGGGCCTCAGGAATTTCGATGATTCGATAATACTGGCTGGCCATGGTCAGAACCATGCGGATAACGCTGTCGCCCAACAGACCGAAGAGCATCAATGCCAGGACAAAGGGCGTATTGAAAATCCAGCGACCAGCCTGCCAGACCAGACGAAACGCTGAAGAAATTGACTGTTCGTGGTTGTTCTCTGCGTTGGAATCGAGATGAGTAACTTCACGCATACGCAGGGTTGTCAGTAGGGTTAATACTGCGGTGGCTAGAGTGAAATAGATCGGTAAGCGTAGCGTAATTTCACGGGTGATATCCCAGGGCTGTCCAATGAAATTGAACACTGTCTGCAGTAAATTCGGGTCGTAAAGAACGCCACCTAAGGTCATAGCGATGACAAAACCGGCAGACTGAACCTGGATCTGTCGCTCCAGGACTCGTCCCCAATCATCAATATTTCCCTGCTGTTGCAGACTGTCGTAGGCCAGCGCTTCATCAGCCCCACTGGCTGCAGCTTCAGCCATACCACTCAGGATACGATTAAGCACAAATACCCAGAACAGCAGGTCCAGATTGCCGAGCGGCACGAAGGCCCAGAGCGCGACTTCGAGAACCATCAGGGTTCCGGCAAAGACCAATAGGTTGCGTCGCCCGACACTGTCAGCCAGAGCCCCGGATGGGACCTCACAAAGCACTATGGTCGCGGCCCAAACCGCATTCAGCATAGCGAACTGCGCGAGGGTCAGGCCAAAATCGAGAAACAGAATTGAGAAGACCGGGTAATAAAAACGCGCGTTGAACAAAACACGAAAGAGGATGAAGAGCCGGACGTTGGGAATCTTGAACGGGGAGGTGGATGTTGTGGCCATGGTTGAATCCATGTTTGAAAGCAGATTGGCAGGGTCGAACGGCTCAAGATTCCTTACTCATGATAGCGAACTTTGTGTTGCAGTGCGAGGGCGCAGATTTCTGAGCACCCGCTGGCTGTTATCGCTACGTGGCGAAAAATTGACTTAATCAGACTTGAGCCAATGAAAAGCAGGCGGTGTTGTCGCTCCCTCTTGAGAAGGGGAGGGAGGCTGTGCTATTTTCCTGACTGAAATAGACTCTGAACATGGGGAATAAAGATATTGAAAAAACCACAAATGATGCTGCTGGGAACCGGGCGTGCCGTACCGGAAAAAATTCTCACAAATACCGATCTGGAACAGATGGTCGAGACCTCCAACGAGTGGATCATTGCGCGTACGGGAATCAAACAGCGCCACGTTGCTGAGCCGGGAACCGCTCTGTCTGATCTGGCGACCGAGGCTGCTCGTAACGCCCTGGAAGATGCTGGTGTAACTGCCGAGGAGATCGATCTGATCGTACTCGGCACGGTGACCGGCGATATGAAATTCCCTGCAACATCCTGTCTGGTGCAGGAGAAGCTCGGGGCTAAAAATGCGGTGGCTTTTGATATCTCTGCGGCCTGCTCCGGTTTTCTCTATGGTCTGCAGGTGGCCGAAGGGCTGATGATGGCGTCCGGATATCGACGGGTGCTGGTCATCGGTGGTGAGGTTCTCACTTCGATGGTCAACTGGCAGGATCGTGATACCTGCATCCTGTTCGGCGATGGTGCTGGTGCAGTGGTTCTGGGTCCTTCTGATGGCGAACGCGGTCTGCTGCAAACTTGTCTGCAGAGTGACGGAGCACATAGTGGCCTGCTCTATAACCCCGGTGGTGGTTGTGTTAACCCCCCGACCACAGAGAATGTCGCTGCACAGTTACATACCATCCGGATGGAGGGAAAAGAGGTCTTTCGCCATGCCGTGACTTCCATGACCAGTGTTCTGAAACAGGTGTTGGATCAGGCAGGTTTGAGCGGCGATGATCTCGACCTGCTGATCCCCCATCAGGCGAACCTGCGTATTATCGAGGCGGTCGCCAAACGCTGCAAAATGCCGATGGAGAAGGTCTTCGTTAATGTTGATCGCTACGGCAATACCTCGGCCGCCTCTATTCCAATCGCCCTCGATGAGCTACGCCGCAGCGGCGAACTTAAAGATGGTTCTTTGGTCGGGTTGGTCACCTTTGGCGCCGGTTTTACCTGGGCCGCTGCGCTGCTGCGGGTTTAGCTAGAAGCTGTTTTTCAAGCTTGATCTTATGGTGCTTGTAGATGATGTTAATCATCTATTTTTGTAGGTTCATCCATCAATCGCTTCCTGCTGAGGAATTATGAATTTCGATAGTATCGAAAGCTACGCTCACAGCCTGTACAATCAGTATCCATTTGTGATTGCAGTGGCTGTGCTCATCCTGTTCGTCATCATTTATAAATATCCGAAAAAAAGCTTTAAGCTTGCTCTTCTCTTTTTAATTATGGCCGCTTTTCTCTATGCTGTCGGTTTGTTCCGTGACCTGGTTTCAACCGGGGCCCAGAATAAGGACCAAATGATTCATAAAACCGAATGATGTGATGACTTGCAGAGAATAATTCGGTTCATTGTTTTTTAAAGTTGACCGTTCGGTTGGATACCAAAAGGAGGGGTAAATGTACCTGAATAAGGCACAGATCAAGGACCTTTGCAAAGAGTTGCTGGATGACTTTGAGCGTGTTTTGTCATGGCAATGGGACAGTGGCTTTAATGCCCTCGTCGCAGAGTTTTCTACCGACAAGCAGGATGAGGTGCGTACCGTCCTTGAACGTCATCTCGGCTTTAAGTGGGACAGTCGTTCCATCCGCAATGCACCTGAGCAGATCAAAATTAAATCGGGAGATCTGGGAGACCTGCGTGATAATCAACTTCTCTTTACCACCGATCCTGAAGGCAATGTCCTGATCTTCGCCGCATGGTGGCCCTGGGGGAATGGTGAAGTCATTTCAGTGCGGCTTGCATCTCCTTCAAGCGCCGAACAACCTCCCGAAGCTCAGGGCATTCTTTCAAGAATCAAGTGTTTTTTTAGCTAAGGGATAAGCAGTACGATTGGCATATCGTTAGATTTTATTATCGACCGGGATAGACCAAAGATCGCCTAGCTTATTGATTTTTAACAATGTTTAACATCATTCAGCTTGCGTAAAACCTGCGAGAACGATTATTCTGGTCCGTCAGTTGAATCGTAATGTTCAGCCTGATGGTGGCAAGGTGGGCCATCGATTTTCAAGTCAAATCACCCTGTTCGGCATCGGAGCTTGCAGCGTATGAGTCAACCCACGCCCCATAAACTCTGCCGTAAGTCGATTGACCAGCTCTTTTCGTGTCCCCGCGTTCTGGTTCAATTTCTTGATGCATGTTTACGTCAAGAATCTCGCCAGCATTTTATCAATATTCTCCAGCAAGACGCTGCCTTAACGGTCAGAATTCTGCACGCCGCTTCGACTCTCTCCAAAGGGTCTGTATCGGTCGAATCACCAATTTCGGTCGCTCTGGATCGACTCTCTATTGCTGCCCTTGCTGCCATCGCCTTACGTGCTGCGGGTCGTTATCTAGAAGAACGACCTGACCTGCCACGCAGCAGCTTCCGGCAGACCCTCTGGCATCGCTCACGTGGGGTGGGGGTTGCCGCTCGTTGCCTGGCTGAAGCGCTCGCATATCCTCAAGTTGAAGAAGCTCAGCTCGCCGGGATGCTACACAATATCGGCATGCAGTTACTCTTTGCGCAGGACAGCACGCATTACCCCGAGAAAGCCATGAATCCGCTCAGCAGCCTCGAGGTTTGCCGCCATGAGATGCAGACTTACGGCTACGATCATTTGCAGCTTGCCGCAGAACTGACCGATACCTGGCAGTTGGATTCATATCTATCTGATGCTCTCCGTTTTCTTCACCATTCACAAGCCGAAGGGAGTGGCACTTTAATTCGCCTGTTGCAGTTGGCTTATGCCCTCGGTTTGTCTCCTGTGAACCTCAGCCCTGAGGCGCTTGACCTGGGCAGACGCTATTTCGATCTTGGTTCTGCGGCGTTACAAAAAATCTGCATTGAGGCTGAGCAGCAGTATTCGGGCTTTTCAGAGCTCACGGGTGATCCTGGCCGGTTGTACCAGGAAGAGCAGAAAAACGTCCTGCAACTTGAAAATTTGGCATTTTTATTGGCTGAAAGGCAGGCCAGCTTGGTGCAAATTGGCAATTGTGAAAGTCAGCCGCAGCTTCTGAACGAAGGGCGCAGCCTGCTCCTGCAGAAATTAGACGTCAAAGAAACAATTTTTCTGCTGGCCGATGCACATAAGGGTGTGCTCTATGGTTTGCAGGTTCCTGGGCAGTCACAACTTGTTGCTGATCTACAGGTTCCGATAGACCCAGCTTTTAGCCTCATTGCTCGCTGTTTGATCGAAGGAGGCGTTCATGACACGGCAAACAGCGACAGTAGTGAGATCTCAATTGTTGATCAGACCATTTTACGCTTATCTACAAGTGCACGCTTTGTCTGCCTGCCGCTGTCGACCGAAGATCAGTTTGGGGTTGTTGCTCTCGGGCTGGATGAAACACAGGGCATTGAGACGATTATCGCTAGTGAAACGCGGGGACTCGTCAACGCCATCGGACGTGGGCTGAAGAGCCATCTGCAATCGGGGAAAATACTCGGCCGAAGAGGTGGTGACCGCATTGAACTGCGCAGGGTCGCACATGAGATCAATAATCCGCTGGCAATACTCGGCAATTATCTACAAGTCCTGCGCCAACAACAGAGCGATAACGATGTGCTTAGTGCCATGGAAGATGAAATTCGGCGCGTGAGTGAGATTCTGAGTTACTACAGTCGCCAACAGGAACGCTCTCCTTTGCCGGTCTCACTGGTCGACGTTAAGGAAGTGATCGAATCGGTCCTGATGAGTCTGAGACCGACAATTTTGAAGCCACGTCACATTGAAATTGTTGTTGCTTGTGATCAGTTGCAGCCCATCTCGATCAACCCGATCGTGTTACGTCAGATTTTGATTAATCTGGTCAAAAATGCTGCCGAAGCTTTACCCATTGGCGGCCGTATCGAGCTGCAGAGCCGCGAGCTGATTGAATCCAATGGTGAAAAGCAGATTGAAATTGTCGTTGCCGATAACGGACCGGGGATCGCCCCGCATCTGTTAGATCAGCTTTTCAATCCGGTAGAAAGCTCCAAAGGGAGCGGTCATGCCGGCCTGGGTCTCAATATTGTGCGGAATATGGCCAAGGATGCCGGAGTACGGATCAGCTGCCAGAGTGCTGCGACCGGAACAAGTTTCAGGATCCTTATACCGCGCTAGCAGCCTGTCGAGCTTGTTATGAACCGGCCGCTAGATGAAGAGAGGGGGGAGTAAGACTTTAATCAATTGGTGTCTTGAACGATGAGTGGTACAGGGAGAACTGGATGTCTTCTGAACATAGAGCTTTTAGCGAGAAAATTCTGATAGTCGACGACGAACCGGCCATGCGCCATAGTTTGTCACTTCTGCTGTCAAGTGCGGGATTTGAGAACCAAACGGCTACCGATGGTACCGATGCGTTGCAGATGTGTTGCCACGTTGAGTATCAGGTGATGTTGCTTGATCTGCAGATGCCAGGAGCCAATGGCCATCAGGTCCTGGCAGAGCTACAACAGCAAAAAGCATCAACCAGGGTTATTGTTGTCAGTGGCGAAACCTCTTTTGATGCGGTGAGAGATTGCCTGCAACAGGGGGCTTACGATTTTATCCGTAAACCCTATCCGGCAGAAGAACTTCTGACCACGGTCCGCAATGCTCAGGCCAGCTATCGTCAAGAGAAAGAGCAGCTTCGCCTTGAGCAGGTGATGCTCGAGTCTGAAGAACTTCATCGTTATATCGTTGATAACTCCCCTGATTTTGTCTATGTCCTCGATCAGGAAGGGCGCTTTACCTTCGTTAACGATACGGTCAATAATCTACTCGGCTATAAGCGCGAGGAGCTGATCGGTCGTCATTACTCCGAGCTGGTTTTTGAAGAGGACCTTCCTCTGGCGCGTTATGTTTTTAACGAAAGACGCACCGGAGCACGCTCGAGTCGCAACGTCGAACTGCGCCTTAAACTGAATACCGAAAAGGTTGAAACGCGAACCTTTGATACGCATTTGTTGCCGATCGAGCTGAGCTCGGTTGGTATGTACAATGCGAGTCATCGCGATGACGGTGAAAAATTTATCGGCACTTACGGCTGCGCAAGGGATATGACCGAGCGCAAGCAGGCGCAAGAGTTGATCAATTTTCACGCCTACCATGATCAGTTAACGGCTTTGCCGAACCGGATGCTCTTTGAAGATCGCCTGGGGTTGGCCATTGCCCATGCCAAACGTAATGAGAAAATACTTGCGGTTATATTTCTTGACCTGGATCGTTTTAAATTGATTAACGACACGCTTGGACACAGTCTAGGCGATCAGGTTCTGCAAAGAGTTGCCGAACGGATACAGGGTTGCCTACGGGCCGAGGATACCCTCTCCCGCTTTGGCGGCGATGAATTTACGCTCTTGTTGCCAGAACTAGACGATGGGAAAGATGCGGCCATTGTAACCAAGAAAATTCTTCAACGCATCAGTGAACCCTACCTGGTTGGCGGACAGGAAATGTTCCTCAGCGCTAGTATCGGTATTGCACTCTTTCCTGAAGCTGGCGATACGCGAGAATCTTTGCTGCGTGCGGCAGATGTGGCGATGTACCACATCAAAGGGGAAGGCAAGAACGGCTTTGCCTTTTTCCAGGAGAGTATGACCGCTGGCTGGGGGGAGCATCTTTCTCTCGAGCGTGATTTGCGTCATGCCGTTGAATCGGAACAATTTGAGGTTTTCTTTCAGCCCAAAGTCGATAGCGAAAACCAGCAGATTGTTGGAATGGAGGCGCTGATTCGCTGGCGGCATCCTCAACGCGGCCTTATCTATCCGGATCAGTTTATCCCGCTGGCAGAAGAATCAAAGCTGATCATCCAGATCGGTGCCTGGGTCCTGCGGGCGACCTGCGCCGAGATGCGTCACTGGCACGAGCAAGGTCTTCCGAAGGTGCCGGTGTCGGTCAATATCTCGGTTGTGCAGATCGAACAACCCAATTTCGTCCAGGACATTCTCGCCACCCTAGCCGAATTCGGTATCCCCGGTGACCAGATCGAGATCGAAATCACCGAATCAGGAATCATGAAGAACCGCGAAACGACAGCTCTTAAACTCAGGGACTTGAGCCGTCACGGCATTTCGATTGCGGTCGATGATTTTGGTACCGGTTACTCTTCCCTCAGCTATCTTCATCAGTTCCCGGTCGATACCCTCAAGATCGACAAATCTTTCGTACAGCAGATCAAAGGAGAGGCTCCCGAAGCCTGTATCGTTGATGCAATCGTCGCGATGGGGCGTGGTTTGCGTCTGCATATCGTCGCCGAAGGGGTCGAAACTGAAGATCAGCTCAATTACCTGAAAAAAATTGGCTGTCGCGAAGTGCAAGGGTTCCTGTTTGGCGGCGCTCAGTCGGTTGCGCAGACGTTTGAACTGTTGCGCAGCGGGATGATGGCCAGAGTGCCATCCTGCCCGCTCGAAAACTTCCCCTTTCAACGCTTTCAGATAAGTACTCCGTAATAAATCAGGGTGAGTCAACATCGGCAACCATGGGGAGAGGCTGGTGTCGCTCTACCCTTTTTTAGGGTCCATTGTTGTGCCTGTCAGGTCCAACGATTCTGTTTTTACGACATTCAATCAAGATAGGTGGAGGTTATGGCGCGAGCTGGCAGCGGTCTCAGTAAATCACTGATCCTCAAAGGATTGCAGTGCCAGAAGGCGCTGTGGCTGGCCAAGCATCCTCCTGACTTTGAACTCCCCCCGCAGCCAGATCTGCAAGCCAAATTTGCTGCTGGAAATGAAGTCGGCCTCCTCGCTCAGCAACTGTTTCCCGGTGGGATCGAAGTCCCCTATGAGGGACTCTCCTTTCCTGCGCAACTCGCCCGCACCAAAGAACTGATCGAAAACGGCACCGATATTATCTACGAAGCCTCTTTCTCCTTTTCGGCGATCTTTGTTAAGGCGGATATTCTGGTTCGTGATGGCGATCATAGTGATAGCTGGCAGATCTACGAGGTCAAGATGGGGACCGGGGTGAAGCCAGTCAACCTCGATGACGTGGCCGTTCAGCAGTATGTCTTAAACGGTTGCGGGTTGTCGGTTTCCAGGTCTTTTCTGGTGCATATTGATAATAGCTATACACGCCAGGGTGCGATTGAAGTCGATAAGCTTTTTCATGCCGAAGATATCAGCGCCAAGGTCGCCGCACGGCAGCAAAGTTTGCCGGAGATCGTGCGTGAATTCCGTCTGACCATGGCTGAAAAAAAGGAACCGATTATCGATATCGGTCCGCACTGCACCGACCCCTACGAATGTGATTATATCCCCTACTGCTGGCAGCATATCCCCAAAGATTCGGTCTTCGATCTGCGCGGCACCGGCATCAAAAAGTTCGACTATTACAAAAATGGGTTGATCAGATTTGCGGACCTGCCGCTGGATGATCTGAATCTCAAGCAACGCCAGCAGGTCGAGACGACCCTGAATCAGCAGGATTTCATCGATACCCAAAAGGTCAAAGAGTTTGCCGAGACCCTCTGGTATCCGCTCTGCCATCTCGACTTCGAAAGCTTCAACTCTCCGATCCCCAAGTTTGATGGAACAAGACCCTATCAGCAGGTCCCTTTTCAGTATTCGATTCATATTCAGCAGGAAGCCGGTGCTGAGCCGCAGCACTTCGAGTATCTCGCCCCGCCAGGTGTCGACCCGCGCCGCGAACTGATTGAACAGCTTCTCGCTGTAATCCCGGGAAATGCCTGTGTGCTGACCTACAACAAGGCCTTCGAAAAAGGGGTGTTGCGTAACCTCGCCGAACTCTTCCCCGATCTGGCCGCTGCGATCAATCTCCGTCTGCCCAATGTGCGCGACCTGATGCTGCCATTCCGGCGGCGTGATCTGTATCGCTGGCAGATGCGCGGATCCTATTCGATCAAAGAGGTGTTGCCGGCGCTGGTGCCGGAGCTTTCTTATGCTGGGCTCGAGATTGCTGACGGTATGGCGGCGATGCGGGCTTATCATGCGATGTGTGAGTTGGAGGATCCGGTGGCGCTGGCGGAGTTGCGGCAGGCGATGTTGAAGTATTGCGAGTTGGATACTTTGGCGATGGTTCGGATTTTGGGCGCACTGGAACATATAAATTGATCAATAATTGAATTCATGGAGGGGCTAGCAGTCAGGCGGGCTTGCCATGAACCGGCTGCAAATTTGTTCGTCTGGCCTATATTCCCGCTCCTTTTTGCCCCATAGCTATGAGCCTGTAAATGAGACAAAATCTAGTCTCAAATACCCCAGTTTTCGCAGCGGCCCGTCAAGACCGACAGGCTGCTAGGGAAAAAAATGTAGATCTTCCGAATTTAGTCTTGCATTAAGTTAATAATTAAATGCAAATCTAAGCATCCCTTCTTGTCTGGGCTGGATATTTAAATCGATCTATATTCCGCGTACTTTTCTTATTTTCAGAGTCTCTTCCAAAGTTAAACCCTTCGCATTGATTGCAGCTTTCAGAGTTGCTAGACTGATCATATAATTATTCAAGTTATTGAATTTAAAGAGAAATACCCGCGATCATGATTGACACTGATGCCTCCTGTTGTTAGTATTCCGCAGATTTTATGCGATTTAGTCTAGTGAACTTAGGATGACCGTCGGAGAGAGACAATGGAACAACTTATCAGGGTGGAAATGAACGACGGCTCAATCTGTCGTATGGCGATAAAAGCCTTTAATATGTTTCTTACCCAGAACAAAATCATCAAGTTTGAACGCAATGATGGTTGGGTCACAATTGGTAAGGACATGTTGCGGGGTATGACAGATTTGAATAGCTACAAAGGTCCCGAGCGCAGGTGTGAAACCGATATGGAGTAGTTACCAGACATCCCGGTCGTCAGTTGATCTCCCCACCATGGGATTCTTCTGCATATAACCGACCGTTTTTAGTCCGCAAGAATTTATCGAGATCGATCTCTTCCTGTTTAATAAATCCCCTGTCGCACAAAGTCCCCTGACTCACAAGTTCAACAATCGCACAGACGGAAGCCGCAGTGGTCCAGGAGATTGCCCGCCAACGGCGTCCGGCAACCTCTAAGGGACGGTAGGACCTAACGAATTCCTCACGCGTCAGCTTCTCTTCTTGCCAGCCTTCCACCGAGGCATGGATATAAACCACGTCATCATTGACCGGCGGCTTGGCATGTACCAGGATCTCACCGGCCCGTTGACGATCTTCACGCATCAGCAGCTCATCAAAAAAGAAATTTATCAATCTTGCATGGCCGGGGTAACGGATCGACTTATAATCAAGGTTCTCGACCCGTCCTGCAAAGGTCTCGCACATGGTCCCCAGACCGCCAGAGGTGGTAAAGGCCTCCAGCTGAATACCGTCAATCACGATTTTCTCCAGCCATTCCAGGGGTGAAACCCACTTGTGCTTACCGTTCTCGATCACCTCGCAATCGTTGAGATACTCATTGACCACCCCTTCAGGGGACCAGTTAAAGGCATAAGAGAGTAATCCGGTGGGATTGCTGGGGAGAGCACCGACCCGCAGTTTGATGCTTCTTATTTTATCGAATCGACTGGCGAGGGAAGCGCCGAGAATAGCGATGAAACCGGGAGCCAGACCGCATTGTGGCGCCATGACTCCGCTGGCGGTTTTACTCATTTTGATGATGGCCCTGGTCGTCGCCACATCTTCTGTAAGATCGAAATAGTGAGTACCGAGTTGACTGGCGACCCCGGCGACGCCGAGGTTGAAGCGGTAAGGCAGACAGGAGACGACCGCATCGACCCCTTTCATGACGCGGGTCAACTCTGCACTATTGCATACATCCAGATTCATAACGTCAAAGGGGTGGTTGCCATGGATCTTAACGTCACCCCCTGTGACCGCGAAGCCTGTTTCCTGGAGCATGGCGGCGATCAAAGAACCAACCTTCCCCAGACCCAGCACCAGGATGGAATTGATTTTTCTTGGCATAAACCGCTCTCCTCAGGATGAAGTTATGTTCGAAAGCCGCGCTTAAATATCGAACTTGATCCCCTGCGCCAGAGGGAGGGCTGTGCCGTAATTGATCGTATTGGTCTGGCGTCGCATGTAGGCCTTCCAGGCATCAGAGCCCGATTCACGTCCACCGCCGGTCTCCTTTTCGCCGCCAAAAGCTCCGCCGATCTCCGCTCCGGAGGTGCCGATATTGACATTGGCAATCCCGCAATCCGAGCCGGCGGCCGAGAGGAAGAGTTCGGCTTCACGCAGATTTTCGGTAAAAACAGCCGAGGAGAGTCCCTGCACGACAGCGTTGTGCAATTCGATGGCAGCGCTCAGCTCGCCGGAATATTGAATCAGGTAAAGGATCGGGGCAAAGGTCTCCTCCTGAACGATCGCGTAGCTGTTTTCGGCTTCAACGATCGCCGGAACGACGTAACAGCCCGACTCGTAACCTGCGCCTTCAAGGAGGGTCCCGCCATAAACGAGTTTCCCCCCTTCTTTTTCTGCGCGCTGCAGTGCCTGCTGAAAAGCCATAACCGCGTCGCTGTCGATCAGCGGCCCGACATGGTTCTTTTCATCCAGCGGATTGCCGATTCTCAGCCCCGCATAGGCCTTCAGAAGGCTCGCTTTGACCCTGGCGTAGATCGATTCATGGATTATCAGGCGCCGGGTTGTGGTACAACGCTGTCCGGCAGTCCCGACCGCGCCGAAGACGATGGCAGGGAGCGCTGTTTTGAGCTCGGCATTAGGGCTCAGAATAATTGCGTTGTTGCCACCAAGTTCAAGAATCGTCTTGCCGAATCGTTTGGCAACGACCTGAGCCGCATGTCGACCGACCTCTGTTGAGCCGGTCACCGAGACCAGCGGGATGCGCTTGTCGTTGAGCAATCTTTCACCGACCGAAGAGCCCCGTCCGACAATCAGGTTGAACAGGCCCTCGGGAAGCTCATTCTCTCTGATCACCTCGCCCAGAATGTTCTGCACACCGATAGCGCTCAAGGGGGCCTTTGAAGAAGGTTTCCACAGGTTCGTATCGCCACAAACCGTGGCGATCATGGTATTCCAGGACCAGACAGCAACCGGGAAATTGAAGGCCGAGATGGTGCCGACCACGCCAAGGGGGTGGTACTGATCATACATCCGGTGTTCTTCCCGTTCGGAGGCCATGGTCGAACCGTAAAGCTGACGGGACTGGCCGACGGCGAAATCGCAGATATCGATCATCTCCTGAACCTCGCCTTTCCCTTCCTGAAGTGATTTGCCCATTTCATAGGAGACCAGCGCCCCGAGCGCATCCTTATGCTCTCGCAAGCGCAGACCGATCTGGCGCACAACCTCACCCCGCTTCGGCGCAGGGACCGTTCTCCAATGCCTGAAGGCTTCTGCGGCTTTGGTCACGACCCTTTCATAGTCCTGCTCAGAGGCAAGGTAGACGTTGGCAATCGGCTTGCCGTCAGCCGGAGAAACGATATGCAGCTCCCCCTGGTCGGTTGTGCTATTCCATTCATACCCCGTAGAAGCACCAAAGTTCCTGTTCTCAATCCCAAGCTCTTTCAGAAAATCCATGCTCAGCTCCTTTGTCGGTGTCGACCTGCTTCATATACAGTCTACCAAACCCGGAAATGATCCTGAGCGCACGGCTAAAATATAACCTTTTCGCAGAGAATAGCGGGTTGTAACTTATGAAGTGGCAGGGGGGCGATGTGGTTCCACTGCTTTTTAGCGAAGTTCATTGGTTGCATTGCCGAATATTCCATGTGGTTTTGTAGAGTATTCTACAGATCAAGGTTTGTCTTGGTGGTGTATGGTCCGTAACTTACTGATATTGCGTATATTTAAGGATTGGCACGGACATTGGAATATGAACTTGGTAAGAAGCATAGCCGAAACTGGATTCTACGATTTTACCCGAATATTACTTTTAGGAGACAAGACTACGACGAAATCGGCTACTTTGTAGATTCACACTTCCACGGTAACGGTTTGATCAGAACGAGTTCCATCGTAGACGAGGACGTGCACAGCTAAACAGAAGGTCAACAAAGCAACCTCAAAGCTATTCCGCGTGACCAACAGAGTGGTCAACCCAAAACATCGGGTTGGCCATTCACCTGTTCAGGCCCTGGCACGTTACGAAGCAACCCCACGTCAACGGTAAACGGGTCGATTTATTGACAGGCCTGGTGCGAAACAGGTATATATCGGCAACTTACTGAAATAACATACTTTATGAGGGATGAGATGTGAGGATCTCGGGTTAAGTGATAGATGATTTTGAAAGCCGCTTTTCAGACTTGTGCTGAAGGGTGGCTTTTGTTGTTTTTAAGGTTAAATAAGAAGCTGGAACTTACCAATAAGGAATAAAGTTGTGGATTTTGAGTTTGAGGTGAAAAAGCGCACTGGCCAGACACGTAAACCCTGGACTGCCGTTGTATTAACTCTGTTGATGCCGGGATTGGGGCAGGTTTACAATGGACAGCTACAAAAGGGCTGCCTGTTTGCCCTGTTCTCTACGGCCTTCGGTCTGGCAATCACAATTTTCTCTCTCAAACTCCCATTTATCGTTCTCGGCCTGTTTTTTCTGCTGACGATCCTGATTCTTGTCTTGGCCATTGTCGATGGCGTAAAGACCGCGCGCAAATTGAAATATAATTTTCAGCCGAAAAGATATAACCGCCCAGTTGTTTACATTGCGATCTACCTGATTTTTGGTCTTGGCGGTGATCTTGCAGGTTCTGCCTACATCAAACAAGCCCACGTGCGCGCTTATAAAATTCCCTCGGGCAGTATGATGAATACCCTTATCGTCGGTGACCATATTTTGATCGACAAAACAGCAGACCGCATCACGAGAGGCGATATCGTCGTTTTCGAATTTCCCCCAGATGCTGACAAGGCCAACCCCCGCGATTTTATCAAGCGGGTAATCGGGATGCCGGGAGATAAAATTGAGATTCGCGACAAGCAACTGCTGGTGAATGACCAGTTGCTTGTCGAGGATTACGTGGAGCACCAGGACGCCCAGACCATCCCTGCAGATGCCAGCCCACGTGACAACCTGGCCCCGCTCAAAGTCCCCGCAGGGATGTATTTCACCATGGGGGATAATCGTGACTATTCATTCGACAGCCGTTTCTGGGGTTTTGTCGCAGAAGAAAAGATTAGCGGTCGTGCCGCGAAGATCTATTGGTCCTGGGATAGTAAAAATACCGAGGTGAGGTGGCAGAGGATTGGGCAGACGATTGATTAGGCTGTTGAATATTGAGGCCTGGCTCCGCGTGGCAGGGCAAGTTTTGGTGAGATTAAGTTCTACGATATTTTTGCGTGGATCGCTGGTGGGATCCTGAATATTCTACGTAGCTTTGTAGGATATTCTACAGTTCAAGGTTGGCGTTGGCAATTTTAAACTTATAACATACTGATATTACGTAGTTTTCAAGGTTGGCATGGACATTGGAATATAGCTTAGGCAAGAAACATAATCGAAACTGATTCATACTGAATCGTTGCCTAAGGAGAAAGGCCATCAAGAAAACAATATTGAGCGTATTGACTGTTAGTATCTCCGCCGGAACTGCACTGCAGGCCGCCGGCATAAACCCTGATCAGTTTGGTTAACATGTTGATGAGCAACTTCACTCTTCGATCAACCAGGATGAAATCGGCTACTTCGTAGGCGAGGAAGTGAACGGCTAAACAACAGGTCAACAGAACAATCCCAAAGCTATTCCGCGTGACTAACAGAGTGGTCAACCCAAAACATCGGGTTGGCCATTCGCCTATTCAGGAGTTGCAAGTTACAGGGAACTCTTTCTTATAGTGGTGAACGGGGCGTTTTGTTGACAAGGTTAATGTAGATTGGGTATACATTTAATTCTCATTAAAATGACATTCATATCTGAGGGGATGAGATGTGGAGATCTCTGGAAAATAAATAGATGATTTTTAAAAGCCGCTTTTCAGCCTGATGCTGAAGGGCGGCTTTTGTTTTTTTGCAGTACGTTAAGGCAATAAAGCGACAATGTCCCTTTTGCCCCTATTTAACTGACTGAAAGATTGTAATGAAGAGGAGGAGAAGATGCGTAACATAAACTGGAGAATCGTTTTGCTGTTGGTCGTCGTTGTTTTGATTTGTGTGAACCAGGTTTCTGCAGTCGAGAGTGCGGGCCAGCATCCGGGTGCAGAGGATCCCTACGCCTTGACCATTTCGGGTGGAATCAGCCTCGGGGTTTACGAGGCCGGGCTGAACTGGATCATTGTTGATACATTAAGGGATAAATTTCTGGACGCCGGCCAGACGAAATATCGACTCGATACCGTCACAGGCGCTTCAGCCGGAGCGATCAATACTCTGATTTCGGCGATCAGGTTCAGTGAACTTGACTCGACCAAGAGCATCTATAACAACCTGTACAAGAAGACCTGGCAGGATGTTGATGTTGAGAAATTACTTGAGAGTCCTACTGATGATGATTTGTTGCGACTTGATCTGGGCGTAGAGAAAAAAAAGGCCTTACCCGATTCGATTTTTACCCGGAAAGTTTTCAAAGGGATCATCGATGACTTGCGTCTGAGTGTGGAGAAGGGCCAGTTCCGAAAGAATTCGGAAGTGAAGTTGGCCTTCACCGTTACTCGTTCAGTTCCCTTGAAGACGACAATTCAGACTGCTACGGGATCTGAGGAGGTTGAAACGCAACGGACGGTCATTCCCTTGATCGCCATGGCGGAAAAGAAGGAGGATGGTTTTGGTTTGGTGTTCAAAAACAACACCAGCTATCAGCCCGTCAACGGCAAAAATATGGAACTTATTTATTTGCCGCAGGTTAAGGGCCGGGTTGAGTTCGATGCGGTCGCTAGGGCGGTGCTGGCATCAAGTGCTTTTCCCATGGCCTTCAGTCGGGTAGAGCTGCAACATTGCCAGCAGACTACTGGTGATACTGCCGCAGACACCGACCTTGCAGGCACCTGTCCCGAAGGGTACGCTGTTGAAAATGGTTATTTTAGTGATGGTGGTGCTTTTGACAATGTCCCGCTCGGTTTGACGGTTGAGCTGGTTGAGCAAACAGAGACTGGTTATCAACATGTCCCGGCGACCTATATCTACATGGACCCTGCCAAACGTCGGGGAGTGAAAAGCAACCCAGTCGATCCGGGCAGCATTGAGAATAGCTTAGAGCTGCCATTAAACGATGATATAGATTTTAGTTTCTTGGTGCTGGAGGAACAGCTCAAGGCCTTGATCCCTACACTCGGAACAATGAGCACCGGCGAGTTGCGGCGCTCATTGATAGGAATGTTCGACATTAAGAACGGAGATAATGGACATCGTCATCTTAGGCAGACCAGCCGTTTCCCGGCATTGACTGGTAATTTTATCGGGCATTTTGGGGCCTTTTTTGACGACTCGTTTCGGCTTTATGATTATTCAGCTGGGGTTTACGACGGTCTGATGAACGTTACCAACTATTTGTGTGCTCAGGATGAGGAATGCAACCCGAATGATCCTGCTTTTGAGGTCAAGCAGGCTGAAATTTTCATTGACTTGGTAAACAAGCAACTGGATTTCAACACAGCACCATACCAGAATCAAAAGATCAACCAGTTGGTCGGCGCGTTTTTGGCTAAGGAAAAAACAACACCAGCCTGGGATGAAGCAAAGGCGAAGTTTCCGGTTCTCGACAAGGAAGCTGCTGCTGATACGGTTTATGCCGTCATGTCGCAGATTGATGAGTCAGACAAAAAAGCGTTTAAGAAATTTCTGGCTATGCTCAAACCTGATAAGGACAAATTCAGTCCGCGTGTTCAGAAAATGATTGAGAGCCCAAAATATTGGGCGTTAGATCTTGGACAGCGCGTTATCGAACGTTTGATTGAAATTGAAAAGAAGGGCGGTGGTAAACATCAACTGCTGCTCAAGGTTGCTTCGGTGGTTGCGAACCTCAAGGAAGCACGGAAAAACCACGCGACTTGGTCGCTCTCCTCGGTCAAGAAGGAGAAAGGCTGGCTGGGTTTTTATTTCCCCAAGAAAAAGTGGTACATGCTAGTTCCAGACAGCATCGCCATGGATGGCGCGCAATCTGCCGTGTCAGTTTCCTATCTTGCCGCGCCAAAGAAAATAATCGGCGAGTGGGGCTATTTTGAGTGGGAACCTTTTTCTTTTCACCAGCAGTTTAAGGAAGTCAATGGGACTCGCCTGAATTACTGGCGAACAGGTGGTTCGTTTCGTCACCCCTTTGAGAACGTCGCGCTTTCATCAATCGGGATTGGCCTCTACGCAAACCAAAACCTTTCCGGGACCAACAGATTCGGTAATGATTTCATGTTCGGGGGTGAGGTGAACCTTGGCTTGGTTGCCGATAAACTGAGAATTTCGATAGGTACACGTGATATGACCGGTACTTACGATGGTGAGATGTTGACGGTTAGTATGGGCTTTACCGATATCGATTCATGGCTATCTATGGCTTTTTGAGTGTGAGGTTATTTTTGGGAAGGATTTACGATCATGGCTGCCCCAGAAATTCTGGTGATTAAGGGAGACGACGATGGAATTATTCGAGCAACCCGTTACAGTGCGTTGGTCCGATCTTGATCCCAACGGGCATGTGCGGCATTCGGTCTATTACGACTATGGCACTTTTGCCCGCATAGCCTATTGGCAGAAATACGGCTTCGGTCCCGACTGGATGGCGTCCAACAACTGTGGCCCGGTGCTGTTCCGTGAAGAAGCCCATTTTCATCGCGAGTTGAACTCTGGAGATGAGCTCGTCGTCAACGTTAAACTGAGCGGCCTTTCAGACGATCACCGCAAATGGAGCATGCGTCACGAAATTCGCCGTGGCGAAGAACTCTGCGCCACGCTCGATATGGATGGCGCCTGGCTTGATCTGAAAGCACGCCGTGTCGCGGCACCACCTAAAAATTTGGGGGAGAGGTTTGCGGCCCTGGCGCATACCGAGGATTTTCAGGTGATTGGTTCGGGGAAAGAGAAATAGATCTATTCGAGTTGTGAAGACGATTCAAAGATAAGGAGTGTGCAATGAAGCATGTTGTGAGTACCGGAGCCAATCGTGGGATTGGTCTTGAGTTGGCACGTCACTATCAGGCTGAAGGCTGGCGCGTAACGGGGGTCTGTCGCGAAACATCATACGAACTTGAGCGATTCGCAACCCAGGTGATTGATGAGATCGATGTGACTAGCCAAGAATGTATCGAGCGGTTGGTGGAGGCTCTACAGGGACAAACGATCGACCTGCTGATCAACAATGCTGGTCTCATGCTGGATGAAACCCTCGGCTCAATCGATTTTGATTCGCTCCGCTTACAGATGGAGATCAACGCATTTGCCCCCATCAGGATCAGCGAAGCCTTGCTGCCCAACCTGCCAGCGGGTAGCAAAATCGCCAACATGACCAGTCGCATGGGGTCGATTGCCGATAACGACTCAGGCGGCCGCTACGGTTATCGTGCCTCCAAAGCTGCGTTTAACGCTCTAGGACGCTCTTTGGCAGTCGATCTGAAAGAACGTGGTATTGCCGTGGCGCAATTACATCCCGGATTCGTAAAAACCCGGATGGTCAATTTTGGCGGGATCATTACCCCGGAAGAAGCGGTTGCCGGACTCGCCGCACGGATTGAGGCTCTCAACCTTGAGAATGCGGGTTCTTTCTGGCATAGCAATGGTGATGAGCTGCCTTGGTGAGCTGAGCGGTCAGCAGGTGGGAAATATTTGTTGAATGTTGAGGCCCGAACCCTAAGGACTATATCGGAAGATTAACGACTGTTGCACGCGGATCAAATCGGATAACTGCGGATTAAGATCAAGGTCTTGGGTGGATCCGAACTTATCAGATCCTATCCGAAGTTATCGCGTGCAACGATTTAGTTTTTTGCTTTACTTCGATCGCACCCTGCTCAAGCAGTCACCTACAGCCGTTTCTGATTGGTCTGGAAAAAGAGAATCGCCGCCGGGTGGGGGTGGAGGTAACTGTTCGTCAGCGTTTCAATATCGGTCTTCTGCTGCAGAAAGGACCGATGGGTAAATTGCAGCTGGCGTTTTGCGCTTATGATGGCATCGAGGATGAGTTCAACCGTCTCCTCATCCACATCGGCGGAGGTGACGAGCAGGGTTTCCAGCGACAGGGTCTCGATGCTTGGCGAATGTCCGGCATAGGTACCGGAGGGGATCTCCTCGCGGTAGAAGCCTGCGTTGGCATCGATCAAGCTACTGACCGCCTGCCCGCTAAGGCCGACAATATCCATAGGCCCATTTATCAGGACGCGGGCGAGCTTTTCGTCAGGATGCATGCCGATATGGAGCATCGCCTGCACCGATCCGCTGTGCAGGGCCAGGATATCCTGCGCCTTGGTCGCCGACAGATTCTGGAAAAGGCTGAAACTGTCTTGTTGCCAGCCCTCTGCGGCCATAATTTCCTCAAAGATAATATTCTGCAGGCTGAAGGCTGCCCCGGCATTCACCCTTTTTCCCGCCAGATCGGCAAGGCTTGTGATCTTCGCATCCCGGCGAACCAGCAGGGAGATCGGCATGCGGTAGAGCGGCATCAGCAGGCGTAACTGATCGTATTCAAGCGTAATGTATCGAAATGCGCCGGTCATATGAAAGGCATCGTAGATCACCTTCGAATTGACCAGCGCCATATCGAGTGATCCGCCCAAAACATTGGTCAGGTTGTCGGTCTGCTGCTCCGAGGGTACCGCGCGGCAGCTGATATCCCGGTTCGATCTGTGGATGGTGCGACAGACGGCTTTGCCGGCAAAATGCGAAAAGCTGCCCGCCTGACCGGTGCCGAGGAACATCTCGTAGGCCTGGACGGGTGAGGGTAGTAGGGCGACAAGGGCCAGAAGAATGAGCAAAAGTGCGGGCAGACAGACTTTGCGAATAGCTTGATAGCTGGCCATGGTTTCTCCTACGCCGAGAGAAAATCTGCACTTCTGGTGTGAATACCTACATTCTACTATTTTGGTCGGGAAATGCGAATGGATGTCCTGCATCGATCATGGTAGGGCGGATACATGAGGATGAAGCTACTCTGAAAATAAACGATGGTATTGAGCAGAATAAACGCTCAAAGCCGTTGAGTGAATTACGCGGGTTTGCGGCGGCTGTTGGTTGACAGGTCTGTTGTGAAACGGGTATATATTGGCAACTAACTGAAATGACACACTTTCGGAGGGGTTCGATGTGGGTTCTTGAGTCAATAAATAGATGATTTTGAAAGCCGCCTTTCAGCTTGATACTGATGGGCGGCTTTTGTTGGTTTGCCCAGCGGAGCTGGCAAACCCGGCCTGTTGCAAGATACAGGCGTCACCCTGATCAGGGGGAAGACAATCCGAATCGCAAGGGCGTTGCTGGCAACGGCAGGGTCTGAAGGAAGCGATAGGAAGTGAACTGCAC
>JAJRQB010000125.1 GCA_024280485.1 Deltaproteobacteria bacterium
CAGTCACCTGAATCAGTCGTACGTCTGATGCCCCTGGGAGGGCTGGGTGAAATAGGCCTGAACATGATGGCTCTTGAAACAGAAGGGAAGATCCTGCTGATCGATTGCGGCCTTATGTTTCCAGAGGCCTACATGTTAGGGATCGATCTGGTTTTACCTGATGTCAAGATGCTTGAAGAGCGGGCCTGCGATATCGTCGGTTTGGTTTTGACACATGGTCATGAGGACCACATCGGTGCCATCCCTTTCCTCTGGCATCAGCTTGGCTGTCCCAAGATCTACGGGACAAGACTGACCCTTGGCCTGCTCCATAACAAACTCAAGGAACATGATTTAGAGTCTGTGGTTGAACTCGAAACCGTCGTTCCGCGTCAAGCTGTTGAGCTTGCTCCTTTTAGCGTCGAGCCGTTTCGCGCTGCTCATTCGATCGTTGATGGCGTCGGCTACGCGATTCGAACCCCGGCCGGAACGGTGGTGCATACCGGCGATTTCAAGATCGACCAGACTCCGGTAGATGGAGAGAAAACCGACTTGGCGCGATTGGCTGAATGGGGAGAAGAGGGGGTTTTGCTGCTGCTGGCCGATTCGACCAATGTTGAAAATAGCGGTTATACCCTTTCGGAATCGACTGTCGGCAAAGCCTTTGCCGAGATCTTTCCGACCTGCCATCAACGGGTTATCGTTTCGACCTTCTCTTCAAATATCCATCGTATTCAGCAGGTGTTCGATGCCGCAGTTGCGCATGAGCGTAAGATCTTTGTTAATGGCCGCAGTATGGTATCGAACATCGCTATCGCCCGCCAACTTGGTTATCTGCGGGCGAATGATGAACAGTTTATCGATCTGCGCGATATGCGTGATCTGCCGCCAGAAAAGGTGCTGATTCTCACCACCGGTAGTCAGGGTGAGCCGCTCAGTTCTTTGATGCGAATCGCGCTGGGGGATCATAAGCAGATTGAACTTGTAGAGGGAGATAGCGTCATCCTCTCCTCTAAGTTTATTCCCGGAAATGAAAAGGCGATTTCTGACCTGATCAACAAACTTTATCGCCGAGGTGCCGAAGTCTTTTATGAGAAAACCAGTGAAATACATGTCTCTGGACATGCCAGCTGTGAAGAATTGAAGCTGGTTCACAATCTGGTGCGACCCCGTTATTTTGTGCCGGTTCATGGGGAGTATCGGCATCTGGTCAAACATCGTCAGTTGGCAATCGAACTGGGAATGGCTCCGCAGAACACGATGGTTCTTGAAAATGGTCAGTCATTATCGGTCAGCGCTGCTGGACTCGAATTGGGGGAAACATTCGAAAAGGGTCGGGTCTTTGTTGATGGCAAAGGAGTTGGTGATGTCGGGAAAATGGAATTGCGTGATCGCCGGCACCTGGCCAATCATGGCTTGGTTATTGCCATGTTGGCGATTAACCAGAGTACCGGCGAGGTTGTTTACGGCCCAGAACTGTTTACCCGTGGTTTTATCCCCGAGGAGGAACAGGTCAGTGAACAGCTTCTCGAAGAGGCCCGGCAGCAACTGCGTGATCTACTGAAAGAACAAAGCCTGGCGGCCGTCACCGATTGGGAAGAGTTGCGAGTCAATGTTCGCAAGACCCTTCGGCGCCTGTTTAATCGGAACCTTGCTCGGCGGCCGTTGATCCTGCCGCTGGTTCTTGAGCTTTAGGGATAGCAGGTTTTGCAGGCAGCTTTGCACTCTACTGTTTGTTGCTTGGCAGTGTCATTCTAGCCACTTCGTTTTTTGTAAGTTAAGTTGATGAACAAGGATATTTGATGAATAAACAAGCTCCCGAAATTCCGACTGAGAGTCGTATGCGTAAGGAGATCCTCGGCCTGATCTGGTTGGCCATCGGCTTGTTTCTGCTGCTCTGTCTTGGTTCCTATAGCAATTCGGACCCCTCCTTCAATAACAGTCTGCACCCGGCCGATATCCAAAATTTTGGTGGAGTTTTCGGGGCCCATTTTGCCGATCTTCTCTATCAAATGTTTGGTCTGACGGCACTACTCTTTCCGTTGGCTTGCCTGAATTTAGCCTGGCGTTGGCTAAAGTTTCGCGAGGTTCATCTGCACTGGCAGAGAGCCGGAGCCTTTCTGCTGTTACAGATTTCTCTGGCCGGACTGTTGGCGCTTAAGCTGCAGCATGTCGAGCTTCTTGACAGTCGGATTGGCGAGGCTGGCGGTGCTGTCGGGCGGGTTCTGGTGCGACTTTTATCGAGTTATCTCAATTTGAGTGGTGCCGCAGTCGTCCTGACCGTATTTTTTCTGGTCGCGCTTATTATTTCGACCCGCTTCAGCCTGGTCCTCTTATCGATGGCATTCTGGAACGGTTCGGACGGCGTCTTGAAATGCGTCGCGAAAATCGTATGGCTCGCACTCAAAAGGCGATAAAACGCGAACCGGAAATCCACACTGCAGTACTTTTGCCGCCGGAGCCAAAATCCTTGCCTGCTCCACGTAAGTCGGGGAAAGCAACCAAGAAAAAAACGAAAGATGAGGATAATCAGGTTGCATTCTCTTTTCTTGAAGCCGATGGGACTTATCATCAGCCCCCGGTTTCGTTGTTAGACCATGAGGGTGAGCTCGCAGTGCCGGTCGATCGCGATAGCCTGACGATGGCGGCCAGGATGCTGGAGCAAAAATTACTCGATTTTGGTGTTGAGGGGGAAATTGTCGAGGTCAAACCGGGCCCAGTCGTCACCATGTATGAGTTCGCCCCGGCCGCCGGCATTAAGGTCAATAAGATTTCCAACCTGCAGGATGATCTGGCGATGGCGATGCAGGCGGTTTCGATCCGGATCGTCGCACCGATCCCTGGTCGCGGCGTAGTCGGCATTGAAATCCCTAATAAGCAACGCCAGACCGTCTACCTGAAGGAAATTATTGAATCAACGGACTTTCAGCGCACCGGCGGCAAACTGCCGATGGCGCTCGGAGTCGATATCTTTGGCCAGACTGTGGTCTCAGATCTCGCCAAGATGCCGCACCTTCTGGTCGCCGGATCGACCGGCAGCGGCAAGTCGGTTTCGATCAACACGATGATCCTTTCGTTGCTCTACAGAGCCACTCCCGAGGATGTGCGTCTGATCATGATCGACCCCAAGATGTTGGAGTTGTCGATCTATGAGGGGATACCCCACCTGCTGTTGCCGGTCGTAACTGAACCCAAGAAAGCTAATCTGGCGCTGGCTTGGGCAGTCCGTGAAATGGAGCGGCGCTATCAATTGATGGCCGACAAAGCGGTGCGTAATATAGATGGTTATAACCGCAAGCTGGTTAAGGAATCTAAGGACGCCGATGCTGCCGCGGCGTTGGCGGAACTTGAGGATACGATTATTCTGACGGCTGAAGATATGCTCGAGGCCGAAGCAGAATTACCACCGATGCCCGAACCTGAGGAAGAACTGGAACACGGCCATATTCCACATATCGTCATTATTGTTGATGAGCTGGCCGACCTGATGATGGTTGCCGGACGGGATATCGAAGAGTCGATCGCGCGCCTCGCGCAGATGGCGCGCGCTGCCGGTATCCACCTGATTCTCGCTACCCAGCGGCCGAGTGTCGATGTCATTACGGGTCTGATCAAGGCCAACTTCCCGACGCGGATCTCCTTTAAGGTTTTCTCGCGTATCGATTCACGCACCATTCTTGACTCGATGGGTGCCGAGGCCCTGCTCGGGATGGGCGATATGCTCTTCTTGCCACCTGGAGTCGGTTATCTGCAGCGGGTTCATGGGGCTTTTGTCTCAGAGCTTGAGGTGCAACGGGTTGTTGAATTTCTGACCAAACAGGGTCGTCCTGAATATGATAAATCGATTCTCACCGCACCGCCAGAAGCCAAAAATGCCGCGGGGGAAGATGAAGAAGGTTATGACGAACATTGGGACACGGCGCTGAAGATCGTTTCTGAATCACGACAGGCCTCGATTTCGATGCTGCAGCGCCGCCTGCGGGTCGGCTATAACCGTGCCGCGCGGATGATCGAGAGAATGGAGTCCGAGGGGATTGTCGGGCCCTCTGATGGCAGTGGTAAACCCCGCGAAGTCTTGATCGGGCGGATCGAATAGAATTGGAGGCCAAAATACTTAAGTACGAACGATAGGGACTCTCAACGACTAAATATTCCAGAGTTTAAGGAAGTGCTATAATTAGCCATCCAACAATGGCCCACGACTCGGAGGTTGTATGTCAGAATCTGTGAAAGACGAATGTAAAGATCCCGCAGAGCATCATCAACATATCTGCCAATTGCGGAAAGATGGTCGAGACGAGGAAGTGTCAACCTTGATGCGTGATCCCGGTCATATCTGTCTGAATTGCAATGCCGTTAGCAAACAACCTAAAAATGTCTGTAACCCAAGCCCGTTTGCCAGGGCATAGATTTAGTTCAAGAAAATATAAAGATGATGCAGTATTGTGTTGTGGCCACCTGATTACCGGGTGGCCACAGTTTTTTGGATCTGTTAGTGAATTACGTTGATTTTGGCTCTGACAGACCTTGTCTCAAAACACTTTAGCCAAGAGAGATTTGCCGGAACCCTTGCCTGAGACAATTTAAGAGACACGCCTCATCTGGAATCACTGCTGTATCAGCACTCTCGATAAACCAGATATGAAAATGGCCACCTCAAAAATGAGGTGGCCATTCTTGCTTTGCAGGGTATTCAGTAATGTTAATTCTACCCAGATTTTTGGTTCCGATAACATTGTGAAACACAAACCAAGACACTTACCATCTGTCAAAACTTACCTTTCTAAAAAAACAAATTTTTTCTGTAACATACCTCTCAAAAGTCAATTATCACGTTGTTGTATTTGGAATTCCGAACTTTTCCAAATGCGATTATATGTCTTAAACCAGCAGGGCGACGACTATTATTCAATTGTATAAAAACAGAACATTGCTTGATTTCTAAAGATGGACTTCAGCATCTTGCAGACGAGGCTGGAGTTTTTACGGAGCACACGATGATGAAATGTAGGTAATATGTCGATAAAATGTGTTGACTTTGTTTTCGTGTGGCGTTAGTGTTTGGACAGAACGCTGTTATGCTTACTTTCTGCTGATGGCTTTTTTCGTACGGTATCTTTGTGAGCATACGATTCAGGTATTTTTGTAGCGGGGAGATTTTCCCAGAAAACACACAAGTTAAAAACATGAGATTTAACAACTAGTGACGGTTAGTACAGTCAACAACCAACCGAAGGGAGAAATGACGATGTTAAAGAGAAGTATTTTGGCAGTGATGCTGGTCGGGTTGTTTTTGGTGCCACAAGCTTGGGCGCAGGATGTGATCAAGCTCGATTTGAATGCAGTTTATGGAGCAACAAGTTTCCACACAGTAGGAGCGATGCAATTCGCTAAGTTGGTGGATAAATACTCAAATGGAAGCGTGCAGATTATCGTTCATCCAGGCGGTAGCCTCGGTTTCAAAGGGCCTGAACTGCTCAAGATCGTTAAAGACGGTCAAGTCCCCATGTCCGACATCCTTATGGGAGTTGTTGCTGGGAGTGAGTCTGCTTTTGGAATTAGCTCTCTGCCTCGTCTTGTCGGAAGCTTCGATGAAGCTAAAAAGCTTTATGCCGACACTAAGCCTATTTACGAAAAAGCAGCCATGAAGTGGAAACAGAAGCTTCTCTATGCTGCACCTTGGCCACCCAGTGGTTTGGTGACTAAAAACGTTGTTAACTCCAAAGCAGATCTTAAGAATCTCAAAACTCGGACCTATGACAAAAATGGCGCTGAATTCCTGCGTTCACTTGGTGGTTCTCCGGTCTCCCTCCCCTGGGGCGAGGTCTATTCTTCTTTGACCACTGGTATGATCGACTCGGTTTTGACCTCGGCAGAATCTTCAAAGAACGGTAAATTCTGGGAAGTTCTAAAAGGCTTTAAAACGATTAACTATGCTTACCCGCTCAACATGGTCACCATAAATATGGATTACTGGAAGATCCTGTCCAATTCTCAGCAAGATGCGATCCTGAAGGCTGCAGCAGAAACAGAAAAGCAGCAGTGGCAAAATTCTCAGGCTCGTCATGAAGAAGGGATCAAAGTGATTCAGGAGCATGGCATGGTTGTTTCTGACGAGAGCACCGCATTTGGTAAGACGTTGGATGCTGCCGCTAAGAAAATCGTTGCCGAGTTCAAGGCTGAGGCGAAGAAAGACGTTGCCGCTGTTCTGGAGAAGTACTCGAAATGATCGAGAAAGTTCTCAAGGGGATAGATGCGTGCTCGAAGTTGGGTGCGTATCTATCCGCGGGCTGTATGTTAGCGATCGTCGGCCTGATCATAGTTGAGGTTGTCTGTCGCACCTTTTTTAACTTCTCAACGTTTATCGCCGACGAGTACAGTGGCTACCTTATGGTCGCCGCTGTGATGGCTGGACTGGGATTTACCCTGGAGACCGATTCGCATATCAAAATATCGATCCTCACGTCCAAACTCAGCCCAGAACCCCGGCGCTATATGGAATTAATGGCAACCTTGGTAGCGATTTCCATTATCCTCTTTGCCTTTTATCATGCTGTACTCATGGCGTATGACACCTACAGCTACGACATGCTGGCCGACTCAATCTCGGAAACGCCACTCTATATCCCGCAGATTATGATTCCCGTCGGACTTCTGGCTCTGCTGCTGCAACTGGTCGCACTATTTATGAGGAGGCTGCCGTTTTGTTCTCAGAACCGTTGATCCTGACACTCTGCTTGTTTGCCGTATTGCTCGTGCTGCTTCTCGGTGGGCTTTGGATTGGGTTTACCCTGTTCGGAGTCGGTATTGCCGGGCTGCTGCTTTATCCCAGCAACCTTCCCGCGTCGATGTCGATCTGGAACAAAATTGGCGGTCTTATGGCCAACTCCGTATGGAACAGCATGAACTCCTCGGTTTTGACCGCCCTGCCGCTGTTTATCCTGATGGGTGAGATCCTGTTTCGCACGGCCATATCGACACGGCTTTTGAATGGCCTTGTGCCCTGGCTGTCTAGTATTCCTGGTCGTTTGCTGCACATCAATGTCTTTGCCTGTTCCCTGTTCGCTGCTGTTTCAGGGTCGAGCGCTGCGACGACTGCAACCGTTGGCAAGATCACATTGGACGAGCTGTCCAAGCGGGGATACGACCGTTCTTTAGCTATCGGCTCGTTGGCCGGGGCAGGAACACTCGGTTTCCTCATCCCCCCCAGCCTGATCATGATTATCTACGGGGTCCTGTCAGATACCTCGATTGGCAAGCTGTTTATCGCTGGTATCGTCCCAGGTTTTCTTCTGGCCAGCATGTACACGATTTACATCATTATTCAGGCAAAACTTAAGCCGGGCATCGTTCCAGATAATGATGAAACATACTCTTTTGCAGAGAAGATGAAGGCCTTAAAAGAGTTGTTTCCCATACTGCTGCTGGTTTTTGTTGTCCTCGGAGGGATTTACCTTGGATTCACCACTCCGACGGAATCGGCGGCAATAGGGGTGGTCGGAGCCTTGGTTCTGGCAGGCGCGTACCGCTGTCTGACCTGGGACAATTTCCGTGAAGCACTGCTCAGTGGCGTCCAGACTACAGGTATGATCTGTTTAATCATTGCCGGAGCTGCTTTTTTGTCCCAAGTGGTTGGGTTTACCGGGATTGCGCGAGGAATTAGCACCTACATTGTCAGCTTGGATGCGTCACCTTACGCGCTGCTCTTTATCCTCGCCATTATGTATCTTATTCTGGGGATGATCCTTGACGGTATTTCGATTGTCGTCATGACCTTGCCGATTGTTTTACCGATCATCGTCGCAGCTGGTTTCGATCCTCTCTGGTTTGGTATTTTCCTGGTCATTATGGTCGAACTTTCCCAGATTACTCCCCCTGTCGGGTTCAGCCTTTTCGTTATTCAGGGGATCGCTTTTGAACCGGTCAGTGAAATTATAAAGGCTACGATTCCATTCTTTTTGATCATGATTTTGATGGTTGTCATCTTGTCGATTTTTCCAGACCTGGTTCTTTTTCTGCCCAATCTCATGGTTGGCCAGTAAAGGTGTCAGTTAACAGACAGCGGAGAAAGATAAAATGATGCAGCCGCGCTTTCTAAATTTGGGAGACAGAGCCCTGACCCTTGAATTCGGAGACACAATCGACCGGCAGCTGGTTATCGCTGTTGCTGCTCTCGATGTCCGGTTAACTCAGGAAATTACCGCCGGCCGGTTGGCTGGGGTCATTGAGACCGTGCCGACTTTCCGTTCCCTTACGGTCATCTTTGATCCTCTAGTCTTGCCCCGGGCTGTTCTTCAGGACCGCCTGATGGCGGTTCTGAGTGAAACAGAAACCAGTGCCGAGCAGTCGTCCCGGCGCTGGTGCTTACCGGTCTGTTATGGCGGTGAATATGGTCCCGATTTAGAGTCTGTCGCGGAAGCTAAAGACCTGACCCCGGAGAAGGTTATCGATCTCCATGTCAGCCAGAACTATCTGGTGTATATGATCGGTTTTTTACCGGGGTTTCCTTTCATGGGGGACGTTATTTCCGCATTGGATATGCCTCGCCGTACGGAACCCCGCGTCCGGGTTCCGGCCGGGTCGGTTGCCATTACCGGGCAGCAGACGGCTATTTATCCTTGGGAAAGCCCAGGGGGTTGGCAGCTTCTTGGCCGTTGCCCGCTCACTCTGTTCGATGCTGGTCGCCCGCAACCGGCACTGCTCGCACCGGGGGATCGGGTTGCATTTCATGCCGTCACTGGTGAGCGTTACCAGGAACTGTTTGAGCTGGACCAGGGCGGAGTCTTGGATTTTTTCCAGTTCCTGCTTGAGGAGAGCAGCGTATGACGTCTCAACTGATGCTACTTTCTCCCGGGCCTCTGGCCAGTATCCAGGATCTGGGTCGCTTCGGTTATCGCCGCTTCGGGGTTCCACAATCGGGTGTACTGCATCCCGATCTGGCGCGGGTTGCCAATACCCTGGCAGAAAACAGCGAAGACATCGCAGTCATAGAATTCTTTCTCACTGGGCCGTCTTTTCGGCTGGAAAAGGGAATAGTGCGTCTGGCATTTGCCGGAGACTTCACCGTCGAATTGACTCGGGGCCGTGCAAAACGCACCCTGCGGTCCTGGCGGACCCTCACTCTGGAAGCGGGTGACACGCTGCAGCTTGGGCCAGTGATGTCAGGCAAGGTTGGCTACGTCGCTGTCGCTGGCGGCTTCGACCTGCCATCGGTCATGGGGAGTTGCGCCACCTACATGCGTGGCGGATTCGGCGGGGTGAGCGGCAGCCGGTTGTTACCGAATACCATTCTGCCGATTGCTCAGGAGGACCTAGGGGACAGACCGGATAGGCTATTGCCCCGTTCCCCAAGGTCTGAAAACCTTGGTTTGATTCCTACTTCAGAAGATGACCTGCCAACAATCATTCGGGTCATTCTAGGACCGCAGGAAGAATATTTTACGGACGTCGCTCTGAACGATTTTCTGACCGGAACCTATACGGTAAGTCGTGAGTCGGATCGGATGGGGAGTCGCCTCGAAGGTCCAATTTTGGCTCATCATCCCGAAAAAAAACCGGAAATCATCTCTGACGGTATTGTCCCGGGGGCCATCCAGGTGCCGGGGAATGGCGCACCTATCGTCTTGCTGATGGACGGACCGACCGTCGGCGGTTACCCCAAAATAGCCACGGTGATTACCGCTGATCTTGGTAAATTTGCGGCGATGACTCCCGGTAATCGGCTAGGTTTTGCGGCGGTCACTCCCTATGCGGCTGAAACTATATTGCGGGCTCAGCGTGCAGAGTTGGAAGACCTGCTTGCCTCGATCGTATCTTTGGAGCTGAGGAACGGCGTCAATATACAAGCGATGTATAAAACCTGCCTGGTCAGTGGGGTTGTCGATGCCTTCGAACGGCCAAAATAACCGCTTCTTGTGAAGACCATCTATGAAGGGTTTAACTATATGGAAATCAATTTGAATGCCGATTTGGGAGAAAGCTTCGGTGCCTACCAGATGGGCAACGACTCCCTGTTGTTGGACGTCGTCAAGTCAGCCAATGTGGCCTGTGGTTTTCATGCCGGAGACCCATGGATTATGACGCAGACCGTGGAGATGGCGTTACCAAAAGGGGTCAGCGTTGGCGCCCATCCGGCCTTTCCGGACCTGCAGGGTTTTGGACGCAGGGCCATGCAACTTTCACCCAAGGAGCTTGAAGCTTCGATCCTCTACCAGGTTGGAGCCTTGGATGGTATTTCCATGGCGATGGGGGCTCGTGTCACCCACGTCAAGCCACATGGTGCTCTCAACAATATGGCCTGCGAAGACACCGATTTGGCGAAGGTCGTTGCCGAGGCGATTCGGGATTATAGCCGGGACATGATTCTGCTGGCTCCAGCACTTTCAGAATTGGCAAAAGCAGGAACTGCAGCTGGTCTGCCGGTCGCCTTGGAGGTCTTTTCCGACCGTGCCTATACAGATTCCGGTCATCTGGTCTCCCGCAGTCAACCCGGCGCGGTCCTCCATAAAAGTGAGGAGTGCGTCGCCCATGTCCTGCGTATGGTTGAGCAAGGAGGCATTGTCAGCATCAACGGTAAATGTCTCCCGACCCCATTTCATAGTGTCTGCGTGCATGGCGATAACCTGCATGCGGCCGAGACGGCCAATAAGGTCAGGCTGGGGTTGGAAGCGGCTGGTTGCACGATTGTAACGCTGCCGGAGATCGATCTCTCGTAGGGCTGTTCAGTAAGACGATGCTCCGCGAGAGGCTTGGTCATAGATTCCGGAAAGGTTGCGAAGAAACTTGGCCATGTCGGCCAGTTGTTTCTGTTCATCTTCTGATTTGGCAAAACTGGGAACCAGGCAAGAGTTGCGAATATCTTTGTAGCGGTCGCAGAGTGCTTTGCCTTCGGGAGTTGTTGAATAGAACATCTCCTTCCCCTTCTTCTCACTCTGTACCAGACCGGCGGTAACCAGTTTCTTGAGGGAATAAGACGCCGTATGGGTATCTTCGATATTCAGAATGAAGCAGATATCAGCCAGGCGCTTCTCTTTGTCACGATGGGTGACATGGTGCAGGATCAAAATGTCGAGCACTGACATCTCTTTGGCTCCGGCTGCATTCATGCAGTGGATTAACCAACGCTGAAACGCATTGGTCGCAATGATCAGCCCGAACTCGAATTCCGATAATTCAGGATAGGCGGCCGCAAGATGAGCTGACGTAACGATGCTCAGCGAATCTGCTGATGTGCCTGTCGGAAAAGACGCCGAAGCTGTTGTTTTAATGGGTTTATCCTTCGTCATGATTCACCTCTTGATTGAGATTATGAAACTCAGACTAACGCGAAAAGCATGAAATATAAACCACAAAAATTAACTGAAGACCTTCCAGAACTTTTCTGGTCCAGAGGAGTCATGCATGACAATTGAAGAAAAACTCGCAGAACTGGAGAGGCGCAATGCCGAGGCCGAAATAGGCGGGGGCGAAACTCGCATCAAAAAACAACACCAGGCGGGGAAACTCACGGCCCGTGAACGGATTAATTTTCTCCTCGACGAAGACTCTTTTCATGAAACGGACAAATTCGTTGTTCACCGCTGCACCAATTTCGGTATGGATCAGCAACATATCCCGGGCGACGGAGTGGTGACCGGCTACGGCCAGATTGACGGGCGCCTGGTTTATGTCTTTTCCCAGGATTTCAGTGTCTTCGGTGGTTCCCTGTCCAAGGCGTACGCAGAGAAGATCTGTAAAGTCATGGATATGGCGACAAAGATGGGTGCTCCGGTTATCGGGCTTAACGATTCCGGCGGCGCGCGAATTCAGGAAGGGGTGCAGGCCCTGGCCGGGTATGCAGACATTTTTCAGCGCAATGTTATGGCTTCGGGGGTTGTTCCTCAACTCTCGGCGATCATGGGCCCCTGTGCCGGTGGCGCAGCCTATTCTCCGGCCATTACCGATTTCATCTTCATGGTGCGCGATACCTCCTATATGTTCCTCACTGGCCCGGAAGTTATCAAAACGGTAACCCAGGAAGAGGTGACCAAGGAGGCGCTCGGCGGTGCGATGACCCACAACGAAATCTCCGGCGTCGCTCATTTTGCCGCAGATGATGACGAAACCTGTTTGTTGATGATGCGTGAAGTCTTCTCATTCATCCCCCTCAACAACCAGGAAGATCCGCCCCGCAAGGTCTGCACCGACGACCCTAATCGTTGCGAAGAGGCCCTCAGAAATATCGTTCCTGCCAACCCCAATATCCCTTACGACATGAAGAAGGTCATCGAGGCTGTGATAGATGATCAATATTTCTTCGAAATCCAGGAACACTACGCCAAAAACCTGTTGATCGGTTTCGCCCGTCTCAATGGTGGACCGGTCGGTATCGTTGCCAACCAGCCGAATGTCCTGGCTGGAGCGCTCGACATCGATTCCTCCATGAAGGGCGCCCGTTTTGTCCGTTTTTGTGATGCCTTCAATATCCCCTTGATCATTTTCGAGGATGTCCCCGGCTTCATGCCTGGGGTCGAGCAGGAATTGGGCGGGATCATCAAGCATGGGGCCAAACTGCTGTATGCCATGGCCGAGGCCACCGTGCCCAAGCTCACGGTTATTACCCGCAAGGCCTACGGCGGTGCCTATTGTGTGATGAATTCGAAGCACATCCGGGCCGATTACATCTTTGCCTATCCGACTGCCGAAATCGCGGTCATGGGACCTGAAGGAGCGGTCAGTATCATCCATCGTGACAAGATAGCCGGGGAAGGTGATGCCGAAACGACTCGCAAGGAATTGGTAGCTGATTACCGCGCCAAATTCGCCAACCCCTACAGTGCCGCCGAACTGGGATATGTCGATGAAGTCATCGACCCGCTGGAAACCCGCCCCCGGCTTATCAGTGCCTTGGAAATGTCGAAAAATAAGCGAGATACTAATCTGCCTCGAAAACACGGCAATATTCCGCTCTAGCACCAGTTGAGAGTATGGGAGTTCCCATAGGTCTGTAGAGAGCTTATTTCTCTTAAGGAGATTACTGAATATGTTCAAGAAAATCCTGATTGCCAATCGCGGAGAAATCGCCGTTCGTGTCGTCCGGGCCTGTAAAGAGCTTGGGATTGCAACCGTGGCAGTCTATTCCGACGTGGACCGTGCCGGCCTGCATGTTCGGGTGGCGGACGAGGCTTACTGCATTGGCCCGGCACCTGCGAGACAATCTTATCTGAATCCCGACAAGATCATCGAAGTTGCCAGAAAAGCCAAGGTCGATGCCATCCATCCGGGATATGGCTTTTTATCTGAAAATGCCGATTTTGCCGAGTTGTGCATCAAGAACGAGATTGTTTTTATCGGTCCCAATCCCCAGGCGATCCGGATCATGGGCAACAAGACGACATCACGGGTTGCTGTTGCCGAGATGAATGTCCCTCTGGTTCCTGGAATGAAGGAAAATTTACGCAATGAAAAACATTGCCAGGAATGGGCCGACAAGATCGGCTATCCGTTGATGCTCAAGGCCGCTGCCGGTGGTGGGGGCAAGGGGATGCGCAAAGTCGATGGCCCGGATAAACTGATGGATGCTTTCCGTGCCACCAAGAGTGAAGCGCTCAAATCATTCAACGATGATGCTGTTTATATGGAGCGTTATATTGAGAACCCCCGGCATATCGAGATTCAGATCCTCGGCGATAAACATGGCAATATGATTCATGTTGGTGAGCGGGAGTGTTCTATCCAGCGCCGTCATCAAAAGCTCATTGAGGAAGCACCAAGCCCGATTGTCGATGATCCGATGCGCCAGCGCATGGGTGAGGCGGCGTTAAAAGCCGCGCGGGCCGTGGACTACGACAGCGCGGGAACCGTTGAGTTCATCGTTTCAGGCACCACCAAAGAATTTTTCTTCCTCGAGATGAACACCCGCCTGCAGGTTGAGCATCCGGTGACCGAAATGGTTACCGGCATCGACCTGTGTAAGGAGATGATTCGCATCGCGGCCGGGGAGAAACTGAGTATTCAGCAGGAAGATGTCCAGATGCGCGGGCACGCCATCGAGTGCCGCATCTCGGCCGAGGATCCTGACAATGATTTTCTCCCCACTCCCGGCAAGATCGTCGGGCTGCGTATTCCCGGTGGTCCCGGGATTCGCGATGAGTCCGGCATGTACGAAGGCTTTGAGGTACCCATTCACTACGATCCCTTGATCTCCAAACTGGTCGTCTATGGGCAGGATCGTCAGAACGCCATTGCCCGTTGCCGCAGAGCCCTTTCCGAATACATCGTCAAGGGAATCAAGACCACCATCCCTTTTCATGCCCGGGTGATGTTGAATGAGCACTTCATCAACGGCGACTTCGATACTAACTTCATTGATAACCGCTTCAACATGGAGGACGCGGAACGTGAGCGACCCCATGAGAAGGTCGCGGTGATCGGTGCGGCGATCAAGGCATTTCGACTCGACCAGAAAAAATCCCGCACCTCTCTAGCCGCCAAAGAAGGCGGCGGGATGAACCCCTGGAAACTGTCCGGTCGCATAGGTTCTCACACTAACCGATAGCGGAGATATTCAGATGAATTATGTTGCAACATTCAAGGGCGAGGATGTACGGGTCAAGGTTGAAGAGAGCGGCCCCGGGTTGTACCGCGTACGGGTAGATGGGGAAGAGTTTGAGGTCGACTTTTTCAGTGTCCAGGAAAACATCTATTCCCTGATTATCGATCATCATTCCTACGAGGTCGATATTGATGAGGTGGGCAGGGACCAGTATTCGGTGCTGCTCAAAAATGACCATTTCGATGTCAAGATTGTCGATGAAAAGAAGAAAAAGCTGGCAGAAAAGCTGGGTGCAGGAGCTAGCGGACGTCAGGAGATCAAGAGTCCCATGGCCGGCAATATCTGGAAGCTTATGAAAAATCAGGGAGATTCCGTTAAGGAAGGTGAGGTGCTGCTCATTCTTGAAGCGATGAAGATGGAGAACGAAATCAGATCCCCGATTGAGGGGGTTGTCACCAGTATGGCCGCTGTCGAAGGTTCGGCTGTATCCGCTGGTGCGCTTCTTTGCCTGTTGAATCCGGTAGAAAACTAATATTCCGCGATTGCTGACAGGGCCATAGAGTTGCCTAATCAGGAGATGAGAAATTGAAAAAGAATAGTACCTCCCCAACTACGTTGGAAGCTGCTGCCAAACAAATTATTGATGTTAGCAGCCAGCATGCGGCAGAGAATCTTCAATGGGTCCTGAAAGAAATGCACCCATACTTTTCTATCACCTTACAGGAAGACGCGGATGCTATTGCATCGCTCGCGGTCGGGTTACAAAAACTTAAAACCGACCGGCGACTCGTTTTGTCAGAAACCGCAAAACGTTTATTGGTCGCACGCCCCAGCCATCCAGGCTCTTTGTATGAAACGCTCCGTACAATTCAGGAGCGTGCGATATCTTATGCGCAATTTTCCCAATCCGACGCTCCTCTTCCTGGCCTGTCAGCTCGGCTGGAGGTTCAGAAGTTTGAGTTTGACCGCAAGAGCCATCAGGAAATCTCCAAGTATTCCAAAGTTCGTATCCCGACTGAAATACGTAAGAAAACAAAGGAAGCGCTGAAGAAATATTATCCTTCCTTTGATTTCAGTTGTTTTGACGATTTGCTGAAGCTCATTTGGGCAAACAATGAAGCTTATGTTCGATTATCTCCTGCAAAGCGGGTCGCACAGCTGCTATGGATGTACTTTCAGAGTACGCAGCAAGGGAACATTTTCTTCAATGTTGAAGAGACGGAAGACGACCGGCAACAGGTTGAATATCGAATCATGTTTGCTACAGGGATTCCTCCTCAATTGGATTTTTTGGCACAAGTCATGGAAGTTTTCAATCGGCTTGAAATTGGCGTCAGTAGAGCCTATTGCCTAGTCATCAGCAATGGGATTTATCCCTATTTTCTTGGGACCTTTTACGTTCGTAAAACGGAACAGGATGAAGGAGAAAGCCAGCAGGCATTCGAACGCTTGAAAGGAGAGCTTTACAACACACAGATCATTTCTACTTCTTCACTCTGCTATAAAGAGTTTGTTGAAAAAAATATAATGACCGGGGAGGAGGCATCGTTGGTTAATGCCATTATTTCCTTCTGTCATACAAATCTTTCTCACAATCAGCCAGATCGTTTTAACTTTGCCGAGGTTACCAGAACCTTTATTTCCCATCCAGAGATTGTCAAGGATCTCCTTCGTTTGTTCAGTACCCGCTTTGACCCTCAGGTTGAAGGCAGGGACTCCGTTTACAAGGCAACCTATGACGAAGTCTTGAATACCATCACCAATTACAATACCGGTCGGCGGCATTTGGATCGCATTCGAAAAACTGTTTTTCATGCAGCATTGAGCTTTATCGCGAACACCTTAAAAACGAACTACTTCCTTTTTGAAAAAACAGCCCTTGCTTTCCGCCTCGATCCGGCATACTTGCAGGAGCTAGGCGATGAATTTACTGCAGATCTGCCGGCGGCTCGGCCGTTCCGCATCACCTTTTTTTACGGGCGTCATGGTATCGGCTATCACATAGGCTTTTCAGATATCGCCCGTGGTGGATGGCGTACCGTTCTCGCCCATGGGTGGGACGACTATGTCAACAATGCCAACACTATTTTCCGAGAAAATTATGTCCTGGCACATACGCAACATCTTAAAAACAAGGATATCTATGAGGGCGGTTCAAAAATGGTTGCCCTGCTGGATGCTGCAGATCTTAACAATGTAGAGATTGTCACCCGGCGACTTTATAAACTTCAATACGGGTTTATGAACGCCTTTCTGGACATATTCGTCACCAAAGACGGTCGGGCGAAGAATCCTCGAATCGTCGATTATTACCTCGATGACGAGCCGATTGAACTCGGTCCCGATGAAAACATGCATGACTCCATGGTTGAGTGGATAGCCAAGCAGTCGGTTGCTCGCGATTACGTCCTCGGTATCGGTATCATGTCGAGTAAGGAGATCGGGATCAATCATAAGGAGTTTGGCGTTACCTCTGTCGGGGTGGTCAAATTTGCCGAAATTGCGATGGCTCAGCTCGGAATCGATATGCACCGCGACGAGTTCAGCGTCAAGCTGACCGGAGGACCGAACGGCGATGTGGCCGGTAATGCCATGCGTATGCTGCTGGAACGTTGTCCCCAAGTGCGCATCAAGGCAATCATCGATGGCAGTGGCGCACTATACGACCCCGAAGGAACCGATCACGTTGCGCTGGGAAATATTGTCCTCAAAGATGATGTCGAGGCTTTTGATCCTGAGGCGTTACATGAGGGAGGATTTGTCCTGTACCGGAATGTCCGGCGCACAGAGGGGTTGCGTAAACTCTACAAGAAAATTATCTGTACAGTTGATGGATTGAAGGAGCAGTGGGTCACTGTAGACGAGTTCAATCGTGAGTTTAACAGCCTAGTATTTACAGTTCAGGCTGATCTGTTTATCCCCGCTGGGGGCCGTCCAGAGACAATCGACGGTAGTAACTGGCAACGCTTCTTCCTGGAGAATGACGAGGCAAGCGCACGTGTGATTGTCGAAGGAGCCAACTCCTTTATTACCCCTGAAGCTCGCGTTGAGCTGCAAAATAAAAACGTCGTAGTCCTTCGCGACGCCTCGGCAAACAAGTGTGGTGTGATTTCCTCCTCATACGAAATCATTGCCAACCTGCTCATGACCGAGAAGGAGTTTCTGGTGAACAAGGCACAGTATGTTGCCGATGTTCTGGAGATCCTGGAACAACGTGCTGAGGAGGAGGCGAATCTTATCTTCCGTCGCCATAATGAGCCGGGAAATACTGCTCTCTATACTGATATCTCTGCAAGTATCAGTGATGAAATCAATTCTCATTATGCGAATCTGTTCGATTATTTCCAGAAAAATCCCAAGATCAGCAAAGATCCGATTTTTCTGAAAGCAGTATACAGTCACCTCCCAAAACTGCTGAGAAACAAAGCAAAATACCGTCAGCGAATCAAAGATTTGCCTTTGAAATACCTATATGCCATCCAAGCAAGCGAAATTGCTTCTTCACTGGTTTATCGATATGACCGAGATGTCGATTTTGAGGAAATGCTCAAGAGTCACTTAGCCAGGACTTTTTCAAGCCTGTAAATCAGAACCTAATAACCGTAGGGAGAAAAATAGAATGGCGCTAAATTACAGAAAAATTATGGTTGCTGTCGACTTGACCAAGAACTCCATCCCAGTTGTTGAGGCTGCTATTGAACTGGCCGAGAAGTTTGACTCTAAGGTCCAGGTCATCCATGTTTTACCTGAGATTCATTCAGAAATCCTGCACTATGTTTCAGTCATTGAGAATAGTGGAGATATCGAAAAACTTAAATCCGACTACAGAAAAAAATCGCAGAAAATTGTAACCGAAAAAATACTCAAGCTTATTAAATCGGAGATCGGCGATAAGGTCCGTGAAGAATATCTTACCGATGTCGCTATCCATTTTGGCAGCCCCTCGCAACAAATTCTGGAAGCCGCAGACAAGACTAATGCCGACCTCATTGTGATAGGAGCGCATGGAAAAGACCGGTTGGGACATGCATTGCTGGGCAGTGAAGCAGAGAAGTTAGTTAAAAAAACGACCCGACCGCTGTTGATGGTTCCGCTGGTTCATTAGATTTTGTACTTACAATGTGAATCACTACGAGAATCTTGGATATACCTGAATCATGAACGATGGCTTTAGGGGGGTAGCTTTCTGTGGTTTTAAGTTGGCAGGTTGGGTTGTCCCTGGGTTGGTTTTGGTCTCCAGAATGACTCTAGATTGAAAGCTGATCCGCTAGCCCCTTGGCGACTTGCGTGGGCTGCAGGGCAATGCTTAGCCCAGGTCAAATAAGGGATTGACCTGCTTCCAGCAGATGCGGAACGGTCAAAATCACAATATTCAGCCATCAGCTCGTCACAGAGTAGCTCCACATCAAATTTCTCATTGTATTTCAATGGTTATGGCTGAAAAACTCGGTTGGCTCGCGGGGGAGCCCACAATTCTTTTAATCAGATGGTCGTGGGTTCGATCCCCCCCCCCCCCGGCTCACCATTTTAATAGCGTCGTAGTTTGCTGGTACATTTTCCGTAGGGTACTTAGAAGTTTAAGTCCCTATCGTCTAGCCTGGCCCAGGACACCGCCCTTTCACGGCGGCGACGGGGGTTTGAATCCCCTTGGGGACGCCGTTAACGAACGAAGCCTCTCTGTTCACGCAGGGGGGCTTTTTTTGTTGTGTTTTTTGAATCAGGTTGGCTCTAGGTTGGTTCAATGTTGGGCGCAGGTTGTCCTGGCTTGCCGCTAGATTGAAAGAAATTTCCGCAAATCCATGTTTTCTCTCGCCTCGCCGGAAGGGAACTTGGCGATCCATAGATGCCCTTGCTCATCAACGATATTCGCTTTTGGGCGTGCGCCACCTAGCGATGCTCCTGGTGCGACAAGAACCTTCAGCCACTCTTTTACCTTATCGAGATTGTCCTGCTTCTTTTTGGATAGTTCAAAGGCGATAGTCTGCAGTTCAGCAATCTTTGTGACAGGCGGAGCGCCCAAAACCTCATCGGACAAGAAGGTTTCCTCTTCGGGGAGGCTGTAGCGCAAGGCTCCCATTCGAGTGAAATCCTGAACCCCAAGAAGAAAGTCCCAGGGGTCGAGTGTTAGAGCGTGCCGCCCTTCATCCTTGGCCTCTAGTCTTTCTCTGCGCTGCATCAAAATTTGCCCCCAGCGATCAGGGCATGAATCCATGAATATCCCAAAATTGGAATCTCTGGGGTAAAATTCTCCAGGTAGAAGATCCAGCTCTGGATCAAGTTGAAAACCCTCAGCATGGACAAGCCAGTCTGGGGCATAGGCAAAGCTGACACTTCCGCGTGCCCCCTTGGATAGAGTGCCGATACGCTGAAGTTCCCCGAAGGTGGGATCGTCCAGCCAAACCCAAAGCTGTTCTCTGGCACCTCTATTCATCTCCCGAACCCTTTATTTTTTTCCGGCGGGGTGCTCTTTGGCTTTGCGGAAGAGACTCATCTTGCAGTTTGCGACCTAGTACGTCGTCACTTGCGATCTTAGACAGGTCAGAAACCAATCCGACAACTCGCAATACCTGAACATAGTGACCGAAGGCCACAGAGGGGTCGCCCTTCTCGATCTTGGCCAGTGTTGGCCGGGAAATGTTTGCTCGAACACAGACGGTCTCCATCGAGAAGCGTCTACGCAGCCGCGCATCCTTCAATCGCTGCCCCAAGGGTCCAGTCTCTTTTAGTGAGCCTGGGTATATAGTGTGTTTTTTCTTTGCCATAATGGTAAATATAATTAACAAAAAAAGCACTTTTTGTAAACTATATTTTCCATTATCGTGTTTTGGCAAGCGGAGGAGTGTGTCGCTGAATCAAGAAAGGCCCCTCGTGTTTGAAGAGGGGCCCTTCTTGATTTTAGGTGTAGACTTTGAGAAATTCAGCCTTGTGTCGGAGAGTAATAAAGTTGTCTCGCGTCAACTAATCTTGTCAGGATTGACGATAATTAAGATGGTGTGGGCATGGCCCGACAGATTTTAAATCTCTGAAAGGGTACAAAGTATCGGTTAATTCGATTCGGGAGCAGGCAGAGGCGGAATCTTTGCCGGAGTTTTTTTGATGAGTTCATTCAGGACACTGGTCGCGTAACTGCCGCGCGGCAGGCAAAATTCGACTTGCAAGTCGCTGCCAATCTCTGTTGTGGCGATGGCACTGATCGGGACCCGCAGAGCGCGCCTTTCACCAGTCATCGTCAGCCCACTACCCAGTTTCCAGTTTTCGGGGCGTAATCCAAATTGTTTAAGCAATGCTCGTTCATTGTCGCCAGGACCTTTTTCGGCCAATTTAATTTTTGAACCGAAGAGTGGTGCCGTCGGGCTGATCTCAAAGTGATCAGCCCGGGGCTGTTCGTTTTCGAGTTCGTCGACCAGAAAGCAGGCGCCGTTGACATGCTTGATCGCCAGATCACCAGTTTGTAAGCATCCCAGGTTTGGCAATCTCTGCTGGAGAAGCTGGTCGAACAACCAGGACTGCAAGGCTGAAAGATAGAGGCGTAACATCGGCTTAGGCAGGGCCAGAACCGCTGCTTTAGACGATCTTCCTTTTGTTATCATTTCGATCAAGTTTTTTTCGTTGCGCATCTTTGCCGGGAGTTGGCGGACGGCTGAGGTGAGGTTCCCCTCACGAAAGAGTTGTGCCGCAAGCTGCCATTTAGAATTTTCAATCCGTTGCGGATCGCCGATAAGTTCCCGACAAAATTCAGTGTATTTCCCATTTAGAAGAAAATGGCCGAGAAGGTGCGAATTGCCAAGTAGTCCGTAGCGTTGTTCACCAAAGCGGTTTGGCACTCCCTGTCTTTCAAATCGCTGCAGGATCAGGTCGGCTTTTTGTTTGGCTTGCGGGCCTGGTTTGCGGACGAGTAAGCGGAAGCGATTGCCCGCGAGGTGGCCGAGGCGCAGCTTGTTGTCATGTCGGTTGCTAGCCAGAATCTGACATTGAAGTTGATCCAGCCGTGCCAAACGTTTCTCGCAGTGTGCAGGAACAGAGATCCACTGCCGTGTGATCGCCTGGGCATCCTTGAGCCCGGCATAGCCAATCTCACGTGTTGATAAATTGAGGCTGGCAGCAAATTGCCGCAGCATCTCGGGGGTCGACAGCCCACGTTTTTCAATCTGCAGATAGAGGTGTTCACCCTGGCCACTACAGGGGTAGAGGGGGAGCTCCTCAACAAAAAAGTCTTCGGGGCAGAGCTTGTAACTGCCACCAATCCCTGGAAGATCCCCGGTACTCCAGTTCATCAGCTCTCCTTGACCCAACGCATGCGAAAGCCCTTCTCCGGCACAGGTGGTGGCGCAGCGGCATAGCCCGGCTGACGTTTGAAGTGACTGTAGTAAATCGGTTGTCCCAGATCGAGAAAACGCCGCATATACTTGGAAACAGGGTAGTCCCCCAAATCATGAATATAGGCACTGTCATGACAGTTATCGAAGCCCGGTTCCACCTGTAACAGTTCACCGACCTCAATGCCATAGTCGACAAAATCGGTGCTGAAGTTGAAATTGCCCTCCTCTTCCAGACAATAGAGGCCAATTTTAAGAAAATCGGTATTGACCAGACGCCGCTTGCGATGGCGTTTTTTCGGCCAGGGATCAGGGCAGTTGATATAGATAGCCCGCAGGCTCTGGGGTTTGACGTGGCGTAACAGCAGTGAACGAGCCTCAGTACGCAAAACACGCACGTTGGTCAAGCCCGCATCATCTATGCGGCGGCTGGTTTGATCACAGCCCCGATTGAAGATGTCGATGGCGATAAAGTTCTGCTCTGGATGCCTCGCTGCGAGTTGAACGATAAAGTCGCCGATACCGCAGCCGACTTCGAGATTCAGGGGTTGCGGGCAATTGAAGAGTTCCTGCAGGTCGTCGATCTTTTCCAGTTTGGCTTCGGGGACATAGCAGGCTGAGGTGATCAGGGTCATACGTTGGGTCATGGAAATAGTTCTTTCAGGCAGTAATGAGTTATTTGCGATTGGCTAAAAAACGGCTCAGCAGCTTAAGTTGTTCAATTGAAGTCGTTTGGTAGGAGGGCATAAATTTATCCTTCGGCCCCATTTTCCCAGGCGGTTGTTGAAGCCTGTGCAGGATCTCAGCTTCATTCAACTTCAGGCCAATGCGATCAAGAGGTTTCGCCAGGTTCGAACCACTTTCGTTTAAATCATGGCAGGCTCTGCAACCGAGGGCGATGAACAGGCGTTGGGCCTGCTGATGTTGATCTTTAGTCAGCGGTTCGGCATGTAGTCCGTTGGAAAGGATAAGTAGTAAAAATATGAAAAAAACAGGTTTCATCTCTTGAATTCTCCAAAAGGTTATACTTCAAAGAGCAAGATACCTGTGCTGGCGAGGATTTGCAACGGGTTGAAATCGGTTGCAATGTCTATCTCTGCCCATTAAGCTGCATATTGTGTTTAATCGAAATTTGGAATTTACGATTTAAATTAGCGGAGAAATAAGATGAATCTTCATAGGGGCAATGATGCAGATCCCAATTAGTCGTCGTGCACAAGTTGTTTCGCCTTTTCTGGCAATGGAAGTGATGGAGAAGGCAAAGAGTCTCGAAGCTGCCGGACGAGATGTTATCTATCTTTGTCTGGGTGAACCTGATTTTCCGACCCCGCCGGCAGTCGTTGCTGCTACACGTCAGGCGCTTGATGATGGCGCCACCTCCTATACACATTCTTTGGGACTTGCCGAGCTGCGGGGTGAAATCGTCAAGCATTACCGTCAGCGTTATGGTGTCAGCATCGAGCCGGAACAGGTTCTGGTCAGTAACGGTACAAGTCCATTGATGCTGCTCCTCTTTTCGATGCTACTTGAAGAAGGGGACGAACTGATCTTACCCGACCCCGGGTACTCCTGTTATCCAAACTTTGTCCGTTTTGCAGGGGGAACCCCGGTAGCGCTGCGAACAGATCCGGCTAACGGGTTTCAGCCCCGGCTTGCTGAGGTCGAAAATGTTATCAGCGACCGGACTCGCGGCCTGCTGATCAATTCACCTTCAAATCCGGCAGGGTCGGTATTGAGTGGCGCTGAACTTGAGTTGTTGGCACAGCTGCCAATTCCGATTATCTCAGATGAAATCTATCATGGGCTGACCTATGAGGGCGACGAGCATTCAATTCTCGAATATACTCAGGATGCTTTTGTTCTGGGTGGTTTTTCAAAATCCTATGCCATGACGGGTTGGCGGCTCGGGTTTTTGATTTCCCCGAAGAGTTGTGTGCGTACTTTGCAGGCTTTGCATCAAAATTTTATGATTTGTGCCAACCATTTTGTTCAGATAGGTGGATTGGCTGCCCTGCAACATTGCAGTGCTGATGTTGAACGGATGCGGCGTCTTTATGATCTCCGCCGCCGTCAGTTGGTCCGCCAGTTGCGTGAATTGGGCTTCGGCATCCCATTTATGCCGAAAGGTGCTTTCTACGTGCTGGCCGATGCCCGACATATTGATGGCGACTCGATGCGCTTGTCGCTCGATATTCTGGAGAAGACCGGAGTTGCATTGACCCCCGGTATCGATTTTGGTGAAGGCGCTGAGGGCTTTTTAAGGTTTTCATATTCGAGCCCGCTCGAAGAAATTGATGAAGCTCTGCAAAGAATTGCCCTGTATCTGAATGAGCGCGGGCATCTGCCAACGCCCTGAACCCCTCTGTAATTGCTGGAGAATTTACATGCTTATTGTCATGCACCATCATGCAACCGATGAACAGATACTGGCGGTCAAAAACACCGTAGAGGCTATGGGGCTGCGAGCTGAACCAATTCCTGGCAGCATGCGCACTGCCATTGGTGTGCTCGATAATCAGGGTTATGTCGAGGATTCCGCGATTCGTGAGCTCCCCGGCGTACGTGAAGTGATTCACGTTAGCAAGCCGTACAAGCTGGTCTCGCGTGATTTTCATCCACAAGGGACGGTAGTCGACGTGGCTGGGGTCAAGATCGGTGATGGGCAGAAGGCCGTGATGATGGCTGGACCCTGCTCAATCGAAACCGAAGAGCAGATGCATACTGCGGCACAGCAGGTTAAGGCGTCTGGTGGTCATATTTTGCGTGGTGGAGCATTTAAGCCGCGGACCGGACCACACAGTTTCCAGGGTTTGGGCGTTGCAGGACTGAAGTTTCTGAGCGATGCTGGCCGTGCTGTCGGACTCCCTGTCGTAACCGAAGTGATGCGTATTGAACAACTTGATGTGATCTGTGAGCATGCCGATATGTTGCAGATTGGCGCACGTAATATGCAAAATTTCGATCTACTCAAAGAGGTCGGTAAGCTGGATCATCCGGTGCTGCTTAAGCGCGGCATGAGTGCGACGATCGAGGAGTTTCTGGCTGCCGCCGAGTATCTGCTGGCCGAGGGGAATGGGCGCGTCGTCTTGTGCGAAAGGGGAATCCGTACTTTCGAGAAGGCAACGCGCAATACCCTCGATCTCTCGGTGGTGCCGTTGATCCGCAGTATGAGCCACCTGCCGATCATTGTCGATCCGAGCCACGCGACCGGCAAACGTCCCCTGGTACCGGTAATGGCCCGTGCGGCTCTGGTTGCTGGCGCCCATGGTTTAATGGTTGAGATGCATCCCGAACCGGAGAAAGCCCTCTGTGACGGCGCGCAGAGTCTCGATCCTCAGGGTTTTGAGAAATTGATGGGAGAATTGGGCCGCATTGAAGTTTTTTTGAAGGAATTTGATAGTTGAAATAAGCTTTAACGAGCTTGCATCCAGGTATGGCCAGCGTGTATGGTAGTTGACTAAAAGGGTAAGCTATCTGGTCTTACATTCAGTGAATGTACAAATTAAATCTGACAATGGAGGTCACTTTATCTCATGGAAAACAGTATTCACGTTGCCGATAAACTTCATTGGGTTGGTGTGCGCCATCCTGATCTTAAGGTCTTCGATGATCTTTTCCCGACCCATAACGGCACGACCTATAACAGTTATTTGATTCAGGGCTCAAAGATGACAGTCTTGATTGATGCTGTCAAAGAGCCTTTTTCCGAGGAGCTTTTTCGCAAGATTGAAGAGCAGGTTCCCCTGAACAAGATTGACGCGGTCGTGGTTAGTCACACCGAGCCAGATCACTCGGGAGCGATTGTTCATCTGCTAGATAAAAATCCGGATATGATCGTCTATTGTTCTAAGGCCGGAGAAAACTTTCTTAAGCAACTACTCAATCGGGATTTTAAAAGCCATATTGTTACAGAAGGCGAAGAGCTTGATCTCGGGGGCCGCACCCTGCGTTTTGTGCTTGCGCCTTACCTGCATTGGCCCGATACGATCTTCTCCTATCTGGTTGAAGATGAGATCCTCTTCCCCTGTGATGCTTTTGGTGCGCATTACTGTTCTGACCGGTTGTTTGATGATGAAATTTCCGAGTTTTATGCTGATTTCCATTTTTACTTCGATTGCATCATGCGCCCCTTCAAAGACAAGGTCCGTGACGCGCTGGCCAAGATTAAAGATTTGCCGATCCGAATGGTTTGCCCGTCGCATGGTCCAGTTCGGCGCTCAACCGGTGATTTTGCGATTGAGTCTTATGCCCGCTGGTCGGTAGCCCCGCCAGAAGGGGGCAAGCCGAAAGCTCTATTGGCGGTCCTCTCATCTCACGGCAACACACGTGAGATGGCTGATGTTATCAAGGCTGAGCTGGAGACGCAGGGTCTCGATGTGATCGGTTTCGCGCTGAGCGATATGCGTGATGATGATTATCGAAATGCGCTTGAACAGGCTGATGTTCTGGTAATCGGGACGCCAACGATTCAGCGCGATGCGCCACCGCATGTCTGGCATGCCCTTGCGATGATCTCTTCGGTCACCCCAAAAACCAAGGTTGCTGCTGTTTTCGGTTCGTTCGGTTGGAGCGGTGAAGCGGTGAAAATGGTCGAGCAGCGTCTGGCCGGCCTCAAATACAAACTTGCTGCCGAGGGGGTTTCGTTCCGCTTTACGCCAACAGCTGAGAACCTTGAGAGCTGTCGCAAGTTTGCCGAGCAGATTGCCGCTACGGTGTTGACTGAGGAATAATTCGAGAGTCTGCAGTGAAACGCAAAACTGAAAGATGACACAAAAAATCCTCAGCTGAAAACGGCTGGGGATTTTTTGTGTTTTATTGTTCCATCACGCTAGTAAAAACTATGGACTTTAGTCCAAGTCTTTCAGATGCTACTCATATTTCGTCATTCCCGCGAAGGCGGGAATCCAGTGGTTTTATGAGGCGTGGATCCCCGCTTTCGCGAGGATGACGA
>JAJRQB010000126.1 GCA_024280485.1 Deltaproteobacteria bacterium
GGCTGCGGCAGGCATCAAGCTGCATCCCGCCTGCCGCGTGCGGCAGGAAGAGTTCGGCCTCCTGTTTTACGATCAGCGGGGGCCGCGCCTTCTTTTTGCCGCGACCGGTAAACTCCTTGCTGCGGACCATTTTGAAACGGTACGCAGCAAGGATGAACTTCCGGCGGGATTGACCGCGCAGCAGGAAAATGTGCTGCAGAACTTTATCTCTAAATTACTGGAAAGGGGGTTTCTCCGTGAGCAATCAGTATGTTGAAACGGGCTTGCGCTCGCCGGTGAACCTGACCTGGGAAGTGACTCTGGCCTGTAACCTGCGCTGTCGTCACTGCCTCTCATCCTCTGCCGAGCCGGCTCCGCATGAGCTCACGACCGACGAGGCTCTTGAGCTGGTAGAGCAACTGCACCAGGAGGGCGTTTTCCAGATTAACTTCGGTGGCGGTGAGCCATTCATGCGTCCCGATTTTATGCAGATTCTAGATGCCTGCCACGACCGGGGGATCATGACCTGTATCTCGACCAACGGCACGCTTATTACCCGCGAACTGATCGAACAGCTCTCGCGCACCAATATGGTCGCGATTCAGGTCAGTCTGGATGGTGCAAAAAAGGCGACCTGCGAGGCGATCCGTGGCAAAGGAACCTACGAGGCGGCTATAAATGCCCTCGAATTACTGGCCCTGTCAAAGATTCCGAGCAGTATCAATACCGTGTTGACCGCTGACAATGCTGATGAAATTCAGGATTTGCAGAAGCTGGCCACGCATCTCGGCGTCACCCTGCGCGTCAGTCGTTTCCGTCCCTCAGGGCGCGGCGCGGACAATTGGGAAGAGCTACGGCCGACCCCCTCACAGTTGCTCGATTTTTCGGCCTGGTTGTCTGAGAACGAGAACATCCGCACCGGCGACAGCTTTTTCTCGCTGACAAGTCAGGAGCGCCAGGGTTTGGGGCTGAACCTGTGCGGTGCAGCGAAGTTGACCTGCTGCGTCGGTCCGACCGGCAAGGTTTATCCCTGTGCCTTTTTGCAGAGCGACCGCTTCGAGGCGGGCGACCTGCGGAACAACAGCTTTAAAGAGATCTGGGACGACTCGGAGATCTTTTCATCGTTTCGCGGACTGCGGATCCACTCTTGCGAAGATTGTCAACGTTTCGACCAGTGCCACGGCGGCTGTCCGGCGGTGGCTTATCACCTTAAAGATGATATCGAAGGGGGCGACCCGGAGTGCCTTGAGCGTTGCGTGACCTCGATTGCCGATGCGAAAGCAGCGGAAACCGCAGCTTGATTAGTCGGATTCATATCAGGAGACCTTAACCAATGATGTTTCAAAATCTTTTTTCACCCCAGAAACTCGGCAAAGTGACCGTGAAGAACCGGATCTCTTTTCAGCCGCATCTGACCAATTTTGCCGAAAACTGTATGCCGAGTGAGCGGCACATGTACTACTGGGGAGAGCGGGCTAGGGGTGGAGCAGGGCTTATCACCACCGAGGAGATGAGCGTTCATCCAACCGATACCGCTTACGAGAAGCTGATTGAGGCATTTCATCCAGAGGTCATTCCTGGCTTTCGCAAGATCACCGACTATGTACATCAGTTCGACACCAAGATGTTCTGTCAACTCAACCACAATGGCCAGCAGTGCGATGGCAGCATCTCACGCCTGCCGGTCTGGGCGCCCTCGGCGGTACCGGATATTCTGTTTCGTGAGACCCCCAAGGCGATGGAGATTGAGGATATCGAAGAGGTCTGCCGTTACTTCGCGATCAGCGCCGAGCATGTGCGTCAGGGTGGCTTCGACGGGGTTGAGTTGCAGTTCGGTCACTCCAGCCTGGCGCGCCAGTTTCTTTCACCCTTGACCAACCATCGTCAGGATGAATTTGGTGGCAGTCTGGAAAACCGCATGCGTGCGCCGCTGATGATGATTGCGGCGGTCCGCAAGGCGGTCGGCAACGACTTTACCCTCGGCATCCGCATGTGCGCTGACGAGATGATTCCCGGTGGTCTCGATCTGGCCCAGGTTCAGGAGATCTGCGGCCTCTTCGAGGCGAGCGGCCTGATCGATTTTGTCGATCTGTCGATCGCAACCTTCTACAACCTCTATCTGGTTGAAGGTTCGATGCATACACCGCTCGGCTATACCATTCCGCTGGCGGCCGGTATCCGTGAAAAGATTGATCTGCCGGTCTTCTGTACCGGACGGATTAACGATCCGACCATGGCCGAGAAGGTTCTGGCCGCTGGTCAGGCCGACATGATCGGGATGTGCCGCGCCTTGATCTGTGATCCCTTCCTGCCGAAGAAGGCCGAAGAAGGTCGTCTGGAGGATATTCGCTCCTGCATCGCCTGTAACCAGGGTTGTATCGGACGGATGGGGGTTAACCGTTCCCTCGGTTGCGTTCAGAACCCGGCGGTCGGTCTGGAAAAGAAATGGGGTGAAGGAACTCTGCTGCTGGCTCCAGTCAAGAAGAAGGTCATGGTGGTTGGTGGTGGTCCTGGGGGCATGTGGGCGGCCAAGATGGCTGGTCGACGCGGACACGATGTGACTCTGTTGGATCGTGGCGAAACCCTGGGTGGCCAGGTTTTAACCGCCATGAAGGGGGCCGGGCGCGATGAGTTCGGCGTCATCATCCGCAATGAGAAGGAACAGGTCGATAAGGCCGGAGTCAAGGTTGAGCTTGAGGTCGAAGTGACCGCTGAGTCGGTGTTGGCCGCTGGGGTCGATACGGTCATCATTGCGACCGGCAGCAAACCGAAATCTCACCCGGTCGGTGGGGCCGATGGACCTGGCGTCTGTAATGTCTGGCAGGTGCTCAATCAGGAGGTTGAAGTCGGCCAGAAGGTCTGTCTCATCGATTACGACGGCCATCATCGTGCCACCGCGACCGCAGAATTCCTGGCCGACCAGGGGAAGACGGTCCACATCATCTGTTCCAGCCTGTTTATCGGTGCCGAACTTGGACCAACTCAGGATCTCTACCTGACCCGCCAGCGTCTACTGCAGAAAGGGGTAACTTTTACCCCGGACATAGCGGTGATGGAGGTCTCGGGCGAGATCGGTAATAAAACTATCAAGGGCTTTAATGTCTACAACAACGTCTGGGATGAATGGAGTGGGTACGACACCCTGGTCCTGGCGATGGGGCAGGCAGCCGACGAAGATCTCTATTTTGCCCTCAAGGGTAAGGTCAAAGAGCTGCACCGGATTGGCGATTGCGTGGCTCCGCGTAAAGTTGATATGGCGATCTGGGAAGGCCATGAGCTGGGGAGGACCATCTGATGACTACCGGGAAATTTCAGTCGGCTGGGCAACCTGTCGAAATCCTGGTTTTCGTCGACCTGGCCGAGGGTGAACTCGATGATTATGGCAAGGGGATTCTGTCGGAAGCATCACGTCTTGCAAAAACTCTTGCGGTGCAATGGTCAGTGCTCTCTTTTGCCGGAGACCAGGATGAGGGCATCGCACAGATGGCGGCCTACGGGGTTGAAAAGCTGACGCTGATCGACGGACCAGAGGATACAACAGATTCACTCGAATTGCAGGGCAGGCTGATCGCTTTGGCGGTCAGTGAAAAGGGCGCGTCACTGCTGCTCCTGCCGCATAATGATCTGGGCGGTTCATTAGCGCCGTTGCTGGCGGCAGAACTCAATTCAGCCCTGTTCACCGAGGCGATCGCCTATGGCATCGAAGAGGGTGCGCTGAAGCTGACAAGCCAAATTCTCGGCAATCAGGTTGCCGAAGCGAAAACCTGGGATGGCAGGATGCCACTGGTTGTGACGGTTGACCCACGGATTCTAAGCAGCGTGGTACTGCCGAGTGTACAGCCTGGCAAGGTTCAGGTAGAAAACTGGCAACCCTCGGTTGCAACGGTTGCTGGCAGAACCCGCATCCTTGAGCGGATCCCGGCGGATCCACAAACCGTTGATGTCTCTGAGGCCGAAGTGATGGTCAGCGCCGGGCTCGGTTGCAGCGCTGAGGGTTTTGCCCAGGTTGAAGAGTTGACCCGTCTGCTCAATGCCTCTGTCGGCGTAACCCGCCCGGCTTACGATCTCGGTTATACCGATTTCGAACGGATGGTCGGCCAGACTGGAAAAACCGTGGCGCCGCGCTTCTATCTGGCGCTGGGGATCTCCGGCTCGATGCATCACATCGGTGGAATCAAGGATTCGAAACGGATTGTGTCGGTCAATATCGATCCTAAAGCCCCGATCATTGCCAATTCCGATGAAGCCTTCGTCGCCGATCTGCGCGAAGTCATGCCGCTGCTGATTGAACGGCTCAAATCGCAGACAAGAGCTGATGAAGCTACGGGAGGTGCGGCATGAAACGGACATTTGACGCGATCGTTGTCGGTGCCGGTCCGGCCGGGTCATCGGCCGCTTTGACTATGGCCAAATCTGGACTCAGTGTGGCGCTGCTGGAACGGGGCGCATTCCCGGGTGAGAAGAATATGTTCGGTGGCGTCCTGCATCGCTTGACCGCACTCGAAGAGTATTTTCCCGACTTCTGGAACCAGGCTCCATGGGAACGACATATTGTTAAAAAGAATCTTTCCTTTATCACCCCGGGGTCGAGTTTTACTGTCAGCTTCGATAATGAGGCGGCGGATACTCCTCCCTACAATGGCTACACGATCTTTCGGCCCAAATTTGATAACTGGCTGGCGCAAGAAGCGGTCAAGGCTGGAGCAACTCTACTGAACCGCTCAACCGTTGATGACGTGATCCGTGAAAATGGCAAAATTGTTGGCGTAACGCTGTTGCGTGATGGTGCCGAACTGCGTGCACCGGTGGTTATTGCGGCCGATGGTGTGCTCTCCTTTACCGCTAAAAAGGCTGGGTTGCGCCAAGGTAAATTCAGCACTGAAAATCAGGGCGTCTGCATCAAAGCGCTGATCGATATGCCGAAAGAGGTTATCGATGATCGCTTTGGTCTGGTGCGTCAACAGGGTGCATCAAATGAAATCGTTGGCAACAGTGACGGTGTCCGTGGCGGAACCTTCCTCTATACAAATTATGACTCCCTCTCGCTGGGGATGGTGCTGGAACTGGGAAGTTTAACCAAGACCGATAAAACCCCATACGATCTGCTCAATAATTTGATGGAGCAGCCGCAGATTGCCAAACTTCTCCGTGGCGGGAAATTGCTTGAATACTCAGCTCACCTGGTTCCAAAGGGTGGCTACGACATGATACCGGAACTGGTGGGCGACGGGATTATGGTTGCCGGTGATGCCGCAGCGCTCTGCATTATTACCGGACTCAATCTCGAGGGGATCAACCTGGCTTCCCAGTCCGGGGTTCTGGCCGGTAAGGCGGCGATTGAAGCACACCAGCAAAAGAATTTCAGTAAGCAAGGTCTGGCTGTCTATAAAAAGATGCTGGAAGAGAGTTATGTCCTCAAAGATCTCAAGATGTACCGCCGCACTCCGCAAATGCTCCACAATGATCGTATCTACAGTCAGTATCCTGAACTGATTTGCGGAGTGATGGATGAGATTTATCGCATTGATGGCACGCCGAAAGAGACTATGACCAAGTTGCTGTTGCGCAAGGTTAAAGAGACGGTTGGCCTGAAGAATATGCTGGCCGATGTTTACAGCGGATGGAGAGCATTATGAAGATTAATCTCGATGAGATTTTTGACTACACCAGCTTCAATGTAGACCGTGATCCGCACATCAAGCTTGACGAATAGATTTGTAAAACCTGCGATCAGCGCTCATGCGTAAATTGCTGTCCGGCAGCCTGTTACACCTGGGATGAAGAGAATCTGAAGATGAGCTTCGTGCATGACGGATGTCTGGAGTGCGGCACCTGCTATGTGGTCTGCCCGAACGATGCGTTTACCCGCTGGCGTTATCCGCGTGGTGGCTTTGGTGTTTGTTTCCGGATGACTTAAGACGGCGAGGCGAGAGGCGCGAACAACCAAAAGCCTAACACCCAGCGCCAGGTACACTGATTTATTAGGAGTTTTCCATGGCTCGAAAAGAAATGAATATTGTTGTGTTGCTCCGTGAAGCCTGCGATCCGCGACCGCCGGTACGTCTGACCGCTGACGGCTACGGGGTCCGCGAGCGCGGTCTGCGGCGTATCGCAAATCCGGCTGACATCTGCGCTCTAGAGCAGGGATTATTGCTGGCTGACAAGCATGAGGGGACTGTCACCGCAGTGGCCATCGGTCCTCAGCGGCTCGAGGATCATCTGCGCCTCGCCCTGTCGATGGGGGTCCAGCGTTGCATCAGAGTCTGGGACTCGGCTTTTATCGGTGGCGATGCCATTGCGGATGCGCGCTTGGTTGAGAGATTGATGGAGATCCTGCAACCTGATTATTTCCTGACCGGAAACCGGCGGGTTGATGCTGGCGCAGATTCGGTGCCACTGCTGGCTTCAGCCAAACGGGGGATCCCGTATGTGACGGCAGCCCTTCAGGTTGAGTCGGTTGATGGCAAAGTTGAAGTGCTGCGCAAGTGTGATCGTGGTGCGCGACAATTAATTGGTATCAGTACCCCCTGTACTCTGCTGTTTGAGGAGGGTTGCTGCGAAACGCGTTATCCGGATCAGGTCATGTTGATGGCAGCATTGGCCAAGGGGATTGAAACCTGGGGTGTTGCCGAACTGGGCCTGCCCTATTCTGAACTGGGTGGTTATGGAGCCGTGCTGGAGAAGGACCGCTGCAGCTTTCCGCGGACCAATCCGCAGCGAATAGTGACACCGGATGCGAATCTCCCTGCCTTTGAGCGGATATTGGCCCTACTCTCCGGCGGAATCAAACCACGTGAAGGGAAACTTCATAATGTCTCTGCCGCAGAGACCGTGGAGATGCTGATGGATATTTTCAAGGGTCAGGGCTTGGTTGAGGAGAGTCACTGATGAAATACCGGCTGGCTGACGGGATAAAAATCGAAGAATCCTCTGAGGCCAACTTTCTGGTCGCAGCCAGACCCTTGCGGATGGTGCGCCTCAACAAGCCGCTGCTGGAATTGGTACGGCGTACGGCAGAGGGCTGCGTAACACCATCCTCTGCGGCCGAAAGTAAAGCGCTTGAAACTCTGGTCAAGCGTGGTTTTGTCGAACAAGAATGGCCGCGACTTGAAGACCTCGAATCTTTCCCCTCGGTCAGCATTGTCATCCCGGTCAAGGACCGCGCCGATGATCTGCGTCACTGCCTGACCTCTATTCAGGCGCTAAATTACCCACAGGACAAGCTTGAAGTGATTGTGGTCGATGATGGCAGCAGTGATCCAACCCCGCAAGTTGCTAAAGAATTTGACGCATTGTTGATTGAGTCGGGAGCCGTCGGCGGCGGTCCAGCCCTTGCGCGTAACAGGGGGGTCTCCTTCGCCTCTGGGGAAATTCTCGCATTTATCGATTCGGATTGCACCGCGTCAGCGGATTGGTTAGCCGATCTTCTGCCGGTTTTTTCAGACGCGAAGGTCGCCGCAGTCGGCGGCTGGGTCGACGGCATGCACCATGGCTCCGCCCTGGATCGCTACGAAGCGGTGATGTCGAGCCTGAATCTTGGGCGGCGCGAGATGGTTGGCGGGGCAGGGGGGGATACCTTTTATCTGCCGAGCTGCAACCTTTTAATGCGCAAGGCCGCATTCAATGCCGCCGGTGGTTTTCGCTCAGAAATGCATGTCGGCGAGGATGTTGATCTGACCTGGCGGTTGCGGGATGCCGGTTGGTCTATTCGTTATCTTCCCGCCGGGGCCGTTTGTCACGCCCATCGCAGCCAACCCTGGCCCTTTATGCGGCGCCGCTTTGAATACGGCACTTCGGAAGGCGTGTTGCAGCAGTTGCACCCAGTGCGTGGAAAAAAAATGGCACTCCCTCCCATGTTGTCGTCCATTCTGTTGCTTCTGGTTACCGCCCTGGTCGCTCAATCACTGATTCCGCTGCCGCTTGCCGGATTGTTATTGCTGGTTGATGGCCACCGGGTCAGGCAGCGGATGTACAAGCAAGGGTTGATTCTTTCAAGTCGGGATATTCTGTTCGCGCGGTTTCGGGCCGTTGGCAGCCTCGGTTATTACCTCGGTTTTCATCTGCTGCGCTACTATCTGCTCCCTTTGTTGTTAGCGAGTATTATTTTTCCTCCCTTGGGACTGCTGGCGCTGATCATGCTCCTGGGCGTTGGGCTCGTCGATCACCAGGTGCGCAAAGCCAGAATTTCATTGCCGGGATTCTATCTCTATTATTTTCTTGAGCAGTTGTCGTATGGCAGCGGTGTTTTCTGGGGTTGCTTGCGCCTGAAGAATTTCAGCAGTTATCGGTTAAATTTTCAGAACGGATAAGTCTTACTGCACCCTTCAGAAGCTTGATTATGCTGTAGCGGAATTCCCCGGTGTCCAGAAAAGCAACAACTTTGTCGTCAGGTGTATTCAGAACAGTTGCTGCAAAATGAAGAAAATCTCTACAGTGCCTTGTCAGCCTGAAAATCAGTATTATACTTGCAACTTATTTTGACTAGTTAAGTATCTGATATGAAATGTTTTTCTTATAATCAACCATTGTTTTAGAAGATGGCATCTGCATTGCAAACAAGTTTTATGGTTCGGGAGATCTGACTGCCGATCAAGGTTTAAATATTAAGTGGAGTCTGGCTGCCTTCAGGTCTTTTTTGTTGGCGATAGATAAGCAGGTTTTATTGGAACGGTTGTACCTCCCTTGTCAGGAGTTGCTGTGCAACCTCTTTTACAATCAAAAGGAGAACACGAATGGACAAGATACTAAGGATCAACATGAGTGCTGCAGGTGGGCCAACTCAAAGCACCGAAAAAGCAGGTGAGTTTGCTGCCCTTGGAGGAAGAGCCACGACGTCGACGATTGTTGGCAAAGAAGTTCCGCCTGATTGTCATCCGTTGAGTGCTGAAAACAAGCTGGTCATTGCTCCCGGCATGCTGAGTGGAACCGCTGCAGCTATCTCCGGTCGCATCTCGGTCGGCTGTAAAAGCCCTTTGACTGGTGGAATCAAGGAGTCGAATGCTGGTGGCCAGGCGGCCCAGGTGCTGGCTCGTCTCGGATACGCTGCTATCATTATCGAGGGTATTCCTGAAGGGGATGACCTCTATAAAATTCACATCAACAAAGACCGGGTTGAGATCAGTGTCGACAACAGCAATAAGTTGCTGGACAACTATCCCTTGATCGATAAGTTGATAAAGGAGTACGGCGACAAGGTTGCCTATATGTCGATCGGTTCAGCCGGTGAGCGCTTGATGCCTTCGGCTTCTATCGCTTGTACCGACCCTGAGCTGCGTCCAACCCGTCACTGTGGCCGGGGTGGTGTCGGTGCGGTCATGGGTTCTAAGAAGATCAAGGTTATCATCCTTGATGATGCCGGGTGTAAGAATCGCCCACCGCAAGATGCTGAAAAATTCAAGGCTGCCAACCGTGTCTTTGTCGAAGGTATCCGCAAGCACCCGGTCTCCGGTGAAGGCCTGCCGGCCTACGGCACCAACGTGTTGACCAACGTGTTGAATGAGGCTGGTGGTTACCCGACAAACAATTTCAAAACTGGCCAATTTGAAGGTGGAACAAAGATCAGTGGCGAGTCTCTGGCCGAACTGGAAATATCACGGGGCGGAAAAGCGACCCACGGTTGTCATCGTGGTTGCGTCATTCAGTGTTCCGGTATCTATAACGATAAAGATGGTAAATATCTGACCAAGCAGCCTGAGTATGAGACCGTCTGGTCGCATGGCGGGCACTGTGGTATCAGCGATCTGGATACCATTGCGATACTTGATTATTGGGACGATAACGTTGGCGTTGATACGATCGAGATGGGCGTCGCCATTGGTGTTGCCATGGATGGTGGACTGCTTGAGTTTGGCGATGGTGAAGGTGCTATCCGCTTGTTGCAGGACGAAGTTGCTAAGGGCACTCCGTTGGGACGTATCCTTGGTGGCGGAGCTGGAATGACCGGCAAGGCCTTCGGTGTTACGCGTGTGCCCGTGGTCAAGAATCAGGCACTGCCAGCCTATGATCCCCGGACTGTCCAGGGCATCGGCGTAACCTACGCGACCAGCACACAGGGTGCGGACCACACCGCCGGTTATGCTGTCGCAACCAATATCTTGAAGGTCGGTGGTGACGTTGATCCGTTGAAACCGGAAGGGCAGATTGAACTGTCGCGCAACCTGCAGATTGCGACCGCCTCAATCGATTCAACCGGGCTCTGCCTGTTTATCGCCTTCCCGATTCTGGATCAGCCGGAAACCTTCCAGGCAATGCTCGACCTGCTGGGCGGATTTTACGGGATTGAGATGACCGGTGACGATGTCGTTGCGCTGGGTCAGAAGGTCTTGACGCTGGAGCGTAAGTTTAACAAAGGCGCCGGCTTCGGTCCTGAAGATGATCGCCTGCCGCGTTTCTTCCAGACAGAAAAGTTGCCTCCGCACAACCTCACTTTTGGTGTGACCGATGAGGAGTTGGATCAACTTTACAACTGGGATTGATCGTAACTGAATAGCACAGGGGGAGGCCTGTCTCAGGTCTCCCCTTTTTTTCTGCAAATCGACTACAATGAACTGTATTTCCCGTGAAGGTTGAGAGCTTATGGCAGAGAAACAATCATTGCGTGTGGTCGTGCCACTTGAGCAGTTATCTGCGTTCTCCCTGTTGCTGCAGCAGGGAATCTGGCTGCAAGCTCAGATCGGTTGTAGTGTCGCGAGCCTGTTGACCGAACAGTTCAATATCGAAGAGAAATATATTGTCGAGCGGGTTACCACTCTGTTTTTGGATTTTAAGCCGATCGATGATCTTGAAACCACCTATGTCATGGATGGTTCCACGTTGGCCCTCTCTTCAGCCATGCCGGGTTTGGTCGGTACCACGATGCGCCGCGGAAGTCATCTCGCAGCTATGCGCGGGGATATCTCCTACCAAAACCAACAACAGGTTGTGAGTGGTGCTGGTCGTATCAAGATTAAATTGTTTAATATGGTCATGACTGAACTTGGGGCAACCTTTCTGGCCCATGGTGTCTGTCTGACAAATGGCGAATTGGATACCTTGTTAAGTGAGATGGATGACAGTTTCTGGCAGAGTATTGAAGCCGCTTCTGTTGACGATCAGCAAATAGATTCCGCCAGCCTGGTTAACCGGGTTCGCTCTGCTATACGCGACGAAGAGATTCTTCTCAAGGTTGAATTTACAAGCTAAAATCAGCAAGGAGAGGGTAGGAGAATTAACATGCAAGTGACCGTCAAGCTATTTGCTTCGTTTCAGACCGGGCGCTTTAAAATTGAGGTTAGGGATTATCCTGATCAAACCCTGATCGGTACAATTGTCAGGGAGCTGAACATTCCTGAAGAGGAAGTCGGGATACTGCTGCTCAATGCAGTGCATACCAAGCTGGATCAATCCTTGTCTGATGGAGATCTCCTGGCGATCTTTCCGCTGGTTGGGGGAGGGTAGGATGAGCGTAAAAAGATTTCTGGCCGAAAAAGCCGATGGCATCCTCCTGAGTTGGGTCGATCAACGGGAAATGATGGCTCGTTTTGAGCTTGATTGTGCTGCGGCCGAAGAATTGATCTTGCAGGGTGGCTACCTTCCTGCCCGCTATCAACGTAATCAGCAGATGATCTCAACTGCACAACAATTGCAATTGTTCCAGAGCAAGGTGGCGGTTGTCGGTTGCGGTGGGCTGGGTGGTTATATTTTGGAAGAGTTGGCGCGGCTCGGCGTCGGTCAGATTGTCGCCATCGATCCGGATGTCTTTGAAGAACATAATTTGAACCGCCAGTTGCTCTCAACCATTGAATTGCTCGGCACATCGAAGGCTGATGCGGCCGTAAAAAGAATTGCAGAAATTAATCCGGCGGTCAGCGTCAGCGCGATAAATGCCGCGTTCAGTCTGGAGAATGGATCAGAGTTGCTGGACGGAGCCGTGCTGGCGATCGATGCGGTTGATAATATACCGACACGGCTTGAGCTGGCTGAGATCTGTAGCCAGTTGAACATTCCGCTTGTTCATGGAGCCATTGCCGGTTGGTACGGTCAGGTGATGACGGTCTCGCCTGGAGATGGATCAATGCAGAAACTTTACGCAAACTGGAGCGGTGGTAAAGGAATAGAGGCCGGTCTGGGAAATCCATCTTTCACCCCGGCTGTTGCCGCCAGCCTGCAGGTTGCCGAAGCCTGTAAGGTGCTGTTAGGCCAGGGGCGTGGTTTAAATAAGCGGATGTTGTCGATCAATCTGTTGGATATGCAGTTTGATGAAATCCCCCTATAACCAATAAAAAGGTTCATGTCGAAACCCTGAAATTTGGCACCCAGAGCGCCAAGAGAAACAAGAATATTAGGTTTTTAAGCATTTCTTGGTGACCTTGGTGTCTCGCCTAGAAGCGCCTACTTCTGGTGGTGGCGACAAATCTTCTTTTGGGTTATAGAACCGTTGATTTTGGATACGTTTATCATGCGTTATGTAGTAGCCTATATAGCGCATGGCTGAATAGATCAATTTATCCAGTCGGAGAGAATCAAAATGCCAGATAAGAACGATCAGAGTGTCGAGTTCGCCGCGCCCTTGTGGCTGAATAAGAACCGCAAGGCGTTTCTCCAGGGTCGACGGATCGAACTGCTGGAAAAGATTGACGAGTACGGTTCAATCACAAAGGCTTCCAAAGCGGCAGGGATGAGTTACAAAGGTGCCTGGGATGCAGTTAACAGCATGAATAACCTGGCCGACAAACCTCTGACGGTGAATGTGACGGGCGGACGTACTGGCGGAGGAACATCTCTCACGGAAGAGGGGCGGGGACTGATCCAGATGTTCCGTATGGTTGAATTGGAACACAGTAAGGCTCTGCTGAGTATCGGCAAAAATGCCGACGATCTTGATCGCGCTTTGAATCTCATGCGCAGAATTTCGATGCGGATCAGCGCCAAGAACGTCTGCTTCGGGAGAGTCTGTGACATCAGGGTCGACAAGCTTCTCGCCGAGGTCTGTATCGAGCTTAAATCGGGTCATCGCATTGTCTCCATTATCACCGCAGAGAGCGTTGAGACTCTCGGTCTTGTCGTCGGGGAGGCTGCCTACGCGGTTATCAAGGCCTCTTCAGTTTTGGTTTCGAACGATGTCGATGGACTGAAGCTCAGCGCCGGAAATTTGTTGCGCGGCAGAATCGTCAGTATCAGGACCGATGCTGTCATGGGGGAAGTCATCCTTGATATTGGAGGTGGGGATACCATCGCCGCGACAGTGACCGCCGGGGGTGCTGTCAATCTCAATGTCAGTGAAGGGGATGATGCTTGCGCGATCATTGATGCATCGAATGTCATTATCGGAATCGAATAACTTGCTATGCTAATGACGAATGTTTTGGCTGTTTTTTTATGGTTCCATCACGTAAAAAACTATGGACTATAGTCCAAGTCTTTCAGATGCTACTCATATTTCGTCATTCCCGCGAAGGCGGGAATCCAGTGGTTTTAAGAGGCGTGGATCCCCGCTTTCGCGAGGATGACGATCTTTGACCTTGATTTTAAGGGACTTTCAGTCCCGATTCAAACC
>JAJRQB010000010.1 GCA_024280485.1 Deltaproteobacteria bacterium
GAACTCGAAAAGAGAACACGCCTGACAGTTTACTTCGCTGATCCTTATGCTGCATGGCAGCGGGGAGCCAACGAAAATACCAACGGTTTATTGCGGCAGTATTTTCAAAAAGGGATCGACTTTCGCAAAGTCAACGAAGATACCGTTGCAGAAGCCGTCAGACGGTTAAATAATCGGCCCCGGAAATGTCTTGGATACCGGACACCCCATGAAGTGTTCTGGCCCGTAGCGCGTGGTGCACTTGCAATTTGAATTCACCATCATAGATGTCAGGATTGCAATTTGCTGTTTGAAGTCTATAGGTGCAATGGAAATAGTCTTCCAGGAATCAACTAGAATCTTTACGAGTTTTTGCTTTTAATGTAGGTTGCCTTTGTTTTATAAAACTAATGAATCACTATTGAAAATGAAATCTAAGGAGTTTGCGATTATGAGTTCAAAAACTAATGATCAAGTAATCCTTGAACAGATCGTCAAAGATCGGGCGGCTGAATCAGATGAAGAGCTGTCATTTGAAGAATACTTTGAAATATACACAGCATCAGAGATATTGAAAGATTATGATTTAACATACGATGATATTAAATACGGTATTGTTGGTAATGGTGGTGATGGAGGAATTGATTCAATTTTCACTTTTGTCAATGGTGAGAACCTTAAAGAAGACACAAATATCAACCATAACCTTAAAAAAAATCATATTGAACTTATAATTATACAGTCTAAAACTTCACCTTCTTTCAAAGAAGATGCAATCATAAAATTCAGAGAAACTACAGAAGATTTATTGAATTTGTCAAATAATCCAGATGATTTCATCGAAAGATACAACCTAGATTTAATTGAAAAAACAAAATTATTCAGGAATGCTTACGAAGGTCTTGCAAAAACTTTTCCTCGTCTGGATATAAAATTTTATTATGCAACCCAAGGTGTTGAAGTCCACCCAAATGTCGATGGTAAGGTACAAAAATTAGGCGAAGACATACGTAGCATGTTCAGCGGCTCGGAATTTACCTTTGATTTTGTGGGTGCCTCTAAGTTACTGGAAATGACGCGGAACGTTCCTTCTTCATCGAGGATTCTGGAGGTGTCTGAATCACCGATAGGAACGGCCGCAGGGAGCTATTTATGTCTAGTAAGTCTATCAAAATATTTCGAATTCATATCTGATTCAGGTGGCTTGGCAAGGAGCATCTTTGAATCCAATGTAAGGGATTATCAGGGAAGCGTTGTAGTCAACACTGGTATCAGAAAAACCCTAGAGAACAAAGAATCGGACAATTTCTGGTATTTGAACAATGGTGTAACAATAATTACACCCAAGGCAGTTATGGCGGGAAAGCAAATTACAATTGAAGACCCACAAATAGTAAATGGGCTACAGACCTCCCATGAAATATACCAGCATTTTTCACAATTAGAGGATCACACCGGGGATGAAAGAGCTGTCTTAGTTAGAATCCTTTGTGAAGAAAATGAAGAGGCGAGAGATAGAATTATTCGGGCAACTAACAGTCAAACCTCCATACCACCAGCGTCCCTAAGAAGCTCTGATCAAATTCACCGAAATATTGAAGATTTCCTGAAAGCACATGGCTATTATTATGACCGTAAAAAGAACTTTTACAAAAATCAAGGGATGCCTATCGCCAAGATAATTAGCATCCCATATCTGGCACAAACAATGATGGCTATTACCCTTTTGAAGCCAGATAGCGCTCGAGCACGTCCTTCAACGCTGATTAATTCAGACACTGAATATAGAAAAATTTTCAGCCTAGATTTGCCAATAGATATTTATCTGAAGGCAGTGCAAATCATGAAATCCGTTGAGCATTATCTCAAGCCAGACGTATGCAATAAAGACCTAGAGCGTAAAACAATTACAAATATCAAGTTCTATGTCGCAACTATGGTGGGTGTAAAGTTGCTTGGTGCCAAAGAGGGTCTTGCTGACAAGCTTGCTCAAATCCCGGCTATAACAACAAATAACGAAATCCTTGAGGAAGCACTAGACGAGGTCCTACAAAAATACAACGAATTAGGTGCTTCTGATCAAGTAGCAAAAGGGACAGAATTGGTTTCACAACTATTTAACGATAGAAGGCCCTAACCACCCTAAAGCCAGAGACCCCGACAAAGCGTTTAGCCGTCAACTGATTGATGAGGTACGAAATGTTGCAAGGGTCCGAAAGACAAGTCTGATTTAAACAGATCAATAAGTCTATTGGAGAAATTAGTGTGGACGAAAAACCACCACGCGTTATCAAGCGGAAGGTCAGGCCAAAATCTTGGACTGTCCAATTCAAGATACTATTGAATCAAGGATGGGAGAAAGTTACCAAAAAACAGCTATTTACTTTGCCCATAGCCAGCCAATTTGGCCCCGAGCCTGCTTGGCAACAGAAAGTGGCCTATTACTGGAACGTGTTTTACAAACAATCAAATTTAGCCTTCGCGGTAGCCCTATTAATTGTCTGTTTTGCCATACTGGGAGGCTGGAGACTCTATTTCCCCGACGTTCAAATTGATTTAAGGGTGGAATTCTGGGGCCTCATTTTCGACATTTTTTTTATTTTGATTGTATTTTCTTTCTTTGAATATCGTCGGCAACGTTCGCAGAATATTCAGCATCAACAAGAAATTATTGATGACTACAAACGGTGGGATAGTCCTGAAGCACATTTCCGAATTGCAGGTGCGATTCGTCGATTAAACAAGCAGGGTATATTTGCGCTTGATTTGGCTGGTATACGGTTAACTAATTTTTCTTTCAGCAAATGTGAAATCGGAGACATAACAGGATCCACTTTCTATGATGGAACATGGGGCAAACCACTATTAGATAAGTCGATTGAACTGACTAATGTCAGTTTTGATCATGTGGAATGCTGCTCTGTTCAATTCTCTCCATATGAACCACTTTATTGGACAAACAGCAAAATTTCTAGACACGCAAAATTAATAGATTGCTCTTTTTTTTCAGCAACCCTCAAAAATGCCGTTTTTAACGGTGCACAATTGGAGTGGACATCTTCTCCACCGAACGCACATTATGAATATGTTTTAGATGGTGACGAGGAATCATACAAAGAGCAATTGAGCTATGGTCCCTTTTTTCAAGCAAATTTGGCGGGGGCGTCATTTATTCGAACAAAGTTTAAATATGCTGATTTTAGAGATGCTGAAGGTGTTTTGGAGGCTGATTTTACAGAAGCGATTGGCTTGGAAGACGCAGTATTTGATAGCGAAGTGATCAAAAATACAATCATGTCAAAATTTATTACTGTGAAAGATTAATCCCAAAAAAGCCCCCCCAGCGCCACCCTAACTATCCCTCTCTCTCCACTGCACCCGGAGGCGCGTCAAAACCTGCCCCCAAAACCAACCTAGAGCCAACCTAACTCAAAAAACACAACGAAAAAAGCCCCCCTACGTAAGCAGAGAGGCTTCTTCGTTTAATGGCGTCCCCAAAGGGATCTGCCTGCTTCGTCGGTCGCATCACGCGTCCTCCTGCGCAGGCCCCCCTTCGCTCACTGACGCGGCCATCCCTGGCCACTTTTCTGACATTAAGTCAGCGCTCGCTACGCTTCGAATCCCCAAATCATTGGGTACCAACGAAAAAAGCCCCTCTGCGTGAGCAGAGAGGCTTCGTTCGTTAATGGCGTCCCCAAGGGGATTCGAACCCCTGTCGTCGCCGTGAAAGGGCGATGTCCTGGGCCAGGCTAGACGATAGGGACTTAAGCTTCTAAGTGCCCTGCGGGAAATGTACCCGCAAATGACGCTATTAAAAAATGGTGAGCCGGGGGGGGATCGAACCCACGACCATCTGATTAAAAGTCAGATGCTCTACCAACTGAGCTACCGGCTCGTGTTACGAGAGAATCTGACTCGCGTTACGGAGTGTCTTTATACGCGATGATCCTGAGGGCGTCAACACTTTTTTACGTTTTTTTTTACCCCCTTAAAATACCCTTATATGCAGGCTAGGGGCAGACAATCAGTCAAACGGGTTGCTACGCAACATGGTTTCATCCCGACGCGGGCCGACCGAAACCAAAACCACCGGTACTCCGGCCCATGCCTCGATCTGCTTTACATAGTCGATCGCCTGCTGTGGCAGATCCTCAAAGCTCTTAACTTCATTAATCGAGGTCTGCCAGCCTGCAACATCCTCAAGAACCGGAGTACATTGTTCCAGCACATCTAAATCGCTCGGGAAGTTTGTTAGCAATTGATCACCGCAACGATAAGCAGTACAAACCTTAATCGTTTCAAGATCGTTAAGAACATCCATTTTGGTCAAAGCAAGACCTGTCAAACCATTCACCCGCACCGCTTCACGCAGGGCGACGATATCCAGCCAACCGCAGCGCCGCGGACGGCCAGTGGTTGCTCCAAATTCTTGGCCAGCCGCACGCAATTCTTCACCCATCTCATCGAGCAGTTCAGTGGGGAAAGGTCCTTCGCCGACACGAGTGACATAGGCTTTGGTGATGCCAATGACCTGGTCAATTTTTGTCGGGCCGACACCGCTACCGGTGCATGCGCCACCAGACACTGTCGAAGATGAAGTGACATAGGGATAGGTACCATGATCGATATCGAGCATGCTCCCCTGAGCCCCTTCAAACAAAATATTCTTGCCGCCCTGAATCGCCGTATCAAGGTCAACCGAAGCATTTCCCAGGTAGCAGCGGAGTTTCTCAGCATATCCCTGATACTCAGCGAAGATCTCATCTTCGTTCAAAGGAGGCTGTCCCAGATACTTTTCAAGATAAAAGTTCTTCTCAGGCAGAGCTTCTTTCAAACGCCGGCGGAAGGTTTCAGGCTTGAGCAGATCCGCAAAGCGGATACCACGCCGACCAACCTTATCTTCGTAAGTCGGGCCAATGCCACGACCGGTCGTGCCGATCTTGCGATCACTGCTACGACCCTCACGGGCTTTATCGATGGCGACATGGTAAGGCATGATAATATTGACGGCTCCATCAACCATCAGCTGGCTGTCATCCTTCAGGTAACCCTTCGACTTCAGCCCTTCAATCTCCTCCAGAAAAACTTTGGGATCGAGAACCACACCGTTACCGATAACGCAACGCTTCCCTTCATGCAGAATCCCTGAGGGGATCAGGTGAAGCACTGTTTTTTCGTTACCTACAACCAGGGTATGTCCGGCATTGTTACCACCCTGAAAACGCACCACCTGATCGGCATCTGCGGTATAGATATCAACAACTTTCCCCTTGCCTTCGTCGCCCCACTGGGCACCGATAATCACGACATTGGCCATAGTGTTCTCTTTATCTCCTTGCGGCTGCCCCATTAAATACGGCGGCAGTTCTTTATATTACAGCTCTTTACCTTGCAGAAGCTCTGTAAGGGTCAACGAATCTTCTTGTTTTGTGCCCGGATCGACCAGACGCAGTGGACCTTCCCCTTTAGGGACAACCAGCAACCGACGATAGTTCATCAGCTGGGCGTAGGCAAGTGCTTCGTCGATCGAGCGGTCAATCATGTCTCGTGCGGCGCTGAATCCCGCGTCACGCAGTTGCGGTGTCAGATGCTGGGCACGCACGACGGCACCTTTACAGGCGTAGACTAACAGGTCAGTCTCCGGTTTAACCTGATCTTCCAACGCCCGGTCGAGGGCAAACAACAGATTGAGCAGATCGAAGGTGAAACCGGTTGCTGGCGCAGGGCTGCCATAGTTGGCCATCAATCCGTCGTAGCGTCCGCCACTACAGACCGCCTGACCGTAACCTTGCAAAAAGCCCTGAAAGGTGATCCCGGTATGATAATCGAGACCACGCAGTTCACCAAGGTCGAAAGTGACGTACTCAGAAATGCCGTGTTGATCGAGCAACGCAAGTACCTGAGTTAAGTTATCAAGAGCCTGTTGAGAACGTTGATTCTTGACCAGCCTTGCGGCTCTCTTCAGCACTTCGCGACCACCAAAAAGACGCGGCAGTGCCAGCACCTCTTCACGCGCGGCTTCATCAACTTCACCCTCGTCGAGCAACGCTTTGAGCTCAGTACTGTCCTTGCGGCCGATGGCACCGGCCACCCGACGGGCCAGATCAGCCGACAGCGACAGACGATCCATCACCCCATGCAAAAATTCGACCTGACCTATATCGAGAGTGAAATCCTTAGCACCACTTCGTCTCAGGCATTCGATCGCCATAGCGATCATCTCGGCATCAGCCTCGGGCTGACCGAGACCGATCAGTTCGACACCAGCTTGAAAAATTTCGCGATTCTTACCCGCCTGCTGCTCGGTGTGACGCAACACCTTGCCTGAGTAACAGAGTCGTAAGGGGAGCGGAAGTTCGCGCATCCGGGTTGCGGCAATCCGAGCAATCTGCGGGGTGATATCAGGTGGAAATGCTAACAGCCGTCCACTCTGACGGTCATCAAAACGAAAAGCCCGAGCATGAAGATCGCCACCAAGCCCTTTTTCAAGCTGATCGAAAAATTCGAGCTGCGGTGTGATCACCGGACGAAATCCCCAGTCATCCATCACCTGTCTCAGTTGCTGCTGCAGGTATTCGACCTTGGCGGCTTTCAAAGGCAGAAAATCGCGCACCCCTTTTGGAAGGGCAGATTCGGGCAAAGCATCAGAATTTGTCATAAATATCCACATCTATCAGCTGGTCGATGCCAGCAAAAAAGTCTTAATTTTCGTTGCTGTTCCAGTTCGTTGCCGGAGGAAGATTGACCGGACAGGCAAAGATAACACCATCGGCCTCCGCAAGCCGCTGCAGAACCTCAGGAACTATCAAACTGTCGATCCCGAACAACGAAATAGCAGTCCCCTCAACTCGGCGGCGGGACAAATTGAGTGTCGCAATGTTCACTTCGGCTTCAGCCAGAATGGTACTGATCCGGGCAATCACACCAGGGCGATCTTCATTGTGTAGCACCAACAGATTTCCTTCTGGAATCGCTTCAACCAGGTAATCATCAATCCGCACCAGACGGTAGTCGTTCGTCCCGATAAGCGCACCACTGAGACTGTGACTCCCCTGATCTCCTTCAATCTGAACATGGATTGAGCTGGTAAACTCGTCGGTAGAATAGACTCGCGTTTCACTGACCTTGATTCCATGCTCACGCGCCAGGTGCGGTGCATTCACATCATTAACCTGCTCACCAAGCACCGGCCGTAACAGCCCCTTTAAAAAAACCGCAGTCAACAACTCAAGCGGATGAGTAGCCACCGTGCCGGTATATTCTATTGAAACCTCTTTGAATCGGCCGCTCCGATACTGGGACAAGAAAAGACCCATTCGTTCCGCCAGTTCAAAACAGGGACGTAACGTCTTTAGCAGATCGGCGTTAACCGAGGGAACATTCAACGCGTTTGTGATCAGATCCCGTTGCAGAAAATCGAGCACCTGTCTGGCGATCTGTACCGCGATATTAGTCTGGGCATCGGCACTGGCCGCACGTAAATGCGGCGTCGCGATGACCTGATCGAACTGCAGCAAGGGGTGATCGGCAGCAGGAGGTTCCTTAGTAAAAACATCGAGGGCCGCACCGGCAACCTGACCACTCTGGAGGGCCGCGACCAGAGCGTCTTCGTCGATCAGTCCACCCTGGGCACAATTGATGATACGGCAACCGGGCTTGACCTGCGCTAGCAGATCAGCGTCGATAAATCCTCTTGTCTCGGGATTCAGGGGAAGATGCAGGGAGATAAAATCAGAATTTTGTAGTAGTTCTGGCAGCTCAACCTGCTCACCGCCCAATTGTTGAATTGCCTCTGTCGTCAGATAAGGATCACAAACTAGAACGTGCATTTTGAGCGCCAGCGCCCGTTCGATAACCAAACGGCCGATCTTGCCCGCACCGATCACTCCAAAATTCTTACCCGACAGCTCGACCCCGAGGTAACTATCTTTCTGCCATTCACCGCGCCGCAGGGCAGCACAGGCCTGAGGAATATGACGAGCTAAAGCCATCAGCATCGCAATAGTGTGTTCGGCACTGGTAATACTGCTACCGAAGGGGGTATTCATCACCACCACACCACAGCGGTTTGCGGCATCAAGATCGACATTTTCCGCTCCGATCCCCGCACGCCCGACAACTCGTAACGCTTTAGCTTTTTCAAAGACCCCGGCAGTGAGGCGTGTTCCACTACGAACTACGAGTGCATCGACATCGACCACGGCACTGAGCAATTCCTGCTCGTTCAACTCGGGCCGGTAATCGAGTTCAATCCCATCTGCCGCGATAAAGATATCGAGTCCTGCCTGAGACAGTCGATCTGCAACCAGAATTTTCATCCCTCAAGCTCCCACCAAAACTCGCAAATCGGCCATTTGACCGAAGGTCGCAATCTAGCAACAGTGCCTGATGATGTCAAGTTGAGCAGGACCGGGACGAGACAATTTCCATGAGCAAAAAATTAATCACAATCTCTCCCTTTACTCCAACAACATCGCGATTCCCTGTCAATTAATTACATGATTAGCACAGATCTTGCCTGAGCCCTTCTCCCTGAGGGAGAAGGTGGCCGAAGGTCGGATGAGGGGGCCTTAAAGAGCCCACAATTCCCCCTCACCCTAGCCCTATCCCTATCCCTCAGGGAGATGGGATAAATTCGCTTTTGCGGAAGATTGATACTAATCAGCATCAATTATCACTTGTCACACATTATTTTACATATTTTCACACTAGCCATTGTCCTTATGAATTAAGAGCGATAAAGTAATCATTCACTCCGAGACATATTTCGGCGAGCTATCAATCCATTATCATTAATAAAGAGGCTGTGATGACTGGTAAGGAACGGCTACTACGGGCCCTTGAAAAACGTGGGGTTCGACACATTTTTGGTTATACCGGAGGCGCGATCATGCCGGTATTCGACAGCATGGACAAACTGGGGATTTTCAAGTTTGTCATGTCCCGACATGAACAAGGTGCCACCTTCATGGCCCAAGGTGTCTCACGCGCCTCCCTTTCGACGGACGATCCGCAGATTGGGGTCTGCATGGCGACTTCAGGACCAGGCGCGATGAACCTGACCACCGGCATTGCCGATGCCCACATGGATTCGGTGCCAATGATCGCAGTCACTGGTCAGGTCGCCACCGGAGTCATCGCCACGGACGCCTTCCAGGAGAGCGATGTGGTCGGCGTCATGATGCCGATCTGCAAGCAGACCTACATGCCGCTGGAAGCCGACGAGATCGAAAAAACGGTCCATGAAGCTTTCTACGTCGCAACAACTGGGCGCCCTGGCCCTGTTTTACTCGATATCCCTAAAGATGTTCTGAACCAGCAGGTCAGCAAAGACTACAAGTTTTCCCTGGAAAATTTACGCCCTAACCTGCCTGGCTTCTTCTACCATCCGACTCCGGCACGTGCGCCGGTGAAGAAGGCGATTGAGTTGATCAACCGCAGCGAACGTCCGGTGATCTTCTGTGGCCACGGGGTTATCGGTAGCAATGCAGGAAAACTCTTACAGGCATTAGCCGAGAAAGCCAAAATTCCGGTCGCCTTCACCCTGCATGGGCTCTCCGCCATGCAGGCAGACCACCCCTTAAGTCTCGGCATGATGGGAATGCACGGCACAGTTGAAGCCAACCGCGCGATCAGCGAAGCTGATCTGCTGATCTCTTTCGGTATGCGCTTTGATGACCGGGTGACGGGCAAACTGAATGAATATGCCCAAAATGCCGACGTGATCCACGTTGAAATTGACCCCTCAGAAATCGATAAAAATGTAGCGACAACAGTCGCCATCAATGCCGATGTCTACCGCACTCTGCACGTGCTGGTCGGAGATCCAATGCTGACAGCCAAACCACGACGGCGCTGGCATGCACGGATTGATGAATTCCGTCAGGTAATGGCAGATGACCTGCGCAAGGAGATTAAGGGGGGCCTCGGCGACGAGGGTAAACTCCTGATGAAAACGATTGTCAGCCAACTCTCTGACATGACGCAGGGACAGGATATCGTCGTACCTGATGTCGGACAGCACCAGATGATGGCGGCACGTTTCTACAACTATCAGACGCCTAACAGTTGGTTTGCCTCAGGTGGTGCTGGCACTATGGGGGCTTCACTGCCGATGGCGATCGGCGTCAAACTGGTGCGACCCGATGAACGGGTCTGGTCGATCAGTGGTGATGGCGGGTTCCAGATGAATATGCAGGAACTCGGCACAATCATGGAGCATAAGATCGACGTTAAAATTGTGATTTTCAACAACGGCTACCTTGGCATGGTCCGCCAGTGGCAGACCCTGTTTTTTGATGGTCGCTACGCTGGCACCCCGATGCTGAGCCCCGACTACGGTCAGATCGCATCAGCATACGGTATCCCCTATCGTAAAATCGAAACCCTCGACCAAATCGCACCGGCCATTCAGGAGGCGATCGACCTTGAAGGGGCTATTATCCTTGAATTTATCTGTGATCCGTCTGAAGTCATTCTGCCGATGATCCCGGCGGGGGGCGGTTTTGACGACATGATCATCAAACGACCGATGCCTCAGAAAAAAGGAGGCAAAAAATGAAACGACGCGCAATTCTTGCCTATCTGCTCGATCACCCGGGTGTATTGCAGAAGGTTTCTATGTTGATCCGGAAAAAGATGTACAACGTCGATACCCTGACCGTCTGTAAATCACGCAAACCGGGGATCAGTCGCATGACAATTACCCTGCGCGAAGACGACGAAGCCAGGGTCAGCCAGGTGATCCACCAGCTTGAAAAGTTCACCGAAGTCATCTCCGCCAAGGAACTCGATACCGATCACAGCTACTGGCGCGAAGCAGCAATTATCAAACTAGAGATTGACAGCACCCAACTTGAGGCGCTGCACTCCGAGTACAAATTCGAGATTCTCGACCACAAAAACCACGATACCCACATTATCCAGATTGCGGGATCAACACGAAAGATCGATGCATTTGTCGCTCAACTCGGCGAGGAACATATTATCGAAATTTCTCGCACTGGAGTGGCCGCACTGGAGAAATAAAAACTCTCTCTGTAAAACGCAAAAAGCCGGGCCTATTCAAAGGTCCGGCTTTTTTTATTCTAGAAATGACAGACATCACAATCCAGGCGGATCAAAAGTGTCCATATGCAAGGCACCCGCAGCCTGAAGAGTAAGGCGTAGCACTAGCTACGTTGCAACAATGAAGGTAAGGGTAACGCCGCAGATGGGCGGTTTTCATCCGGCCTAGCACTGCCTGCGAAGATATTCAACCAGCAGCCTCACCCCCACCCCGGTACCACCCTTGGGCAACCCGGGAGTATTCTTATCGGCCCAGGCGGTCCCTGCAATATCGAGATGGGCCCAGGTATAATCTTCGGCAAACTGTTTAAGGAAGGCTGCAGCCGTGATAGTCCCTGCTGGCCGCCCACCGCTATTCTTGATATCGCCAAAATCTCCCTTGATCTGTGCGTCATACTCTTCCCACAAAGGTAACTGCCAGAGGCGATCACCACAGCGCTCACCCGCCTTAATCAATTCTCGAATCAACCCTTCGTGGTTACCAAGGACGGCACTGGCATGACTCCCGAGGGCGATAATACAAGCGCCGGTCAAGGTTGCCAGATCGATGACCACTCGTGGCTTGTACTGTCCGACCCAGGTCAAGGCATCGGCCAGGATAAGACGGCCCTCTGCATCTGTGTTGAGGACTTCGATCGTCTTGCCCGACAGCGAAGTCAGAACATCCCCCGGCCGATAGGCGGTGCCCGAAGCCAGGTTCTCAACAGCAGGGACGACTGCGACCAGATTGACGGGCAGCTTCAGTTCCGCCACGGCCTGCATCGCACCCAAAACTGCGGCACCACCAGCCATGTCCATCTTCATCTCTTCCATCTTATCCGCCGGTTTCAACGAAATGCCACCGGAATCAAAGACCACTCCCTTGCCGACCAGAGCAACAGGTCGTTCGTCTTTTGTGCCGCCATGATATTCAAGAACGATTAAATAAGGATCACGCACGCTGCCTTGAGCAACAGCCAACAATGCACCAAACCCCTGCTTCTCAAGTTCGGCTCGCGGCAGAAGAGTACAACGTAGCCCCTGATCTTTTGCAATCTGCTGCGCAGTGTCAGCAAGAAGCTGCGGGGACTTGTAATTTCCCGGCAGATTGACCAGATCACGCGCTAGACAGATGCCGCGACAAATGGCCTCAGCCTCACGAACAGCTTCTTCAGCGGCGAGCTTATCCCGTGACGAACCAATCAACAGTGACGCAGTCTGCAGAGGAGCTACAGCATCGGCTGTTTTTTCACGGTAGGTATCGAAACGGTACCCTGCGAGTAATAGCCCCTCGGAGATCGCTGCGATCCCCGCCATTTCGGCACCCTTACTGAAATGTAATAAATTCGTATCGATAAGGCAGCGAGCAATTCGTCTTTCGGTCAGGTAGGCCGCAACCTGACTGCTAAAATTGCGCAGTCCAATGGCATTGGTCTGTCGCTTTGATCCGAGGCCGACCAACAAAAATCGTTCACAGCCTCCCTCACCGGCATGCAGCAGTAATGCTTCACCTTTTTTGCCACTGAACTCTTTGTTTCGAAATGCTTTCTGCAGTCGCCCCTGAAGTAATGCATCAAGTTCAGAGAAAGAATTTTTCAAACGCCCTTCATAGGCTGGCAACACCAGACAGGCTGTCTTCTGCTTTAATGGATTTCCAACTTTAATGGAGATTTTCGTCACAAGGACCCCCTGAGGTTCAGTTAGATGTTAAATCAGACTATCGCTTTTATAATTCTGGCCCAGTCCTACGTCGCTGATTAAAGTTTGGCGCATTTTTGACAAACTGATCAGCGCGGCTACAATTGATATCATTTTCAATATAGGCCACCCCTGTTTGCATAGTTTTAAGGAGATTACCCCATGCGCCCATTACTGCTCTGTTGCCTGATTTCTCTGCTACTGCTTCCGGCTTGCGTACCAAAGATACAAACAACCGCCACCGGTGGTCAGGTGATCACAACAATGATCGATGGTCATGGCCATACCGGTATCAGCGGCAAAATCCTGCTCAAGACCTATGCTTCACCAATGTCGGGGGCCTTTATCAATATCTATCCCGACACAATCACGAACCTGCTCGGCCCCTCGGAATATTTATCGGCACCAACCGGTGAAGATGGAAGTTACAGCATTGATGTTCCACCCGGCAACTATTATGTCGTGGCGCGAAAAAGAACCAGCGGTTTATCAAATGGTGCACTGACAACCGGAGACTACTATTCGGATTATCAACGGATTCTTGCGCGAGTCGCTGATGGCAAACTGACTCAGGTTAATCTAGAGATGGTTCAGATTAAATCATCAATGTTTTTCAAAAAAGATCTTTCCGACACGAAAACCGACACTGGAATCCGCGGGGTTCTTATCGATCAGAAGGGCAACCCCGTCCCTGGTGGTTTCGCCATCGCCTACACTGATAACAACCTGCAGCGTCTCCCCGAGTTCGCATCCACCCTGACTAATCAGAAGGGGGAGTTCACACTTTATCTGCCGAAGGGCGGCAGCTATTTTCTGGCCGCTCGGATTCGCGCCTGGGACATGCCACACGAAGGCGAACCCTACGGTAAATATGGCGGGGAGAATCCGCAGGAACTAAAGATCAAAGACAACAGTTTTGTCGAAGGAATCACAATAGAGATGGCCCCATTCAGCGGAACCTATAAAGAGATGAAGAATCAGCGGCCATTTTAACAAAGTGCCCTTCTCCCTGAGGGAGAAGGTGGCCGAAGGCCGGATGAGGGGGGACAGGGGACAGGCCCTAATTGCCACGGCTTCCCCCCTCACCCTAGCCCTCTCCTTTAGGCCCTGTGGGTCCTCAGGGAGAGGGGATTTAAACCTCTCGCCTCGCGTTTCTCGGTTCAGTGTTTAAAGCCCTGAACTGGTCAGCGAATCTGTAATCGCCATCTCCTTCATGCGCAACGCCATCCGCTGACGGATCAACGTCGGGATCTCAACATGCATACATCCCGCGCAACTGTACAGCTTACAAGCTTGCATCCTTTGCAAAGCGTTAGCACCGGCACTCGGGAGCCAACGAACATCCTCGGGCATCAGGTAGTTGCGCTCTTCCCCCTTAATCAAATTTCTGAGCTCCCGGCGAGGATCGAAAATTCGACCCTGAAGACTCAGATCCTCCTGCATTTCCAGATGATAACCTTGATGACTGTCGACACAAAATTGCACCACAATTTCTGGAGAAAGCTCTCGGATCATCTCAAGTCCTTGACGTAATCGGCCGTCTGGGTCGAGCTGAACCTGCTTATCAACAACCTCTAGATCGCCCATATTTTGCGGATCAGGATATGGCGGCAGACCACCGAGCCCGACAATCACCCGCCGGTCATCGGTACTGGTACCCACATAACCATGCACATCAACGATTAAGACTGGAGCTGGCCCTGGAAAAAGTTTAATGAATTCGCAGAGCCTCTCCTCCTGCTTATAGCAGTACGGATGGCCACTGGCGTCGACGTATGGATAGATGACATCAATATTGCTGGGATTAAGAGGAACCCCCCAGGCTTTCAGTTTATGCAGGTTCTGGTCGGTCAGAGGTTCGCGACCCGAAAAGCCGAGGTTGATAATTGCCCCGCGCGCACGACCTTCACGTAGAAAATAAAGGGCGACTTCAAGGGTATGGGGATCGTATGGGCCATGACTGACGGTTAACAATGGAAGTTCTAAGTCAGGGCAGTCTACCTGTATCAGCAGGCTCCCCCCCGCATCATCGGCTATATAACGACTACTGAACCCGACTAACAGCCCAGGACAAGGAGTCCAGTCGCAGGTTTCCACTGGCAGACCGCCAAAAACCCGCGTCAACACCTGCTCACGCCAACTCGGCACAAAACGGATGGTCCGTTCCGGCAGTCGATAATAGACGTAGTAACGTTTTTTATCGAGGTAGACCCGCGCTTGAAGTTCGATCAGCAACTGCCGATTATAATTATTCTGGGTGGTGTGCAACAGCCGTTCGGTCAGATCGACCATGCCGTCGAAGGCCTCATCCGGTAATTCGACCAGCTCAACCCGCTTAAGGCCACGATAATCCTCCCCGCCGATCTCGACCTCAAGTCGGTTGAGATGACGTTTGAAGGGTGCGGCCGCGTCGACGGTAAAATCGCTGACGAAAAGTGGCGAGATTGTTTTTTTAGAGTGATTTTCTACAGCCATAGTAGACAGGATAACCTGCTAGGAACCTGTCCGACAATAGGGCCGAAGCGAAAATTCAGAAGTTTGAGGTCAGATTTTAGCTCGTTTGCGGGCTCATAGCCGTAGCTATGGGGCAAAAAGGAGCTGAGATATGGACCAAACTGCTGAATTTGCAGCCGGTTCTGAATTGTCGGACAGGCTCCTCGAAGGGCCATCGCAAGAGTGGACGAATTTCAATTCTGCAGAAGCTCGGAAATTGCCCTTTTGAGATCGGTCACCCCGGTATCAAGGTCGTCAACCCGAATCTCAACCCGGCGCGCCGGAAGAGTATGCAGGTAAAGCGGGTCGTAGTAGTCGACCATCAACTTCCGGGTCAGTTCTTCCCACTTTTTTTCATGCAAGAGTTTCAACAGATCTGCAACAGCAGAATTCCCAAGCCGCTCTTTCAGCGCACGCAGGGGCGGTTCGAATGCTGCGGCAAGATCATCGCGCGCGGGATAATCATCAAGAATCACTCGCACTCTATAATCGAGTGAAGCGTCAACCCAAAGACTGGGCTGCTCCTGCAGCGCCTTGTAAAAACGTGGGGGAACAACCAATCGGCCGATATGCCGGCTCTCCCCCTCAGTCAGTAAGTAATTAGCACCACGCTGCTCTTCTAATTGATCCCAGAGCCGAGCCTCAAACATCTTCTGTCCAGGCTGCTCTCCCAGACCCAGACCGCCAAAAGCGCTGCCGCGATGATTAGCCAAACCCTCAAGATCGATAACCGGATATTTTTCAGTTGCTAGGCGATGAAGTAACAGAGTCTTGCCAACACCGGTCAGACCTCGCACCACCAGAACTTTGCCGAAATCGGTCTGTTCAAAATAATCTATCACCTTGCGGCGAAAAGCCTTGTGCCCACCACTCAACTGGCGCGCAGGAATCCCTCCCAGATTGAGAAAAGAGGTCATCGCCAGAGATCGCATCCCTCCCCGCCAGCAAAAAACTACGGCCGGAGGAGAATCTGGATGACGTGCGTTTTCAATCTTCCAGAGCATTTCTGGAATTTTCGGAGCTACAATCTCAATCCCGCGCCGGCGAGCATCGCGTCGTCCCACCTCTTTATAGAGAGTCCCGATCTCTGCTCGCTCCACATCATCCAAAACCGGGACGTTGATCGCACCGGGGATGGTCGCTTCAGCAAATTCAGCAGGTGAGCGCACGTCAACTAACAAGGCGCCACGCTGACGAAGTTTCAGGGCTTGATCGAGATCGATAACATCTTGCAAAGAGAGTCCCTTCAGCGCTATATGGTTTGGGTCAAAGTTCAAGGTCGAGGGCGTACAGGAGCCGTTTTTAGCACTTACACCCTCATGTCGACAAGGGTGAATCGGCAAGAAAGCATGCTTTTTCATATAATTTTAAATTAAGTGGTTGACCTGCGTCAGTCAATCGGTTAGTTTCCGTCACGTTGTCGCGGGATGGAGCAGTCTGGTAGCTCGTCGGGCTCATAACCCGAAGGTCGGAGGTTCAAATCCTTCTCCCGCAACCAAAAAAATCAAGGGAATCCGCTTTTGCGGGTTCCCTTTTTAATTTTTGAAATCCTGCCTGCCTTTACGACTTATCACTCAAAACTCTAATATTATTTTCTTTTCTGATTTTTCCTTTGATCTCATGGAGATTTGCACATTATCCATCTATCTGCTAATTTTCTTCAAATCGCCGGTAAAGCTGCCCGTTGCCCATTGACAGGATCAGATCATGAATGAGCCAACCTTTATTGCTGAAAACCGCTACAAGCAAGCCGCTGAACTTGGAAAAACTGATGCACAGTACAGCTACGGTCGCATGTGCGAGCTCGGTGACGGAGCCCCGCAGGATTACACTGAAGCCGCTCGCTGGTACCAGTTAGCTGCTGAACAGAATCACATCCAAGCGCAGCTGGCGCTCGGTTTTCTCTATGAGCAGGGGCAAGGCGTCGAGCAGAATGATACCGAGGCGGTCAACTGGTACCGACGTGCGGCGGACCAAGGCGATGCTGACGCCCAGTACAATCTCGGCGTGATGCTCGCGTTTGGACAAGGGGTTAAGGAGGACTACCCTCAGGCTCTCATCTGGTGCCAAAAAGCGGCAGACCAAAACCACATAGATGCGCAATACACCCTGGGCCTGATGTATGCCAACGGCGAAGGGATCGAACAAGACTTCGAACAGGCGGTTCATTGGTACCGCAAGGCAGCCCAGGCCGGCAATTCTGATGGCCAGTATAATCTGGGCATCATGTATGCGTTCGGCCAAGGGGTCGAACAGGACAACACTCAAGCATTCAAATGGTGTCAGATGGCCGCCGAGCAGGGACATGTCGATGCCCAGCACAACCTGGGATTCATGTTCGCTCGCGGAGAAGGAGTCGAGGCCGACTCCTTCGAAGCAGTTAAATGGTACCGTCTTGCTGCTGAGCAGGGCGATCTTGATGCCCAGTACAATCTGGGCAGCATGTACATCAAGGGGGAGAATATTCCCCAGGACTACACCGAAGCACGCAAGTGGTGGACCCTCGCGGCAGAACAGGGGAACGCTGCGGCTCAATACAACCTCGGAGTCATCTATGTCTTCGGCTATGGTGTCGAAAAGAGTGATGCCGAAGCGGTGAAATGGTGGAACAAAGCGGTTGAACAGGGCTACACCGATGCACAGTACAACCTCGGTGGGATGTATGCCCTCGGCCGTGGAGTGGACAAAGACTACATCACCGCCCACGTCTGGCTGAGTTTACCTGCCGAACAAGGGCACGAAGATGCCCAGCGGGTCCTGAAAAACCTCGAAAACAAGATGACCCCGGATCAAATCAATACAGCCAAAGCTGACGCACAACGGGTCTGCGAAAGGCTGGAAAAAAATATCGGTTAAACGAGTCACCATAACTGACAAAAAATGGCCGGTCCCCTAAGGGCCGGCCTTTTCTATCTATAATTTGCCTCCTGTCAAATGCAAAACAGGCTAGGAGGCTGTGGACTGTTAGAACTGAAGCGAAAATTTGGATGGTTGAGAACAGATTTTAGCTCGTTTGCAGGCTCATAGCCGTAGCTATGGGGCAAAAAGGAGCTGGGATATGGGCCAACTAGCCGGATTTGCAGCCAGGTCATGGATAGTCCGACAGTCTCCTAGTCATCAATTAAAAAACGATCCATCATCCCAACCAGCTTGGGGATTTCCGGTTTAGTCGCATAGCCATCAGCCCCTACCGAATCGCACTTGGCCGCCATCTGCTCATTGATCAGCGACGAAAACAGGACCACAATCACATCCTTGAGCACCGGATCTTCCTTTATCTTCTTGCACAGTGTCAAACCATCCATCCTGGGCATCTCGATATCTGAAATCAACAGATCCAGTCGACCTCTAATCCCCTCTCCACTGACCTCGAGTTCTTTTTTTTGAGAGATTATCTCATTGTAGCAACTCTCACCATCAGCGAAACTGTGAAGATCACTATAACCTGCTGTTTTTAATATTTTTTCTATGCCGACGCGTATCAGTGGGGAGTCTTCAGCCAAAAAAATCCGCATCTGCTGACGATGCTTACCAACATCCTGTTTATTCTCATCACTTTCAAATTCTGCTTCATAGTCAAGAGCCGATTCAGGATCGAACTCGGCAATAATATGTTCCAGATCGACGATCAGAATCTCACGTTTCTCGATATTAATGCTGCCCGTGAACCGTGGACTATACTGACCAATAAACTTGGCCAGCGGCTGAACTTCACTCCAGGTGATCCGGTGAATCTGATTAACGCCATCGACCTTGAAACCGTTGATACGTCCGTTGAATTCACAGACTAATATCACTTCCCGAACCTCTCCCTCAGAAGAATCGTAACGCTGAGCAAGATGTTTCTTCAAATCTATCAACGGAATTGTACTGCCACGCAACAGCAATGCACCTAGGACCGAATCATCAGTCTCCGGGATTTTTGTCACTTGCTCGGTGCTAAAAGGAATAATTTCTTTAAGTTTTTGTACATTGATCCCAAACGACTGGCCACCGAGATAGAACTCAATGATTTCCATCTCGTTCGTGCCGCTTTCAAGTAGTATCTCCTGCTTTTGTGTATTCTCCATCTCAGCGCTCCTGTTGACTTGAGCTAAAAAACTTTATTGAATAACTCTAACCTTAGTTTCACAGGATGCAAATTATTTTACCGGTTTCCAGATACAGATCGCTATTAATATGCACAATGCTGCCTGGGCAGCATTCCCACTATTTCAACTAAAGCATACCCTTCGATACCCAGGAATATTTGAAATTTATAATATCTGTTATACTCGATCCAGTTCTGTGAACGTTTTTAACAGCGATTGCGGCCCAGACCAATCATTCCCAATCAATTACGGAGAATAAACGATGCACAAAGTTCTGTTTGTTGATGATGAGGCTTTCATTCTAAACGCGGCCAGGCGCCTGTTTTCACTACATGACATAGAGATACTTACGGCTCAAAGTGCTAAAGAGGCTCTCGAGATTTTTAAGAAACAAAAAATTTCGCTCCTGGTAACGGATCAACGCATGCCGGAGATGCTCGGGACCGAATTGATTGAACAGGTGCGAAAATTGTATCCAGACACCGTGCGCATTATTCTATCAGGCTATACAGACCTCACATCTTTGCTGGAAGCCATCAACAATGGAAAAATTTTCCGTTTCATTGTCAAACCCTGGAACGATGAAGAGCTCCTCCAACATGTCAACGAGGCTCTGGAACAGTTCCAGCTAAACTCAAGGCATCGCAACCAGGAAGAGCAGATGCTACTTGCATTGGCTCAGACAATTGAGTTGAAAGATGCTTATACCAAAGGGCACTGTGAGCGCGTGGCCCGCTATGCTATCGAAATATCGAAGGAACTGGGATTGTCAGAGGAGCAAATCAAGGATATTCGCTACGGGGCGTGGCTGCATGATTGTGGAAAAATTGGCCTGCACGAAGACATTCTTAACCATCCCGGGCGAGTTGAAGAGTTACAGATGCTGGAAATCAAAAAACATCCGGACAACGGAGCAAAAATCGCCGAGCAGGCCGCTCTTCCTCAGCGCGTTGTCAACATCATCCGCTTTCACCACGAACGTGTAGATGGGGAGGGATACCCTTTAGGACTGAACCGCGACAACCTCCCACTTGAGGCAAAGATCGTCGCTGTTGCAGACGTATACGATGCCCTCTCTTCTGATCGCCCTTATCGTAAAGCGTGTAGTCAGAGACAGGTTAAACAAATCATGGCAGGATTCCGCGGTTGCGCCCTCGAAGAAGAACTGGTGGATCTTCTCATGGACAATATTGTGCCGCGGCTTTTGGCTAAGCAAGAGTCTTCGGAATGAAAATAATCAGAACTCAAAAGCAGGATTAACCCTCTAGATAATCGTGATCCGTTGTCCAGAAAACTCAACAACTTGGCCCGAGCGAATCTTGCAACGCTTGCGTAACTCCACCTGCCCTTCAACAGATACGCGCCCTTCGGCGATTGCCAGCTTGGCGGTACCACCACTTGAGCAAAGACCGAGCAACTTCAACAAACTGCACAATTCGACAAATTCGCGACCATTCAATTCAAACCCTTCCACTGCTACTCCTCTTCACATTTTCCGAACCGCTTATCTTTTAGTTTCTATTCTTGCGAGTACGCGATTTCACACCGGACTTCTTTTCTGCCACCCAGACGGCATGTCGATAGCCACCCTTTCCGGGCCTTTCACAACGCACGCTGAACCCACCAGAGACCAGGCGCTCTTCAAAACCGACATCGGGGTTTTCACCCCATACCGCAAAGGTGCCGCCAGGTTTGAGCGCTGAGCACGTGCGTTCGATGGCACGGCTGCCATAGATCGGATCTTTGTGCCGATCGGTCTGAGGATGGGGGCCGCGATACAGGTCGAGAATGATCGAATCGAACCCAGAGCTAAGCGACGTACGGATCAAATCAGCCACATCAGCAATTTCAACGGTAACGCGCGGATCACTGACGGCCCCGTTGGTCAGATCAGCAAGTGGACCAAGGCACCATTCTGCGATCTTGGGATTGAGTTCAGCGACAACGACTTCTGCCGTCTCGGGCAGAGCATCAAGCACTGCTCGCAGGGTAATCCCCATCCCCAAGCCACCAACCAGAACCCGCGGACCTGAGAGTGCTTTAAGACCACAGCAGCCCAACTCACCGAGTGCGATTTCAGAACGTTGCGCCTTGCTGTTCATCAGCACCTGATTGCCAAGTGAGATAATAAAATCTCTCGCTCCGCGCTGACGCAGCTCAAGAATTCCCTCATCGTCGGTTATGAATCGGTCGAGCGTCTTCCAGGGCAATGCCATGGGATTTCCTCGCAGAGGCTGGAAAGAAATGGAGAACAGGAAGGAACTGCATCAAGAGCTGTTCGTGTGACGGTCTAGAAATCCCTTTATTCCGGAATCACGTCCTTCTCCTCAAAACCAACCGCGCACTCGAAACTTGAGGGAACCGTACGAGCCGTCGTCAAACTGACGTCGAGATGATCGTTGCTCCACTCGCGACGAAACAGATCTTCATGGTGTCCGGGATTTCCCAGAATTTCTGAAAACATCTCATGCAGAGTCTTGCCGAAATGCTTGGCCAAGACCTCAACCCAGTTCTCAACGTCAATCCTGGCGACAACATTTTTTCGTTTACTGATTCGACAATAACCCTGTCGAGCTAGAGATTCACCGGTAATAACCATCGATTTCTTGGCCACAGCTGGATTCCTTTCGGCCATGTGGGTCTTAACTGATTAAACAGCCTTTCCCAGGTTACGCCCGCTACGCATTTATGCGTCCCGCCCTCCCGCTGACTTAGATTTAAGAATTAATCGATCTGTATATAAGTCAGATCGGCTTCTCTGTCAATTCAACCGGCTCAACTGTGACCAGAACCTTCTCTATTTGACCTGAGTCGCTAATCTTTGTACTATGGCCGGGTATAGGCGACGCCCTGCCCGGGTGTTCCGTCCTTGCCCCGCAAGAGGATCGTCAAGAACTTCGCCCTGTGTGATGCTTCACAGATCTTCTTTTCTATCAGAGTAGCGCCTGGTTCGTGCAGTTCCTGCTGAACCGAGTCGCGGGTCGCTCTGTCATTTAGAAAATCAAATAACAAATTATTATTAGGAACGCTGCGAGTCGCGGTCAACCATTCTTTCCTCCCCGGCTGTGGGCTTCAGTGTAGTTATAGTTATGACGACACCTGACCAGCCCCCCCCCATCACCACAAAGCTAACACCCTGAACCATAAGGATAAATATATGAGTAATCACGTCAAAATTTCTGTCAAAAACCTATTCAAAATTTTCGGACCGCATCCGAAAAATGCACTGCATTTACTTGAGCAGGGTCTTAATAAAGAAGAAATTTTCAAAAAAACCGAGACGACCGTTGGCGTTCAGGACGCCAGTTTCGATATATATACCGGCGAAATTTTCGTCATCATGGGACTCTCCGGATCCGGCAAATCAACCATGGTGCGGATGCTCAATCGGCTGATCGAACCGACCACAGGACAGATTCTTATTGATGGTGAAGATATCGTCAACATGAACAATGATCAGCTGGTCAAACTGCGCCGTGAAAAGATGAGTATGGTCTTTCAATCTTTTGCCCTGATGCCGCACATGACCGTATTACAGAACGCTGCTTTTGGTCTGGAGATGGACGGCATCGACAAACCAACCCGAGAAGCACGTGCCCTACAAGCATTGGAACAGGTCGGGCTGGAATCCAGAGCGAATAGCATGCCGGATGAACTGTCCGGTGGTATGCAACAGCGGGTCGGACTGGCACGCGGACTAGCCGTTGATCCCGATATTCTGTTGATGGATGAAGCCTTCTCAGCACTTGATCCACTGATTCGAACCGAAATGCAGGACGAGCTTCTCAAACTGCAAGCCAAGGCGAAACGGACGATCGTCTTTATCTCCCATGATCTTGACGAAGCGATGCGGATCGGTGACCGCATTGCGATCATGGAAGGAGGAAGTGTCGTCCAGGTCGGCACACCTGAAGAAATTCTACAGAACCCCGCCGACGATTATGTGCGCGCCTTCTTCCGCGGTGTCGATCCGACCAATATTTTGACCGCAGGTGATATTGCAGTCGACTCACAGGTCACCATTATTGTCACCGATGGCAAAAGTCCCCGTGCGGCACTGCAGCGCTTGATCAAAAATGATCGTGATTACGGCTATGTGATCGACAGCATCCGTAAATTTCAGGGGATCGTCTCAGCCGATTCACTACGCGAACTGATCGATCGCCCTGAATACCCGCAAGAGATCAGCAACGCTTATCTTGCCGACATAGTCCCGGCCCACACAAACGATTCGATGCAGGACATTCTGCCTGAAGTCGCAAGCAATCCCTGGCCACTGCCGATCCTTGACAGTGCGGGTGGGTATCTGGGGGCCGTATCCAAAAATCTGTTCCTGCGCACCCTGCATCGCAGTGAACCAGAAGAATCAATTGAAATGACTGTCTGATTAACATAATGGAGATAAGACCGAGCGATGCGAATATTTAATTTTGAAGAACAGTTGATACCGCTAGATGAATGGGTACAGACCTCCGTCGATTGGCTGGTCCTAAATTATCGTGAATATTTTCAAATCATCAAGGCACCGGTTGCAATCAGCCTGGAGGCTCTAGAATGGCTTTTTGCGACCCTGCCACCGTTTGTTGTGATCCTGCTGTTTGCCCTGACGGCCTGGCGCTTCGCCGGTAAACGAGTGACGATTTTCAGCGTTTTGACTTTCGTGCTCATCGGTTATCTCGGTCTCTGGGAAGACACCATGACCACCCTGTCGATGGTGATCTGTTCGGTGGCCTTTTGTGCGGTGAGCGGCATTCCCCTCGGGATCATGGCGGGCCGCAGCAAGCGTTTCGAGATGTTTCTGCGCCCCTTCCTCGATGTCATGCAGACCACCCCCCCCTTTGTCTACCTGGTACCGGTGGTCATGCTGTTCAGTATCGGTACCGTCTCCGGCATTCTGGCGACCATCGTCTTTGCCCTGCCACCGATTATCCGCCTGACCAATCTCGGTATCCGTCAGGTTCATCCTGAACTGATCGAAGCGGCAACGGCCTTCGGGGCAACACCCTGGCAGGTGTTACGCAAAGTACAATTTCCGCTCGCCTTGCCCTCAATCATGGCCGGGCTCAACCAGACAATCATGATGGCCCTGTCGATGGTGGTCATCGCCGCCCTCATTGGTGCGGGCGGATTAGGGAATCCTGTTGTCCAAGGATTGAACACTTTGGAGATCGGGCTGGCTACTATTGGTGGCCTCTCCATCGTCCTGCTGGCAATGGTTCTCGATCGAATCACCCAAGGAATCGCTCAAAGGTAGTCTGTTAGTTCTATTCACTCATATCGCTCAAGAGGAGAAAAAGTATGAAACGTGTTTTGCTTACCCTGCTACTACTGTCTCTATGTATACCGGCCTTTGCTGACCAACAGAAACCCGGCAAAGGAATCAAGGTCCAACCGGCCCGCGCCACCTGGAACACCGGTTTCTTTCATGAAGCCATTGTTCGTGCCGGGCTGAAAGAACTCGGCTACAACGCGAAGAAACCTAAAGAATTATCCAACCCGATATTCTACCAAGGTCTCGTTATGGGTGACCTTGATTACTGGACCAACGGTTGGTTCCCCATGCATGACGGCCAGGTTCCAGAAGGTTTTTACGACAAGGCCGAAAAGGTCGGTTATGTGGTCAAGGCCGGCGGGTTGCAAGGCTACCTTGTCTCGAAAAAAGAAGTAGAAAAGTATGACATCAAATCGATCGAAGACTTCAAGCGTCCCGAAGTCAAAAAGGCTTTCGATGCCGATGGTGATGGCAAAGCCGATCTGACCGCCTGCCCCGCTGGTTGGCAGTGTGAAAAAATCATCAGTCACCATTTAGATGTTTATGGTCTGGAAGACCACATCAACCCGGTAAAGGCAGCCTATTCGGCCAGCATGGCCGATGTCCTGGCTCGTTACAAATCCGGCCAACCTGCTTTCTTCTACACCTGGGCACCAAACTGGACCATCTTTAAATTCAAGCCGGGTGAAGACGTGATGTGGATCAACGTGCCTGAGATCAAGCCTTTTACCTCGCAGGCGAGCGCAGAAGAGCGCATGACGGTCAGTGATGTTACTGGTGCAGTCAGCAATCCGGTTAAACTCGGGTTCGTGGTCGCCGACATTCGGATCGTAGCCAATAAGAAATTCCTAGCCAAGAATCCAGCGGCCAAGGAATTCTTCAAACTCTTCACTATCCCCCTAGCTGATATCAACGAGCAGAATACCAAAATGCAAGACGGTGAAAAGTCAGCGAAGGATATCCAACGCCACGCCAAGGAATGGATCAAAAAGAACCAGAAGACTTGGGACAGCTGGCTAGATGCGGCACGCAAAGCTGCGCTCTAAATATCAGAACCAGTCCGGCCGGCAGGGAACCCCCTCCGGCCGGGCTTACTGCCAAGTTCAGGGACAGACACGAGGAATAATCACTATTCCTTACAATCAAGACTGATCGACAAGGCGACCCCCATCTGGGTGTTCCGTCCTTGCCCCGCAAGGAGATCGTTAAGAACTTCACCCCGTGTGATGCTTCGCAGATCCTCTTTCCTTACAGAGTTGCGCTTGGTTCAAACCTGCCGGTTGAACCGAGTCGCGGGTCGCTCTGTTCCAAAACAACCGAATAGTGACAATTTTCAGGACGCGGCTGATGGCCTGCGCCCCATCTCTTCTGTGCACCTTTGCACCTGACGGCCGAAGTGTATACATGATAGCCCTCAGCATTCATCCCTCCTGATTTCGTCAACTCTCAAACTCCGCAGAATCGATATAACCCTAATAATGGAGAAAAGCATGACTGCTCAATGGCAAAAGCAGATGCAAAACCAGGTCAACACTCTCGAAAAACTTTCAACCTACATTAATGTCTCTGACGACGAAAAAGAAGCGATCCAGTCTTTGGACACAAAATGGGGGACGACACCCTATTTTGCCTCATTAATGGATAAAGACGATCCGACATGCCCGATCCGGATGCAGGTCATCCCTTCAATGCAGGAGAAGGTCAATAAATTCGGGATGAAAGATTACCTGCTCTTCAAAGAAAATCGTAAGACAGAAGAGGTCCGTCCCGACAGTATTGCCCGTCAGTACACCGACCGGATCGCCTTTACCGTCATCCAGGATTGCGGAATCTACTGCCGCCACTGTTTCCGCAAGGAGTTAGTTGTAGATCAGGATCTGCAGTTGCGTTTCGATGTTGAAGAAGGCCTGACCTGGATTGGCGAGCACGACGAGATTCGTGACGTGCTGATCACCGGCGGAGATCCTTTGCTGCTGTCGGATGAAAAGCTGAAGTATCTGATCGACAGCCTGCGCGCGATCCCGCACGTTCAGATGATCCGCATCGGCTCACGCCTGCCGATCGTTCTTCCACAACGGATCACCGAAGGTTTGAAAAAAGCGATCGGCGGCTTCCACAGGGTGCCGGTCTGGATCAATACTCAGTGCAACCACCCGAAAGAGATTACCCCCGAAACCGAAAAGGCCGTATATGAGTTGATGAGTTGTGGAGTCAATGTCGGCAACCAAGCTGTGCTCTTAAAAGGGATCAACGATGATGTGCCGACCTTCAAAGAGCTACACCAGAAACTGCTGCGCACCCGGATTCGCCCCTACTATGTTTTCTATTGCGAACCGGCCCCAGGAATCGATCATTTCCGTACCCCGGTTGAAAAAGGAGCCGAGCTGATCCGTGACGCGCTGCGGGGTCACACCACCGGGTTGGCGCAACCAATGTACGTGCTGGCCACCAATATCGGCAAGATCCCGCTGATGCCGGACTACTACATTGACGACAAGAATGACGCTGAGTACACACTGAAAAACTACAAGGGCGAGACAACCCGCATTCCGAACATCTAAGAAAATTACGACCAGCGAACGCTACCGGGCCGAAGAATTCTCCCATCAGAAAATTCTTCGGCCCGGTAAATAAAATCCAAAAAAAAGCAGAAGTGGGGTTTTGATGAAAATCAGGGCTGCCCTGTTCCCAGAACAACCAAGTCCTTATCTCGCAGATTAGTCAGAATCGAGTCCCCATCCGGCGCAACCCGAAATTCACCAAACTTGGCCTTTGTATAGTCTTTGGCATGCCCTTCTTGAAAGAAGAAGGCATTGGTCGCAAACTTTGAACGACCATCACGAATACGATAACGCATCAAGACTTCGTCATCAGCCAGGGCTGAATCCGCAACAAAATGGCTGAATGTTGCGCGGTTTTGTTCATCGATGGTCAGAACCAGATGACCATCCTCCAGGGTTTTGAGATCTTTCTGCCGAAAAGCCTGATTGGCAACTTCAAAGCGCAGGGCCATGTAATCGCCCTGCATCAGTGAGCGGGGATCGACCGGTGCCAGTGCCAACAACACCAGCCGACCTTCGGTTATCAACTGTTCACGTTGATAGATATTGAAGTTAACCGCTGCCAGCACGACCAAGGTTGTGAGGAGCAGAATGATTTTACGCATCGACTTGCCCTCCGCCAATAGGTGGAAAAAATCTGGACGGCCAGAATCTATTTATCAGCAATCGACTCACAAGCAGCAGAGCACCCAGACCGAACAACAACATCGATTTTGTCAACAAAGTCGACTGCATCATGTAGTAGTAATTGGATAAAAACCCACCCATAGCCAGCAGACCAAGCCCGATCATCACCCGGCTGCAAACGGCAAAGCCAACGATCAAAACCAGCAACGCTGGTGCGATTCCCGGAGCGACAACAGATGCAGCCATAACCAGAGTTGCGCCAGCAAAAACAGTGCTCCCGGTTCGGCTGGCCGCTGCGATATCCATACGTTTAAGCAGGATGAAGACCACCGCAAAAAAAGTTACTGCAACCAGAGCCAGGCTCAACCAGGGCGAATAGATTTCAATCCAGTTCACAGCATGTCGTGATCGATGCCACCAGAGCCCGCGACCCCAGAGAATATTGACCCGGTAGAGCAGCAGTGACAGGGCGAGGCCATAGCCAACCGGACGATAGAGCGCGCTGAATTTGACCAGGCGGGTCTCCTGCAGCCAGATCCAGGCAAAAGCTGCCGCAGTAACGGCAGTTGCAATCCCGAAAACACCGAGACTATTCAAAGACAAAGAGAGCGCGAGCATTGCTGCCATACTCGACATGACGCGATAAATAAAGTTCGGCATCAGTACAGTCAGAATCACTTCGACAACAAACGCGGCTCCAAACAGAGTAGAATCTTGACCGTCGAACAGCTTACTCAGCCCAAAGATCAGCAACATCTGCCCGGCCAGGCCCACCGCCAGGCTGAACTGGGTGATAAAGTCGGTCTCCCGTTTGAACCTGAAAAGTGCAAATGCCCCGCCGCTGATGCAAACGCCAACAACCAGAGCAGCCAGAGCACTCTTCATCACAAACGCGAAACCGGCGCCAACAAAGCCGAGCAAAAACAGCGAGCCGATCCAGCCGGCAAACCCGAGCATCACGCGAATGTACCAGGGGGAGTCAATCTCATTGCCGCGAGGAAGATTCCCCTCAACCAATCCACCGGCTTGCAGCTTTTGCCACAATGCTTGACGGGCAAGAGCTTTCATGATGTCTCCTCCTGGGCCAACGCTTTCAGCCAGTAGCCACCAGCCGCCGACATGCCGATCACCGCCATACCAAGAAACAACAAACCTCCAGCGCTAAAACTATTTAAAATCATCATCCTGACCAGACCAGTTGTGACAACAATGATGGTACTCAAGACCCCACCTGCCAGCACAAAGATATCCTGAAACTTATGCCGATAGAGAGCATAGGCCGCTGCCAGCCAGACGCAGTAAACGAGTGGCCCGGCAATCCCAAATGAACGGAATTCGACAATCGACCACACCGCCAGGGTTGTAATTAAACTGCCACTGGCAAAGGCCAACACCCGCAGAGCCCAACGCTCGTTCAAACAAACGACTCCGCGCTGGGCAGCAAACTCCCATAAACAGAGAATGACGGTATTAAAGATAAAGAAAGTCCAGAGCAAGGTCTCGGAGCCGAACAGTAAGCCGAAAAAACCGAAGAAACGCGGAAAGGTTTGAAAGTAGAGCAGCATGGAAAGATTGACCAGCCCGACCCAAAACAGCAGCAAACCACCAAAGCGAGCGATGACAACCCAGGGAAGAATCATCAGCGCCCAGCTTGCAAAGAGTTGCCAGGGATCGGCCCCGGTCTGATAAGTCTGCCCCACCAGCGCGAGCAGTGCACCGATCAGCAGGGTTGCAGAGAACAGGGTCGCTTTACCCGACAGTCGATCCAGACCGATTTTCCAGCAGATGCCGACCGTGATCAGGATCAAGATTTCAACCAATCCAAATTTGGCGTAGCGCCCCATCTCCTGCCAGTTATATGCGAAGAAAAAGATCACTCCGACTGCCATGAAGATGGAGCCGAGCCACAACATCAGGCGATCGAGAAAGCATCGCCAGTCGTTCGGAGCGGGATCCGCTTCCGTCAATTTCAGAGCATCACAGAGCGAGCCTTCACCGAGCTGGCCATGCTCGGCCCAATCCAGAATCTGTTTGCGATCGGATCTCATCAGTTCTCCTTCGCCAGGTCGTTGCCAATGCTCTCAATCGTCCTCAGATTCCGCACTCGTTCCACCACCGGGGGATGCGAATAGTAGAAGCGCGCATAGCTGGGATGAGGATGCAGGTTGGCGAGGTTCTCTTTACTCATCTTGACCAGAGCTGTCGCCAGATCTTCGGGATTGCCATGCAGCTCACAGGCAAAACGGTCAGCCTCATATTCATCCCGACGCGACAGAATACTGAACAGGGGTGTAAGTGGAAAAGTCAGGATGCCGGAGAGGAAGAAGAGAATCACCAGCCGCGCATAAAAACTGGCTTCAGCCATACCAACGAGCAGCGGCAGCCCCTGCCAGGCGATGAGGGTATGCGCCAGCCAGCAATAAAACAGCGCGATTGCGGCCATCATGATCATCCGTTTCAAGATATGTTTCTTCTTCATGTGCCCCAGCTCGTGGGCCAAGACCGCCAGAACCTCTTCTTTGGAAAGTTGTTCCAGCAAGGTATCGAAGAGCACAACCCGCTTCTGCTTACCGATCCCGGTAAAATAAGCATTGGAGTGACCGCTGCGCTTGGAAGCATCTACCTGCAGCACCTTGCTCACCGACAGCCCCGCCTTCCCCATCATTTCACGGATATTCTCTTCCAGGCCTTCGACCTCAAGCGGCACGAACTTGAAAAAAAGTGGCTCGATAACATAGGGCGAGATGACCATCATCAACAGGCTGAACCCGACCATCAGAACCCAGACCCAGAGCCACCAGTTTTCAGGTGACGATTGAATCAACCAGAACGCGGCTGAAGCAAGGAGAACAAAGAAGAGGCTGGAGAGCAACAGCGACTTAAGCTGATCAGCACCCCAGAGCCTGAAGCTCATATTATTGAAACCGAAGCGGGTCTCGATCCTGAAATGATTATAAAGATCGAAAGGCAGATCGATCAGCGTCTTCGCCAGTGACAAGAGTAGAAAAAAAGCGAGCCCAGCGGTAATAAAGTGAAGAGCATAGCCAGCCAACCAGCCGTCATACCAGACCATGAGTCCACCGTAGACAAAGACTAACGTCAAGGCGCTGTCGAAGAGACTCTGTATCAAAGAGACCTGCCCCTTGGCCAGCGTATAATCGGAAGATTTAGCCAGAGTTTCGGGATCGATAGCCCCCTCAAATTCCAGGGGGATCTGATGCCCATGCTGTTTGAGATGACGGTTATTCAGAAAGTGAAGTCCGCAGCCAAAAGCGAGGACGGCCAGATAGAGACAAATGATAAATGCGGTCATGAAGAGCCTGTTGGTGAATGGTTTTATGGCAGCCCTGATAGTCCGATAGGCTGCCAGGAGTATACAGAAATCTGCGCCAGCGCCAAGGCGGTATTTCCTTCAGTTTTGGTCACGACTTAACAGCAGGGGCACAGCCGTGTTAATTTATATCAAATGACGACGATAAGCGCTGGCTTTCAGCACCACCCAACATACCCCCCAAGGCATACATTTAATGGATATCGCTCAACTCACTGACCTGGTTGATAAATTTAATTACATCCAGGCAAAAATAAGTAAATATCTGAAAAACAATCAGTACATCTATCTCCGCGTATTCGACAGCTGGCAGGAGAGTTACAACTCTTTAGCGAAGCAACTCAATGCAGATAAAACCTTGACGGTTCCCACCTTTAAACTGGGGCCTTTCGATTATTCACCATCGGGAAAATCGATCAAAAAGACCAGCGTCGAAAAATTCTACAGAACTATCAACCACCAGGTCATCCGCCTCGAAGAAAAGCTTGAAGCTTTGAACAAAGCGGTTGAAGAGAAGTTGATCGCATCGCGCCCTCTCGAAAAGTTTTTCCAACGCGACGCTGACGGATCTCTGATCACGCCACTGCAATCAGACAACCGGGTCTTCCTTGCAATTCCCGCCAGTGACGCCAACCAGGAACTCTTCACGCGGGGGATTCAGCCCGCCCTGGAATCACAGAGGTTCTCTTTTTTCAAAGCCGACCACGCCCTACTAGACGACCTTGCCCTCTGCGAACTCAGTCAAGAGCTGTACGCCTGTCGGCTGGCGATCTTCGACCTGACTGATCAGGCCCCGAACGTCATGCTCGCCCTCGGTCTGGCCTACGGTATCGGCAAGCCGGTCATCATTCTTCAACATCAGACTGAGGTGTCACCCTCGGCCAGGTGAGCAACAACGGCTATATCCGCTATGCCACCGCACAGGACCTCGAAACTTCCCTCACTGCAATACTGCAGCAGCACCCTGAATGTTGAACGACACATCCCCCGGCCATTTCCGACCGCAACCACCGGATGTTTGTTAAACTGAAGACTGATCGTCCGTTAGATCCCTACGCCGGGCAGGAGAAGACACAATGACAACGAAACAAGCCAAATTCTGTAGAGAATCCCGTGCCGTAAAAGCCGCGATGGTTCTCCCTTCCGATACCAACAACTACGACACCATGTTTGGCGGCAAGGTGATGTTTTACATCGATGATATCGCCGCCATAGCAGCCACCCGCCATGCCCGCACCACGGTCGTCACCGCCTCAACCGATTCGGTCGATTTTCTCCACCCGATCGGCAGCGGGCAATCGGTCTGCCTTGAAGCCTTCGTCACCTGGACCAACCGCACCTCGGTCGAAGTTTTTGTCAAAGTTGTCGCCGAAAATATGATTAGTGGAGAACGCACCGTCTGCGCCACTGCATTTTTAACCTTCGTCGCCGTCGACATTAAAGGTCAAAAGCAGATGGTCCCCCCGGTTATTCCAGAAACAGAACTGGAACAGTTTCTTTTTGAGGGAGCCCCGGAGCGAGCGAAGAAAAGATTGGAAAAACGGGAGCAGTCAAAAGCCCTGGCAAAAAAGTTCGGGGTGAAGAGTGTTTTGCATGACAAATAATTCAAAGGTGGAGTGAAACAACAAGCTAGCCAACCACCTTATCCCCTTCTCAGCAAAGCGTAGACTGTGATCAGGATAAAGACCGCCAGCACGGGGAGAAGGACGTAATCGAGATAACCGACGGCAGCCGACAGGCCAACGGCACCAAGAAAAACAACCAAAACCGGTGTGAAGCAGCAAAGCGCCGCGACAGCACTACCGAAAATACCAACCCAGAGAAGTTTGCTCTTTTTCAAATCTCTTCCTCTCTTATTGCTTCTTCACTTCGTTCACAACGCGGCGAACGTCAGCAAGGCATCATCTGCCTTGCGGGTGTTTCGTTGAACACTGGCAGGTCCCTTTTTGTTTTTCGGCAACGATCCATTCAAGAATAGTCGATTGACCGTTATTACGCAGGACATCATTGCAGATGTCACTTTCAGTGTAATTGAAACAGTAGCAAATCATATTTTCCATATGAAGTTACCTTTGCCAACCAACCATTTAAATTTATGGCAGAACCATTTTACCGGCAGTTTGATTATATCGCGGTATTACGCGTTTAAGTTATTTGATTGAGATGGAAGTTAATTTCATGTTGCCCCTCATTTTTGCAATACAACGGGATTAAATATCCGGGTAAAGATAACCCCCTTCAAGCCCATAGACGCCTCCTTTGGCAATCTATGAATTCTACGAAAAGTGTTACCTATCTACCCAGAACGTTTTTGTATCTATCAACCTATTCGCTACAGCAATATTTATTTCTGGCTATCTACTTCGCCCCGCTGAACCCTAAAAAAAAGCCTCTTACACAATCAAAGAGAGAATCTATTAGCCTCATGATTACTTCGAGATAAAGGCCTGATTTAAATCAAGAGAAATCAGTAAAATCTTGAAGTAATCGTGAAGCTTGGCCTTGTTTTACCAAACCTCAAGATTACTTGAGCCAAGGAGGTAACCAGTCATAAAAATTATCTAGCATCACGGACTTCCTTATGGCAAAGAGGTCAGTTTACCCCCCGTACGTGGCAATTAATGTCGCAGGTGGAGCGAACGGGACAACCTGATATTTATTTTTGTGCTTTGCCACTGATATGATCGATTTCTTTTTTCATAACTTTTGTTACCCTTCCCATTTTCGAAATTACATTTTTACCTTCCTCGATAAACTCAGCAGAATATTTTTCTAAAAGCCACATAAGGGCGTTATCCTTCTCAGCCCCTTGCACCTCTGACGCAACTCCAAATACCATTGCACTTTCATATTTGGTTGTGAATTCGGCGGCTATAACATTCGTCTCCCCCACAACACAAAATGAAACCTTAGAGTTATTTTGAATATTTTCAATTTTATGACCAGAGGTAGCACAATGAAAATAAATGCAGTTGTTTTTATATGTATAGCTTAAAGGCACACCATATGGCTGCCCGTCTTCTCCTACGGTAGACAAAATTCCATATTTACAATTTGTGAGTATTTCCTCGGCCTCAGGTCGTGTAATTTCCCTGTCTTTTCTTCTTACTTTTTTCATTTAATTCTTTCTGGCGCCTAACGAGACTGTAGGGAAACCTCAGTGGTCTGAAAAATAATGCGTTTCAAGAGCGGCAGAACCATTCGGCAACAACTGCAATCGACTGCAAAGAAGATATGAGCCCCGTTTTTCCCAACCCCAAAGCCGTGGGGTTTTCCTACCGGCTCAACGGTCGTGATAAGCGGCGGCGACGAAATTTTTCGGCTTACTACCGCAATTTAGATTTTGCTTTTTGTGGACCACACCTGCGTTTTCCGTCCGCTTGATTGCATTATTAGGGCTTTCTTGCTACCATGTACCGTAACCCCGTACAGAATTGGAGGTTTTATATGGATACTGTTAGCGTTAACAAGTTTCGTGACAATTTAAAAAACTTTGTGGAGCAGGTTGCTCGCCAGCATTTGCCGCTGAAAGTCACTCGCCGAAGTGGTGAAGACTTTGTGGTCATTAGCGCGGATGACTGGGAGCGGGAACAAGAAACACTTTACGTGTTACAAAATTCCAGCCTTATGAAACAGATTGCAGAGTCCTCTCGGTCACATGCTGAGCGTTCTGGTTATTCCCCAACAAATGAGGAAACAAATGAGATCCTTGGTCTTTGAAGGGACTACCTGGGCCGCTTATGAAGGCCTCAGAACAAAAGACAAGAGGTTGCATAAAGCGCTTTGTATGATTTTGAAAGAAATGCTTCGGGGTGATCCTGCTGTTGGTACAGGTAAGCCCGAAGCACTTCGGCATAACCTTTCTGGGTTCTGGTCTCGACGAATAAGTCAAAAAGACAGACTTATTTACAAATTCGACGACAACTACATTTATATTTTTGCAATCGGTGGTCATTACGATCAATTCTGAGCCTTAACGGTCGTGATAAGCGGCGGCGACGAAATGGTTCGGCTTACTACCGCAATTTGACTTTGCTTTCTGGGAAGCACACTTGAATTTTCCGTCCGCTTGATTGCATGGTTAGACCACCCCATGGCGACATATCCTATTTTGCAGCAGCCCTAATTTGAAGTGCTATCTTATTTTGTTTTTTTGCAGGATACCTTAGAGCATGTCGAATTACCCACTTTACATCTTTTGTAGCACCGGTGAGCCACCGTTCGCAGATGCCAAAAACAATCTCTGGGTGATCTTTTGCAATATCACCGAGATGATTAGCAACACTTCGACGCACATAAAGGACTTCATCATTTTTTAAGGCTTCCAATATTGGTAATACCGGTGATGGATCATTTATAAATGCCGGAATTCTAGGTGCCCATGGAAGTCTTGACCGAGTACCCTCGGAACAAAGTCGCCTTACGTGAGGATCTGGATCGAATACCCATTCTTTTATTCTTGAAAGAGTACGATCTTGATATTGATTGAGAAACGGACGAATAGAAAATTCTGATGTTGATCGTTTTGTCAGTTCATATTGAGCCTTCATCGATATTTCAAACGGATCTTCTCCTTCATTGTATTTTTCATCCACGCCATATTCAGCAATGAAATAGCTATGAGGATGATAAAATAAAACCGCCAATCCTAGACCTTCAGTTTCGGTGTTTGGTGGAGTAAGAGAGGCTAAAATTATATTAATCGCATTCTCGTATTTTTTAGGCAGATGTTCCCTAAGTGCTCTAGCAATATGTAATCCTCTATCATTAATTCCTAGAGGCTCTAAGTTGTCTGTGGCAATCGTTTTAAATTCCTGAACATTAAATTCAGGGTAAACATATGAAATATTTTGTGCCAAACAATCGATTGCCTCTAAACCAAGCACATTCTTTAAGGGAACCCCTTTTTGTATTGATTTAGGTGCCTCTGGAATACGCAACATAGAAATATCTCTTAACTCTCAAAATGGTCTAGACAATATGGTGCACTTTGAAGTTGAATCTACCGTTGAATCTACCAAGCACCCAACTATTTTCCATCCGTCTTCATTTTCTTGTTAGGCTTTTTCCTACCAGCGCCAGCTAAAACCTAAAGAACCTGCGGCGACGACTGAATCTTCCTGTTTGTACCCCTCTGGGATGTCTTGATCTACAACGAAGAAGTCGGCATCAAATGCCCAGTGGTCACCAAAACGCCAATTAATACCAAGGCCACCAGACAAGCCCGTTTTGGTATCATATTTCTTGCTTCCTGCGAAAGTTGTTTCAAGAATGGTATTGGTTCCATACAGTGCGGTAAGCCGACCCCTGAACTTTGCATCACGTCCAGGGTAGTAAAGTCGTGCACCTGCGTTCCACCCGATATTTTCCGGTAGCGAACCTAAGCCTACTATTGGAGCAAAATAGTCATTTACGCCCATTTCGTAATTTCCGCCGATGCCACCACCATACGGAAGACCGATACCGCCACCTACTACATGCTCAAGTTGATTACTGTATGCAGGCGCTGAAAAGGTAAAGGTGAGTAGAAGCGCAGAAATGATGAGATAGAGATTTTTGTTCACGGTTGTTTCCTCCTGTGGAACAATTAAATAATTGGCTCATCATGATTTGAGCCTAACGGTCATGATAAGCGGCGGCAACGCGAACTTGCGTGACCTACCGAAATTTGATTTTGCTTTTTGCGAACCACACCTGTATTTTCCGTCCGCTTCATTGCATGGTTATGTGCTGCTTATCTTCTCTTCAAATATTTCATATGACAGGCGAACTGCTTCATTGATTTGGAAAAATGATGCTGTAAAAGTCTTAAAATCAAGTGGTTCATTTGATGATTTCAATGCATTTATGGTTTTATTTATGACCAATTTTTTCTTCGGGTCATCGATAATTTCGTTTTCAAGTATTGAATATTTCGTATAAATGATCGTTGACAGCGCGGCAGTCCCAACCATGATAGCTTCAATATCTTGGGAATCATCATTGAGTAAGTTGATGAGTTCAAGGTAGCGATTACGAATGTCTTTAATGCTTGGATTAATCATTATTCCATTTCTTGCACAACCGAGTAGCCCGAGGCTGTTGCCAGCCCCGGGCTCTCTAAGAACCGTGCGTGCGACTTTCACCGCACACGGCTCAAGCCCTCCAAAGGCCACCCCACAGGAAGCCCGATTGCCATGCCCATCATGGCAACCTTTGCGATA